>CAYLUD010000056.1:0-4569 GCA_964386785.1 uncultured bacterium | reverse complement strand
TTAAAGCGGTACGCGAGTTGGGTTCAAAACGTCGTGAGACAGTTTGGTCCCTATCCTTTGTGGGCGTAGGATATTTGAGAGGAGCTACTCCTAGTACGAGAGGACCGGAGTGGACACACCAATGGTGTTCCGGTTGTTCTGCCAAGGGCATTGCCGGGTAGCTACGTGTGGAAAGGATAAGCGTTGAAAGCATCTAAACGCCAAGCCTCCCTCAAGATCATATATCCCAATGAGACTCCATGAAGAACACGTGGTTGATAGGTTGGATGTGTAAGCACAGCGATGTGTTGAGCTAACCAATACTAATAGTCCATCGGCTTGATTTTTTATCATCATTCTTAGCCGAGTAGGCTAAGAAAATGAACAAGTTACGATAAACGGCGCTGAGGGTTTAGACCCTTTCTTAAACGCTTCTTCGTAAGAGCGAATACGCTATGACAATTTTTTTTGGCAGTAATAGAGAAGAGGAAATACCTGATCCCATTCCGAACTCAGAAGTCAAGCTCTTCATCGCCGATGGTACTATACACAAGAGTATGGGAGAGTAGGACGCTGCCATTTTTCTTTCGCCCCGCATTTTTTGCGGGGCTTTTTTTTTCTATGCAGTACACTAAAACAAGATGACAGTTCCCTTACATGTGTTTTCACACTTTCATACTGATATGGGTGAAAAAGTATATGCACAGAAGTTTTGCTCTACACTAAGAGTTCCTTATATTTGCTACGACATTCCTTCTTTGTTAGGATCTGATTACAATGTATTAGCTCATCTCAATCTAAACCTCGCCGAAGAAGGATATACTCCCTGTATTTCAGGCTTCCACAACAGGCTAACATCTCCCAAAGGGAGATCTATTGTATTAAGTTGGTCAAGCGGCCTTGCTGCGCTATATGCAACGGGTCTCCTCGAACAGGTCCCCATAATTGCAAAACTCTATGTACATCAACCGGAAGAACGGCTACTTGTTTCGCTCTATCAATCGGTGAATCTCATTATCACAGAATCTTTACTCGCATCCCAGCGTGCACAAGAGTGCAGTCTGCCTCAACCTCTTTATATTCCCCATCACTTTGTTCATGCCCATCCTACTCCTGATCCCACCTATTTACCTCGCTTGGCACAGCGACTGAACAAACCTTTGCCTACCCATTCGGTAGCGATTGGGACCATTTCTCGACTGGAATATTGGAAAAATCCAGAGTTTGCTATTGAATCTGTCCGTCAGATTGCGCAACGTAGGTCTATTGTATTTGTTCTCAAAGGCGATTTTCCTCAACAATCTGTCTATCCAAATTATGAAACAAGACTGCAAGAAATGATCTCTCATTACAGCCAAGAACCTTGGTTTTTTTGGGACCGTTCCTGGACTCCTTATCCCGAAGTGTTGTCAGAGTACGCCTGTCTAGATCTTTTTGTTCAACCTTCAGGAGCTGAAGGTGCCAGTAACTTGATTGTCGATTTGCTTGCTATGGGAAAACCAGTAATTGCATTAGAAGCTTCTACAAATCCCTATTTATTTCGAGGGGGCGTCTTATTTACTCCGCCAGAACCTGAGTTGCAAATTGCTCAACTTCATTATGCACGACCGCAGCTGGATCCATTGGTGCAGGGGATAGAAAGACTCTGTAACGCTCGAGAACGAGAGACCTTGGGGCAGCAAGCCCGCCGAATTGCTCATAACAGGTTTCACCCTTCACATAGCGCAGAACGTATTGCACGTATGACCGAATCGACCTATACAACGCAAGAACTAGAGGAGCTAGCCAAAGAAGATCAAATGCGATACGATCTCGACTGATGCCTCTAGTTTCCTTACACCCCCCCTCTGCTTCAGAGGAAGTCCTCCGATCTCTATACCATCAGATGGTGGTTCAAACGTGCCAGGACTGGGAGTGGATTGGCTCCCCACCAGCCGGGATTCAGGATGCTCGATGCCATACCCATCCTAGTCAAGGGGAGATCGAAATCGAATTGGAAGAGGGGACGGAGTATGCTCCTCAGTATATAGAATCTTGCATCGAACGCCTTGCCCATGCAGATCATTCCTACCTAACAGGATGGTTTGGATGGGATCCAAGCAGGCAAGAACCCCTCTATTGGTCGAGCCAACAACCTACTTGGAGTAGCTCGAATCGCCATCCACATCTCTTGCCGTCCGGATGGTTTTTGCGCGAGGTCTCTGCGATCAGCCCTAGCATTAACCCTACATGTCGAGGCGTGTGTCGCCGTCGTACTCCTTGTTATGGAGGAGCGACGAACGCAGTGGAAGATAGTCAGGGAGTACTATACCATCAGATTGCATCGAACGAGACGACACATACACAGGCCTACTTCCGTCTCCCACTATTTTTGTTTCAGCGATATTTTCCCCAATTTCTAGGTGTTCTTACAACGGAACTAAGAGGATCGACATCCTACCAGCCAAGCATGCCCAAGACCCCCTTGGCTTTGATCACCCCAACAGCAGATCGAGAATCCCTACTCGAAGCGGCCTACCGCCTGTTACAGGCTCAGACAGTTCGAGAGTGGAATTGGTATATTGGAGATACATCGTATAAATCTTCTTCCTTCTTTTCTACCCTCCGTGATCCCCGAGTACATTATTTCCATTGGCCAGAAATTCTTTCGATCGGCGAAAAAAGGAATCGATTAGTGGCTGCTGCTACAGAATCAATCATCGTACATATTGATGACGATGACTATTATGCACCCCAGTACTTAGAACGAGTAGCCCACGCCATGCAATCCACAGATTTCTTTGCAACTACATCCTGGTATGCCTATGATCGACAAGGGGGACAGACTTACTATTGGCTCACAGCTCAGCCTTCATCGCACTATCATGTGGTAGATCCATTAGGTGCAGGAAAACTTACGGAGTGGGTGGCCCCACCAGAAAGTCCTCAAAAATGGGGGGAGGCAATTCAACAGATGGGGTCCCAGGGATACGGCTTTACGTATGCATACAAAAAAAGTGTGTGGCAGGCTTCTCATTTTTTACCCATCGACATCAAAGAGGATAGCCATTTTCTAGCAGAAGCACGTCATAACCAGTTTTCTATTTGTACCCACCAGGATCAAGAAGGAATTCTTGTGAAAATCATTCATGACCAAAATGTATCCTGCATCTACCCTCAGTATCGAGTACCAGCCTTCCTAGTACCACGTCATCTTCCTGCATTTTCTAAGTGGTTACATGAGAATGGCGCACCATGCATATAATTCTCATCTTGCTACGTAATCGGTATGATTCAACGGCATATTTTGCGAAAGGCTGGCGCGAGGCCCTCGAACGAGCACACTGCAAGGTTACAGTCTATCAAGCTCATCCTGATGGACACGACGAATTGCTTACTTTGATTGAAAAAGAGAAGCCAACACGTACCTTTTCTTTTTCCGATGTCCGTATCGGCGGGCAATCACCCTCTTTTTATACCGGCATTCCTCATTTTTCTTACTTTCTAGATCCCGCACTCTATTTCCTCCCACATTGGGACTCGGAGTGTTCATGCTGTGATCAAAGTGATGTAGAGAGAGTCGAAGCCATGGGATATCCAGCCCCTTGCTTTCTGCCAGTGGGTATCGACATTTCGCCTAGGGTAAGGCCAATAGAAAAACAGTGGAATTGTGTATACTTTGGTTCTTGCCTCGATGTAGAACAACAAGAAGCTCAATGGCTCCAGCGCTATGGGGCCACTAAGTCTCAGCTGATGAAAGAAATCGCCCTGGAGGTCCTTACCACACCAGCTATTCTTTGGGACATCCTCATCGCATCCTCGATCCCTCCCCATGAGTTTCTAACTATGTTTCATGAGATCGAGCATTGGGTCCGCGGCGAAGATCGCATTCGTATGCTACGCTCGATACCTGCCGCGTGGCTCACCATTTGGGGTGATGGCCCCTGGCAGCGTTATGTACCCAACATCACGTGCCACCCTCCTGTTGCGTTTCAAGAAATGAGACAGTTGTTACCTAAAGCACACTTTGTGCTCAATAGCGCAATACGCTTCAAACGCGGCTTACACGAACGTTGCCTATATGCTTGGGATGCAGGGGCTATTCCTATCACAGGTACTACCCCACTATGGAACCAGGATTTTGGTAGGATAGGCAGTTGCCCATTTGGTGGATGGGAGCAAATTCCCTCTATTATCGAGTACTGCAATCAGGATTACGAAGCCCATGTCGCGCACGGACGCCAACAGTGTTGTACATTACATTCATGGGACCATCGTGTCAGTACATGGCTCTCTTATCTAAAGCAGGGACATGCCAGAGGTAGCCAGAAATCTACTACATCTAGGGAATCGAGCTCTTGATACGAGTGCCCCCTCCACCGAATTCATCGATCGTACTTCCAGGCCTTCATAGTCAGTGCTGACCCCCATTTGCAATTTGTGGATAGATAGCTGTCTACTGCGTGAATTAAAAATGTTTGAAATGAGGTTTTTTAATCAATCAATTCGTTTTTTTAAGTATAAATTTATAGTATTATCTTCAATTGCAAGTAATACTAACGCCAGTTTGACGTAAGCGAATGCTAATTTCTTGAAAAAGAGCACCTTTTG
>CAYLUD010000055.1:0-6698 GCA_964386785.1 uncultured bacterium | reverse complement strand
TGAATCCCTGCGCGTTTTTTCAGCGCAATGACATGCAGGCGTATTGCTGCAGCAGAGGGAGTGGAGTTTGTGTAACTATTTTTTTCAGAGAAAAATTTTAGAATTTCAGAATCTGCCAAAGAAAGAGGAGGACCCGCTAACAAGTGTTGTAAAAGCTCAGCAGCTGGCACATAAGCTCGATGTACAAAATATAGATAGGCTAAAAAGCAAGAAGCCTTTGGTGACCGCGGCACCACCCTACCATCGCTCCATTCCAAAACAACATATTCGAATTGTCCATGTAGGCTTTCTTCATATATATTCGAGCCATAATAAGGTAGTGCAAAATCGATGTGCAAATCAAAGGAGCGAGACCAATCCGCAGGATGTACCGGAACCAGCAGGAGAGCCTTATCTTGATCGCTTGTCAAGTACAGGAAATTGCAAAAATCACCTAAATGAGGCAATTTTGGGGCACAGGGCTGCAGATAGAAGTTAGGCCCCCTATGCATCCTCCATTCATCGTGATCAAAATAGAACTGTAGCATGTTGCCCTCTTCATTTTTGAACCTAGGAAACACAAGATGTTTCGGGCAACCTTGGTTTGTCTCCATCCACACATGACGTGGTGATTCAAAAGGGCTGATTATCTCTGTTAATTCTTCTGATAACTCTTCCACACAGTTTCCTAAGATCGGTCGTAAAGACATCCTATCTACTAAATGGGGTGTAGGATTGATCTTTTGATAATATTGTGGGGTTTCCTCCTCGGAGCCTATAGATATTTCATAGACGATCTTACCTTGCATCAAAGGAGACACTACAATACAAGGCGCTTGTACCGTACCCGGCTCTTTGTGTAGTAATAGCCAATGCGAATGAGTCCACCATAAATTAAATGGAATAGTGGCCGGACGTTCGATTTCAGGGTCAATATATCCATACCAATGTCCCCCAACCAATCTCTCAACCATCCAACACTCGTGCGTCTCCGAATACCAAGCACGTATTTGTCCATATTCTCGTTGGATACCTAGAATATATTTACCCTGTACACGTTGAGCGATTAATGGGTAATCAAACAACCGTTTTGCGACACAGAATTCATACAATGCAGTGCTATCTGGTTGCTCGATGACTCTATAAACCAAAGACAGTAGATGGATAGAGTAGTATTCGGTTGCGTATGGACTTGAAATATCGAGCGTCCACTCGTTTCTTTGCTTTCTCCAAATTAGATGCGGATCCTCCTGTCTCACACCTAATATCCCAGGATGCAAAACATATGAATCAGAATCTATACACGCCCATAGATATTTTTTATTCTGTATGAAACTACTGCGAATGGTGGGCATGATATCTGGCGGCACCTCTTTATTGGAGAGGTTATGGCAAGAAACCCAGCTGATGATAAGTGCTTGTATCTGCTGATCAGAGAGCGTGTCGATGCCTAACACACTATAGGCATGTGCCAGATATAGATGGATCATTCCGTGCATGTACTGATCTATATGTTCGTGATGCAACCATGTTTGCATGAATGGAATCTGACTGATAACGTGCTGACGAAAGCTCTCCGAATGTATGCGACATAAGCGTTGTGCACATCGCACCCAAAACAACCTGAAACTCATCTGATCCTTAGGTTGTGTAATCTGGTGCTGTTCGAGGCGCTCTAAAAAATTAATGAGTAACTCGACATGATTTTGTATCATCTCTTGAAGAGGGTGCTCCGCAACCTCGGAGATATTCTGTGTCGATTGAAATAATATATGTTCAAATAGCGTTTGGATGCGTGGCTGATCTAAAATAAAAACGTTAGACAAAACATCTTGAATCATTACAAGAGGATTTTCCCTATACCAACACGCTCCTTCAGGAGAAAGATCTAGTAATATCCTTTGTCCTGCATACGCATATCTGTCATGTATTCTAAAACGAGGAATAATGATTACATCAGAATTTTGCTCTAGATCCTCAGTCTGTCGACTGATTAACGGAATCCAAGAATGGGCATGAGAGATACCGCGATGGAAATCGACGGGTAGGGTATCACGCAGCCAGCGCTGCCAATATAAAGTTGCGCGATGCAAATGAAATAAGGGAGAGCCAACCGTCTTCCCTTCATCATCTGCTACAATGTTCCGATATGGTATATATTCACATAGATTCAAGTTGGGTTGCTGTATTTTTTGAAAAAAATTCCATAATTCATGCGATTGTTGCCAATCTAATGGGTCAAAATAAACCAATGATGGATGGAGCATCCTATCGACTTCTGGGAGAGAAAAACAATAGTCACCTATGCTGGGTACATCCAAACAAACGAGCACATGAATGAGCGCGATGATCCTAAGGGATGTATGCACATGGCGAGGCAGTATATGTGTCTCTTGACTCAATATCTTCACGTAAGATTCGTGTAAGACCTGTAATACTCGAACAATCTCGATAACACCTCCATGTTGCTGAATGAGATTTTCATCCCATCGTGTCGTATCAAGAGGCAGAGCTCGTATTACATGATCTATTGCTAGTAGCGCTAGGGGGGTAGATTGCTGCAGGGCTTCTGTAGCATCAAAAAGTACATACAGGGTCTGCAGGCTTTTTACTAATCCTTCATCAGTTCGGACATAAGAAATAGGATCCAGAGCATCGAAAGGCTGAGCATACTCCCCAGTTACTATGTCTATCCATGTATACAACGAAACATCTGACGGATATTCCTCTGATTCCAACGAAGAATCAGAGATATCACCCTCTGATTCTTCGTTGGAATCATAGGGTGATATCTCTGATTCAAAAAAAAAGCCCGAATAGGAAATCCTCTTACTTAGAGGTATCAGGGAGAGAGAGGTACGAGCTTTGTTACAAATTTCTAGAGTTATTTGTGCCATCTTCTCTGTAATAAAACGATTTTGTAATAATTTTGCTGCAGAATACAAGGTATTACGGATGGCTATATCAAGCCAAAACGCCTCTATCGATGACCTACCCGCCCTCTCTCCTCTTTTGGTCATCGCTTGTATCGTATTCACATGTAGGGCATGATGCCATATTTTGTATTCTGGTCGACCCAACGCAAACTGAAGCCAGGCTAAAAACACGCGATATGCACACGTGCCAGATCGTTGTGGTGTAATAAAAAAATCCAGTTTATTTTTCTTAGGAGGGCCTAATATCTTTTCCCATACCTGTTCGTATAGAAACGAGCTTGGCTCAGAGTTGGATGGACAAGGGTTTTGGCCGTCCTGCGATAGAATCCCTACCATAGGAATCAAGATTTGATTGATTTGCTCCCTAGTGATATCTGGATACCATAAAAATGGACAGTTCATCGTTTTTCCATTATTTTGTATTTCAGGATGAAACTCGACTCCATCTCCTGTATTAAAAACATAAAAAGAATAGTTCTTAGCATGTCTTTCAATATAGTAGAGCAATACATGGCCTGGCCATCCCCCCATCATGAGAGCCCGCTTGTTTGCTTCTAATCGATCAATAAAAGACTGTACTGCCTCAATGGAATATCGGTGATTTGCAAGATTAATCAACTGTAACAATGGAAGAATCTTGGGGGATTCCTTCTGACAATAGATTTGTAACCAAGCAAGAACTACTGTTTCGACCATACCAGCAGTTGTGTCTTCTATTAGTTCGCGATCCCCATGGATATGCCTAAACAAATTCAGGGATAATTGAGATTCCCAATCGAGGGGGTCCAAAGGGATAGAAGAATCGGGGGTAGTGTGAGAGGTATGCGAATGGCTAGAACTGCAACCAATGGGACTCATACAACGAATAGAAATGGCAAGAAAAAAAACACGCAAACTACTCTCATGGGGCGAGAATCCATCTCGCCCCATGAGGAACGACTAGCGTACTGCTATAATATAACTTTCAACATGAGCTACTAACTCTCGGACCACTTTGCTATGTGCCATTCCAAGTGGGGTGCTCGCATAGGCATCCGTACCCCAAGAAGCTTTGGTATAATCTGTTTTTAGATATGGTTTAGCAACCATATGCTCTTGATCGATAATTTCTTGCAACACAACCTTAGGAGTATCTCCTCGTAAATCAATGACCCGGACTCGTAACGCTACACTGAGAACAGCTCCTGCTTCTTCTTGCGTAGCTCGGCTGCTCGCTGTTTCGTAGGGAATTTCTTTTTGATCTAGAAACTCGGTGACCACGACGTACTCTGCTGCTGACGCTGCGCCCAAACGAGACTTGATATCCGAAGGAATTTCCATAGGATTTGGGGTGCTAAATTCTCTAGCCAAAGCCATAGACCCTCCCTCTCGAAGCAGATAGAGACGAGAAGAGTCAAAAACCCTCTTTCGAATTTCGTCAGTAAATTCACGTGCATAGTCCCAATCTGGGCCCTGTTGTCCTGTAGTATTAATCACAGGCATCACCGATACAATTGGTTTAATTTGACCTGTCGACTGATACAAGGAAGTATCTCGATAGGAACGCACGCAACTTGTGGACGTAAGGGCTACGCCTAAAACTACAAAAAACAGGATAGATCTCATGAATTTTCTCCAATGTGAAGATGTTACGATCATAATCGAGTTGTATTTTTTTTTGTAAACAATTCCAAACATTACATATCGTTCTGATTACTTTTTGCAACAATACAGGCTTGATCATGAAAAAAGGCCGGAGACCCTCCCTAACATAGCCCGTATTCTTAAGGCTGCTCCCTTCCGGTCCTGACCTGGTTCAAATGGAACTATTCTAGGGAATCCCCGACCTTGGACGAGGATACTGCAGATGCGGTTAAGTTGCAGCACGAATTTTTTGTTCTTGCTCACGAGTATATTTGAGCAAAGCAAATTCAGGATGAATACCCGCTGCTACAGATTTCTGAACCAATTGCCAGAGCTGCGCCCCCATCTCTTCTTCATTGCAGCTAGCACGCTCTGAGGATTCTTTTCTCCCCTTATCAATCACTTCATACGCGCGTGCAAGAGCAGGTAAATTTTTTGCAATACCATCTAGTGGGTGTTGACGTGTTGGCTTTTCTGTAGCTTTGACCTTTTCCCAGTTTTCTCGAATTTCCTGAATAGAAGACACTTGAGTATCTCCAAACACATGGGGATGGCGCGCTATCAATTTATTTTTAACAGACTCTAAGGAGTCTTTTAAGGCAAATCGACCCTCTTTTTCTCCTAATTTCGCAATAAATATTAAGTTATAAAACAAATCCCCCACTTCTTCTATGATATTGGGGTCATCTGCAAGATCAATAGCCTCCAAAAGCTCATAGGCCTCTTCTAACAGGTACTCTTTCAACGTAAGCAATGTTTGCGTATGGTCCCAGGGACACCCTTTTGGGCCTAATAAACGATTGGCTATCTGCAATAGTTCAGCAAAACATGTAACAGCTTCTTGATCCATAAATCTCCTTCTTATTGATGTTCAATATGATGTTAATGTTTTCGATAACATGATATCTGTAACAAGACAAATCCAATTATAGCAAGAAGACTCGAGCCGACTTGAGATATCACCCCGCCTAATAATGCGGAATACGAGGGATGGAAAGAAAAAACAATCCATACCACACTCATTACAGTCAAAATTATACCTGTAATGAAGATCCAAGAAGTATACTTTTCTGTTATACAGGATGGAGAACAACTCATACGCGCCATGTTCTTAACAAAAACAAAGAATCCTATCAAGACTTTGTCCCTTTTGCAACTACCCCTCGATCGGATCAAAAAAAATATTTCCATCTCGCAACATATAGTACTGATGCAACGCCAATAAGGACCTCGCTCTCGTTTATGACCCCATCAAGATTTTGGAATCACGAAAGGTGTATATATGGACTCCAAGCGATCTAACATTCGTTCATAGCTAAAATGTTTCGACACTAAGGTTCGAGCCTGAATTCCACATTCTGCTCGTTCTTTGGAGGAATCTAAGAAAGCTGATACTGCATGCGCAACAGAAAAGGGGTCTTTTACGCGGACCTGACGCCCTGTGACCCCATCAATACACACTTCTTTCAATCCGCCTGTTGGGGTCGTAATGAGAGGTTTTCCTAGAGAAGCTGCTTGCAATACAGCCTGACTTACACCTTCATGGGCATAGCTTAAAAGACAAAAAATATCCATGGCACCCATAGCCTCTATCGGAGAATCCAAGTGTCCTGTAAATAGCACGTTGTTACCTAATTGATAACTAGCTACTAATTGATGAAAATAAGAAGCACTAGGCCCATCCCCAACAACGAGCCAACGAATTCCTTCTCGTTCTCGCAGCAGATGAGCTGCTTGGATCAATTGCTCAATCCCTTTCCATCCTCGAAGCACACAGGCAGTACCAATCACAATTTCATCTGATGCAATTCCATATTGTTCTCGAAATTGTTGGACGCGTATAGGATCTACTACTGGTATCGGCACTCCTGTGGGAATCGAAAGGCATCGAGTGGCAGAGAGCCTAGCTTGCTTTTGCAATACAGGCACCACCTCAGCACAAGTTGTAATCACGCAATCAGCGAGATAACGATATAATAGTAAGCTATTGAGTCCACCTGCGATCGGCGTAGATAGATGACGGGTGCGCACAACGGGAATACGACAACAGCGAGCGGCCAGACCTCCTATCCAAGCATCTATAGAAGAGTGCGTGACCACCAAATCAACGCGCTCTGTTTTGATATAACGAATCAGACGACTGAATAAGGATAACCCATT
>CAYLUD010000054.1:0-6865 GCA_964386785.1 uncultured bacterium | reverse complement strand
GTCCTACAGACTTAAGCTCCTGGGAGTCAAATAATTTATCATGCAATCGCCCTGCATGGGAATGCCATTTCAAACTAATATAGTTACGTTTTTATTAAAGATTGATTTTTTATTTATTTCAAAATAAGAATAATTATATGAATAACGATATATCTCCGGACGCATCCTTTCTTGTTGAAAAAAAATATTTAAACTGGAAGCCCACTACAGGAAAGATTATCCTTGCCATTACGATCATTGGAGGCCTATCTGCTATTGTTTTTGTAGCGATCCATTATTCCCATCCTTCCCACCCCCATTGCTTTCAGATCCTCAGTCAGGTAACGTTTCAAATCAAAGGACCTTTATACCCAGCGATCGCGTTAACCGTGATAGCGGGTGGGCTCTATACTGCTTACCGATTGCACGATCATTATTTCCAAAAATGGAAACAAGAGCAAGTAAGGATATTGCAACCACTTGCTAATCAGTTACTTGAGCAAAATGATCCCACTCCAGTCTTCACAGCATGGCAAGAACTAGCGCAGAATGCTCCTAATAAGTGGTTTGGTCATCCCCTAGGTTTATGGCACGAAGTCTTGAAGCAAGAACTAAACCAGTTCAATCAAGACGATCCTGATACTACATGCATTAACGCAATGGAACGCTATTCCAAAAATCGATTTCATAATTTGCAAGATGATTCCTGGTTGTTGGAGATCGATACAAAAATCTGGGCTCCATTGCAAACCAATGAGAGGGTCGCTGCATGCATAACCAAATGGGGAAACGCTGCCAATGCCGAGCTGAATGCATTTGTTGAGCCTATTCCTGAATGTGAAACAGTCGAGGTTATTCAGAAAAAATTCGAGCAACTTATCCAGTGGGGCTCCTCTATATATCCATTGGTATGGTGCAATCCCAAAACAATATTTCAAGATCAGCTATATAACACGCTTGTCTATTCAGATGATAAGGACCATCAGAAACGTTCGATTATCTTCTTGGAACGTTGGCAACAACAACAAGCCAAGGATACACTAAATAATTTGTGGATTAATGAAGACGTCTATACCCAAAACAAACAAGCATTTCAAGAATTATGGCAATATAAGCATGTGGCGCGCTGTTGGGAATTGATTGATGATCGATTGCAATATAATGAGGACGTCATTACTTGCGATTCTGGTTTAGAAGAGAAATATCAAAACATTTTTGATGCCTATGGCAAAGAAATCCAAGATCAAATAGGAAGTCGCCAGAATATTTTTATTACAGCACTCAACAGGATAAAAGGCAAGACAGCATTTATCTTTTGTGAATCCTATCGCCAGGGTACAAAACAATCGCTTATAAATTCTGAAATGTGGGGACAAAATGGCTGTATAGCCATCTTTAATCAGGCCAAAACCTATTGGCACACAGAAATCGCAAAGAGGTTGAACTCACTATCTACCATTATCGATGTCGAAACTTGGTTTCTCAAGTGGCAGCCTAATGCTTGGAATACGTACCATTATGATCTACCTAATTCGAATGATGCCCCAAGCTTAGTTGCAGTACTGGCTACTGAGAAGGTACAGAACGCTGAAGACCCATTATTCTTTGCTTCAATCCAGGAACAAACACATGCACACTCTTTGCCTTGTCTTACATTGCGATCTAGCAAGCTGGAGAATACAAAGACATGTGGACAGGCGATGGTTAAGAAAATTCAGGAAGCAAGAAATGTTTGTTTGCAAACATTCATGAATAGCGATGGTGTGTATCGACACGGCTGGACTCTAAGGCTAGATGAGAATCGTGTAATAGAGCCCTCATCTTGGAAGCAATTTTGGCCGGCCACGAATCCTTATCAACAATTTTGCCTACAATCGTTAGAGAGGTATCTAGAACACCAATCCTTTTCCTATCGAAATCCATTCACATTCATTGGGATGGATACGTTGACACGTGCTTTGGTAGTCATGACACGAACTACAGAAGCTAAGCAAAATAAGGCAGAGGCTAAACTGGATCAAGCCGCTTTCATAGATGCAATCCATCTATATGAGGTGATGGAAAATGCTCCGATTTCACAACTGAATTTGGATTTTTCTATAGATTACCTGAAGCAAGCCTATAGCGAGATGAAGCTGAGCGGGCCCGATCACGCAATGAAACGATGGCAGATGCGGTGTCGATTGCTCCTGATCGCGATAGAATGCGATGAAAACCAAACGTACATAGCGCAATTGCTCCGAGTGACTAAGAAGATACGGGAGCAGACTTCAAAATTTTCTATTGTTGAACAAAATGCTATCCGACCTGATATCAACAAGCTAGAGAATTATATAAGAAATTCTTCTATTCAGGAGCAATCTGCCCTTGACCTAAAGAGTCCTGCTGCCATTTCTTTAGATAAGCTAATCCAGCGGGTACCTCCTAAAGATCCGCAGATACCTGATCCTGTTATTTCTCGTACAATACATCTTGATTCTAAAATTGCTGATCAAAATCTATATGCTACATTGATCGATACACCCGCTGATATAAAAAATTACTTACAAACAGCTCAAGCCGCTAGGGATGTATATACGAATACTCTCAAGAGCATCCCATCTATAGAGGAGAATCGCGTAGCTGAATTGGAAGCCTCCCTATGCCATGCCTGCAACCTATTTTCCGCTAACCTTAAAAATATGTCGACACGAAGCAGAGTGGATACACCTGATGCTATAGTTGCGGAATGTTGTAACTGGATACTTCTGATATTCCGTTGTTATACCAATACACAACGGGAAGGGCTTTCTGTACCTATGATTGTGGCTGCTTTGGGATTATTCGAAATGATACAACAGATGGTAGGAAGCCATCAGACCCGATCATCGACTACACCACCAATTTATATCGATAGTGGTCCGTTATTGGCAGCCCTAGAGGACCCCCACCTTCAATTAGGAGCTCATGGCGCATTATTACTGAGCAAGATCCGTGCTTTTCAGCAAAAAGCAAATATTCCAATCTGGAATTCCACAAAAACAAACCAATCAAAATATGACGAACCTGTAGTCAACAATGCAAAACTAGCCTGTATAGCCATTCTGCTGATGTTAGCTCCCTACCGCTATGCTACTATACCATCCCAGAAAGGATCTGATAATGAAGATCCTTATCAGCTAAAGAAAAATCAGCTCGATGCTTTTAAACAATTTATTAAAAATCAATGTGGAGAAGAATCGTTACGTAAAACAATTTGGAACAAATTGGGCAGTGATTTACGCCTACAGGAAGTGAAAAAAAATTTAGAAGAAGCCGTTACTAACACAAATGCCTTATTTTCTCCATTCCATAGTATGGCCTACACTTGCGCTCCAGGAGATGCTCTGAATTCCACGATTACTGGGGCCATGATTAATAACCATGGGGCCCAAGACTCACTCTATTTACACAATGGAAATCCATGTAACAAAAATGACATGAATCCAGCGACTGGGCCATATCATACCCCAATAACCCTGCTCTCATGCCGGGGTGATGAGCTCCCCACCATCATGTACAAAGGCGTACCTCGCTCAGGGGATGATGTGCGCGCTCTACTTTTATTATCTACAGATCGAGTAGGCCGCGTGTTTTCAGGACTGCGTTTTTTTTCTCAGCAAGGGGTTCAATACCTAGATGATGCATTTTTTAAAAACCTTATTTGCAACATCCTCTTTTTTGGAGATGCTCTGCACCAAGCCTCCTTGTTAGATCCGCATTCTATATTTCCTTTCCTTTCCGCATTCTATCAGAATGCAGAGATTCCTCTTTCGCTGCGTATAAAAATATGTGCAACAAGCATAGAAATCATCGAGAACCAGGAGGCGAAGGCTGCTATGGTTACTTGGTGCAAGGAGCAGTTTCCGAAGATAGACGTGAATAGTCTCAATCTCGAAGACCAACAAGACATTGCAGGAGCTCTTGCGTTACGCATTGCAGCAGAAGAGAAACCTACTGATCAAGAAATTGTCTTGTTTTTTCAAATATGGATCAGTCTTGGAAGTCAACCAAGCAACTCTACATTAAGTCATGTCAAATCGAATATTCAGTCTTTACTTCTGGCTCACGAAAAAAAATTTCTACCCGACAATATGCAGCAGCTCATGCCCCAGATTACAGGGATTCAAGGTCCATGGAGTCAGGCTACCATAGAAGGGAAGCCTTCCACATGGGTATGGATCGCACAGAATTCCCCTATCGAGCTCTTTCATGGATATGCAGAAACTAAACGATATCAACGACTTGACGCATACACATCTGCTTTATTAGAAAGGAGGGGTATAAGTCAACTCCTCCTAAAAGAACCACACATCTCTTTTCCCTTGGCTAATGATGGACGTCACCTCTCCATTCAAGATGGGAACCAAACTGTGACCATTCAATCGTCCCGAACAGAGGACCTAGCTATTTGGATTACATCCCCCGATACAATCATGCGGTGGGTGCCCATCAACTATCTGCAGAAATCCCTGTTACCCTCATTTCTGCAACAGACTGATTGTTGGATTGTCTCCGCCCCCAACAAAACTGACTATTATTTACAATTTTTCGATACTGAGGGTCAACTCATAGGAAAAGGTAAGCTAAACGAAGACAATATTGAGGATCTAAGACTTCAGTCTTACCCACACCATACTGTCGTGCAGTATGACCAGAAAAATGAGTTTCACAAACTCCACCCAGCTATCTGTTATCTTATGAATACTACATCAAACCAATGTGATACTGTACTCATCGGTCCGCATGGAGATGTTACTTATAACCAGCATGGAATGGTGTGGCAATCTCTTATGTACCCTGGATATCGGTTAGTTCCCTTTCAATCGCACGCTGCTAAGATAGGCCTGGATCTCTATTTCCCACATGCTCACATTCTGTACAATCCAGATGCCGCACAGTATTGCCTTGTGGTGTATCCCTATACGTATCAAGCAGTAGATGCTACGCTAAGCGCTACAGCAAAGATCCGTGCCAAACATGCACCTACCTATGATCGTGTCTCAGAACTAGCTCCTACAGCTTGGGTTTATACATTCTCTGAGGCGGGTGTTTTCTTATCCGATAGCGTATCTCCTATTCAAATTCTCTACTTAGGATACCTATCTTTTATTCAAAGCCAGTTTGCGCAAGCTAGAGAGTATTGTCAGGACGCATTTTTGTTATTAGATGCATGGGATCCTAGATTAGACAAGATTGTAGAGGCCTTTTCATCGTGGGAACCGGGGAATAAGCAAGGGATAGCCCAAAAGGTATTCTGCCATGAACTAAGCCTTCTAGTTCATCAGTGTAAGGGATGGCTGAACTCTACAGAATCTTCCCTAATCGAGCTATGGCAAGCTATCCCTCAACTCGTGCAAAATGAGAAAGATATAGATGGCTTACTAAAGAATAATTCCACGATCCAATTTCCTATGGGTTCTAGTGCCAGGAAGTACATTCAAGAACTCCAGGACAAGAGTGCTTATATTCCAGGAACAGAAGAAATCGAGATACGAATAGGGATTGAACGCTATTACATGGAACATTCTCAGAAATGGGTAGAGCCCGTTCCTACGCCACCTTCGTTTGACTGGTCTACGCTCTCATTATATAGGCGAGACATCCCTCCATATTTTTTCTTATCACAGACACCTTCTTCAATAGAGAACGTCCAACAACAATCTGGGCAAGATGTCCTGATTAGTCACGTTCTCAGATGCCTCGCAGCAGAGCTACCACAATCTACGATTCTACAGCAGATGCAGAGGGATCTGTCCACGCCGCTAGAAAATCCGACTATTCCACATACTCAACAAATACACCTTGCTGACTTGAATCGTTTGAGACAGTCTATTGAACAAGAAAAAACACAGATTGCGGACCTGATTCAATTCAAGGGGCAAGGTGTGCGAACAGTCTCCAAACACCCACTAGATGGTCACCTTGCACAACTGCTCTGGTGTTACCAGATGAATGATTTCTCCTTATTGAACGAACATGCTCAAATCACAAATGAGAAGAAGTTAAGCGAACATATATATAATTTCCTGAAACTTAACCGTTTACTACAGCAAACAACACGCCTAACTACTGCTATACAGAAAAACCAAGAAAAACCTTCTGCAATCGCACAAGCCGCGTTAGAACAGATAGAAAATCAGAAAGAATACTACGATCCTGAGCAGGCTAATCATGCAAGCACATCAGAAGAGAAAAAAATCACTAGAGTCCTTTTAGTATTGGAAAATGCATTAGGCATTTTACTTACCAAACAGCAGGTGGTTCATATTCAAAATCAATTGATCAGCGGGGGACAATTTCAACATGAGATGCTCGGAGGGGGAAAAAGTTCCGTGATCACTCCTTCCTTAGTAGCCTTGTGGATGATTCGATACCCAAGCCACATGATTGGGGTATGTTATACGACGGACCTATTCGAGACACAAACGCCAATATTACGCCAGCTTCTCTCGCGAGTGAACAAACAACGTGTGATGCCCATGGTGTACAAAGGTATTACCAAGATGAATCTGATTTCTATTTACTTCTTGCTTGAGCGGCTTCATAAATTGGCAGAAACAAATGGCCATGTTGTGTGCACTATGGGAGACTTATCAAGTCTGCTCAGTCAATCCACCAAATCCCTACTCAGTACAGAACAGATCACGACCCCCAAAGAGTTCGAAGCATACCAACAGCAGCAACAAGCTTGGTTTAATCTTTTGCAATTTCTTCGAAACAAAGTCTCATTCGTATCCGATGAATACGATGCATTGACTAGCGTAGCAACTCAGTATAATATTGCGATTGGGTCGGCAAAAACGCTGGAGGATTCCGACTATCATCTACCTCTACAGGTAGCAAAGACGATATTAGGAGCCCCTGA
>CAYLUD010000053.1:0-6970 GCA_964386785.1 uncultured bacterium | reverse complement strand
CCGGTAACCCCTTCAGTCCATCCACACAAGCAATCAATATATCCCTCACCCCTCGACCACCACCTTATCTCCCTCTCGAACCTTGTAACTCACCTTACGCAGGATTGAGTATCAAACTGGTGTCAGGTGGGGCAAGAGGCAAAAAGACCTTGCTGTTTTTCCTTTGTTTTCGATAGATTGCCGTTCATCTAGGGAGAGTGCATTTCCCTTGGAGGAATGGTCATGAAAGTACAAGAGACAGAAACATTAGGAGATTATTGTCTCTGTAAGCGTTTAGAAGATGGTCCACTTGGAGCTTTATATTTAGTTGAACATCGTTTCATTAAAAAGCATTATCTACTAAAGCTCTTACCTAAAGAACTGACAGCAGATACAGACTTCGTAGAACGATTTCAGTCTCATTTAGGTCGCTATGCCACTCTAGAACACCCTAGACTAGTTAAGGTACATACCCTGTCTTGTGAAGGAGATCAATTTTTTCTAGTTACCGACTGCATCCTAGATGCAATTGGGGAGATGACTCATCTAGCTCAATATATGTCGGCACGACAGGATCGACTCCGCGAAGAGGAATTGATTTCTGTTGCTAAGCAAGTTGCTGGGGTCATTGACTATCTCCATGACCAAGGAACAGCTCATCTAAGTATTCAGCCTAACCACATTTGGATTGGACCCGGTAAGCCGGGGTTAGATCTCTTTTTATCGGATGGCAATCTCTACCCGATTCTCCATCCTGCAGCCATCGTGCATCGTATATTCTGGACCGTAGCGCAAGCCTTAGACTGTCTTCCTTCTACTCAGCAAGATGGATTCCCCTTGTATGCCCCTCACCCCTTCCCTTTAGAAAAATATGAAAAGATGGCTCGCCCGTTTTTAGAAAGTTTTGCTTTTTTAGCTCCGGAGCAAAAACGTTCTTCATCCTTTCACGCTCGTGCGGATCAGTATGCTTTTGGCGTCTTGATGTACTATTTGATTACAGGAGGATTTCCAGAGGGTAAATTCCCTTCGATTCAAATTCATGCTCCTGATTATCGTTGCGACTGGGATCGTCTACTCACAGATTGCCTTGCTCCCGATCCTTATTCTCGTCCCTCTCGGTTATCCCCATTATTAGACTCCATCTGTCCAGCTCTTTTTCCAAATGAAATACGTGATACACAACGTGAAGAACCCCCTTCTTTGCCTATTCTACCCATTTCTGATCCCATCGAAGCTCGCCCATCCTCGATTCCAGGTCCAAGAATTTTATCCAGCTGTGATTTAATTTTACGTCGACCTACATCTTCTTTGAACCCAACGACACCGATTTCTCTGGAACGAGCAGTAAAAAAAGATCTATCGGAAGCGACAGCGCCTCCCATTACCCCCTCCCCGGCCACACAATCTGTACCTTCTCTGTTGGATCGCGAGCCCGTGGTACACACCTATTCTCCTACACCTCTATCCGCAGAGCTCTCCCAGCCCTTAATGACGGATATGGCATGGATTCCTGGTGGAACGTATTCGCGAGGAAGTCATGCTGGCAATCGGGATGAAACTCCGGTGCATACTGTCGATTTATCCTCTTTTGCTATGGATATTCACCCAGTAACGAATGAGCAATTTATACGCTTTTTAGAAGCATTGGGGTGTGAAAAAGACGCGCAATATAATGATGTAATTCGTTACAAAGAATCTCGCATTTCTCGTAGTGGGGGCAAGTTACATATAGAGCCTGGATATGCCCATCACCCTGTAGTAGGAGTGACGTGGTATGGTGCAACTGCCTATGCTGACTGGATAGGCAAGCGGTTGCCTACAGAGGCAGAATGGGAAATTGCTTCAAAAGGAGGCGATCCCCATGCAGTTTATCCCTATGGCGATGATATAGATAAAGCTCACGCTAATTTTTTCAGTGCCGACACAACCCCAGTTATGCATTATCCTGCGAATGGGTATGGATTGTTCGATATGGCAGGCAATGTGTATGAGTGGTGCCAGGATTGGTATGGCTACCATGATTATGAGGCTACAGTTCATGAACCGTGGAATCCTAAGGGTCCAGTCCAGGGTACCTATCGCGTTCTCCGTGGTGGTTGCTGGAAAAGCTTGAAAGAAGATTTACGATGCGCCCAACGTCATCGAAATAATCCCGGATCTTTCAATAGCACCTATGGATTTCGTTGTGCTGCCGATGTAGATGAAGAGCTATCTTCTAAATAATAGGAGTTGTCATGCGTAAAGCAACCGAAACAACATTAGATTATCCGGAATTGCGAATGGATCACACAGCTCCTTTTGTGCGGATGGGGCATTTACTTCGAAGCCGAAGGGAGGAGTTAAATCTTTCACTGAAAGAAGTAGAAAGCACGACCTCTATTCGCACTCCTTACCTACAAGCTCTAGAAGAAGGTCAAATGGATCGATTGATTTCTCCTGTCTATGCGCAAGGGTTTTTACGAAAGTATGCGACTTGTGTGCAACTAGAAGAGCATCCCTTAGTTGAAGAGACGTTTGCATGGCTACAAGGCAAACAACAAGAATCTCCCCCAGCAGTACTACCCGCTAGTATAGAACGTGAACGAGAAGCTCCCCAACAAGAGATCTCTGCTGAATCCTCACCTTTGACGCTTTTTTGGGTTATTGCACCTGCTGCCGTACTCTTGTTTCTATGGTGGATTGTTCGTTTCTGGTAATTTATAGTATCGATATCAGAAAAATGGTCGGCACTTTTTCGATCGTCACGGGTTGTCGTTTCCAGGCCCCAACAGGTTGTGTTGTGATATTCTCTTGAGGACCTGTGAGCTCTGAGGCTACACACAACATCAGATCAGCCTCAAGAACAGCCAAACAGTCTCGAAGAGTTGCTTCATTACGGTAGGGGGCCTCGATAAAAATTTGAGTTGCCTTTTCTTGGCGGGCTCGTTTTCCTAATTCTTTGATCTGTTTTTGCCGCTCTGATGGCTGTTTCGAGAGGTACCCATGAAACGCAAATCTCTGCCCTGGTAGGCCTGAGGCCAACAAGGACCATGTAATCGAAGAGGGACCAGAATAGACGCGAACGGGAATACCTCGAGAATGCGCATAACGCACTAGTTGAGCTCCAGGGTCTGCTAAGCAAGGAAGTCCGGCATCTGAAAGAACTCCCCACTCTTCTCCAGCTACCAGTGGGGCTAGTAAAAAGTCGTGGGGATCTTGGATACGGGCTATCGGCATATGATGGGGCAACCGTTTGGTCTGAAATCTTTTTAGATATCGACGCCCCCCCTGCTCACTTTCTGCAATCAATCCATCGATACGAGCCATTACACTCGCTAATTCTGGAGGAAAAAACAAAGATGGGTCAGCCTGATCAGACAGTAGATTAGGAAGAAGATGAAGAGTCATAGATCACTTTCAAAAATAAAACGTTCTAAGGGATATTCTGGATATACAGAAACCTCTCGAAGACGGGACTCAGCAACAAACAGAGGCCCTAATAAAGCCGTTAACCGGTTTAGACCATCTTTTTGCAACAAGCGCACTTTTCGATCATATAGATGTCCCTTAAGATATGGAAAAGCTTTTTGTACTGCGGCGGGCCCTTCCGGAATTAAGGCCATAATTTTCAAATGTTGCTGGGTTTGCGTACGTAGCGAAGCAATGATCGCTTGAGGAGCCACCTCCGCACGAGATAAAGAGTCTATATGTTGCAGAGCATCTGCAACTCGACGCTCACAGATCGCATCAAATAAATCCCAAAGTGTATGTGTCGGTGCATGGTGAATCCAGACATCTAGATCTGAGTCAGTAACCTCAACTCGATCTCCAAGATAACAAACCCATTTTTCGACTTCTACAGCGAGTCCTCCTCCGATACGATCCACCCACTCAACGAATTTTTGAGCCTGTTTAGGGGTGATTTTTTTTTCTTGAGCGTGAAATAAACGAATACACTCTTGGATATGAGCATGTTTCAGCTCCCCGGGCTTCAGCTCCTTTAATTCCATGACTTCACAAGTAGGACGTACGCGATCCAAAAACGCAGAAGAAACCTGAGAACCTTCCAGACAAATAGTCAACCGAGGAGCTTTGCAAGATAGGGACTTGTTCAGTTGGGTCCACTGTTCCGCTGTAAGACCCTCTACCCCTGTTATCCAAAGGCCTCGATCTTGAGGAAGAAAGTGATACGCTGTAATTTCTGTTAAAAATTCCGACCATTGTTCCAAGGTAAAATGGCGAGGAATCATTCCTTGAAACAGCTCCTTTCTTTTTTTATCTCTTCTTTCAGTAGATGCGGATACTATAACCCAGGCTGCGGTCACGAGTAAGACCCTTGTGGTATAATAGGCCTCAACTGGGAAGGTCGAGAGGAGATCACAGAATCGGGTCCCTGATATTGAATAGGACCTACGTATTGGTAATCATCAGCCATGAGCCAATGGGAACGAGACGAGGCAAACGTTGCAAACGAAGTACTATCTAGATCTACAATACTACGAGCAATCACAAATTTTTCATGCCCACCTCTCTGTTCACGATGGAGCATAGAGCTGAACGGAATAGCGATCGCTTGCCAATCGCTGACTTCTTTTTCGAGACGGCTCAGAGCAGCCATATACCCTGTACGTTGATGAGCAATAAGAAGCGCCGCAACACCCCCTAAGGCTTGACCGTACATAGAATCAAAAGGAGAGGGATACGCACAACGTCCCTCATACCCAAAGAAGTGGCCCACGGCATGAAGAGTAGTCTGAGGGTTTACCATGGCAAGGCGGTGGCGCACGCAGGCAATCAACAATTCTTCGGTTTGAATCTGAGACACCAGAGGATGCCCATGCTCATCTCTTTGCTGCAAAAGCGCTCGAACAGATTGAGCTCCCTCATGAGATTGTAAATCTTCATGAATCGTTGGTAACCACTCTAAAAGCCCTTCCGGAATCAGAATCACTCCATACTGTTTTCCTTGACTGGCTCGCTGTACAATACATTGTGTAATGTCTTCTACAACATCAAATAGATTCTTTTTTTGCGCCGCAACCTCTTCACTAATCAGGGTAAAATTCGGATGTGTGTGGAGCGCACACTCAAGAGTAATATGAGATGCTTTCCGCCCCATTAAACGAACAAAATGATAATACTTGCCGGTGGATAGCGCATCGCGGCATAGATTAGATATCCCCTGTGAATAGGTGCGTGTGGCCGTATCAAAACCAAAGCTAATTTTTAGGTCTGGGGTCGTTAAATCCCCGTCAATTGTTTTAGGCACACCGATAATGGAAATCTTTCCTCTTTGTGCGAGATACTCTGCCAAGAATGCTGCATTTGTGTTGGAGTCATCCCCTCCAATAATCACTAATCCATTGAGTTGCCATTGCAGCAAGACCTCTTCTACAGCTGCATAATGAGATTCCTGCTCTATTTTTTTTCGACTAGAGCCTAAACAATCAAAGCCGCCCGTGTTATAAAATTTCTCTAATTGAGCCGCATCGAGCTCTATCATTTCCCCTTCAAGTAAGCCAGCTACCCCCCTACGGAATCCATATAGGCGACTATCTGGGTGCCACTGATGGAGCATACTCCAAAGGCCAAATAATACATTATGACCACCGGGGGCCGGACCTCCTGACAGCAGAACGCCTACTCGCAATGGGTACCGCTTACTGGAAGAGAATCCAGGTTTCATCTCAAGAAAAGGCAACTCTGCTAGACAAGAAAAATGAGAGGCTACTTCAGCAAGACACTGTGAAGGTTTATGATTTATAAAACTGTGGCTTTCAATATGATGCCACCAATTCGGCACAGGAGTTGTAGTCTTCGTTCTCCAGGTTTCAAAGGACAGCACCATTTTGTAGCCCCATTAAGTGGATCTTATACCAATTTTCGGCTTCTTGTACCACATTAGGAAATATGGGAGCACCTCCCATACAGTGGTCTACCTGATCAAAACAAAGAAAGCGTGTGGCATTTCGATGATTGGAGCAAGAGGATCGATAGATTTCCTGATGACAAATCGGCACAACTCGATCCTGCTGGCCATGCATATGAAGAAAAGGGACATCGACAAGCTGAGACAAAGTCTCAGCGGCCATCTGCTGACTGAATTCTCGTTGAAAATGGGGATGAATGGGCAACCCTCGATACACAGCATGGTTCGAACCCTCGGCTGCTGCTTGAGACTGCATAAAGTCTCGCATCCATCGAGCCCCTTCAGCTATGGGCGCCCAAAGAACCATGGCAGCAATTTTTTGAAATCTAGCTGCTGCAAAAACACTAACCGTAGCGCCTAACGAAGAACCAAAGAGGGCAATTTTTTGAGAATCAATCCCGGGTAATGTGCGAGCCATTTCCAAGACGGCTACAGCATCTGAAATAAAATCTTCAAATGTCATTTGAGAAATAGCACCCTCGCTATCTCCCGAGCCTCGAAAATCAAAACGTAAAGAGGCAAAGCCCGCTTTAGATAGCTGTTCTGCTAACGTAACATAGCAGCGATTCGTGCCAATTTTATTACTTGCAAAGCCGTGGCAGAAGACGACAAGAGGAGGAGCTTCGCTCGTATGAAGAGGACGATGAAGCATGCCAAAAATCTTCTGGTTTTGATTAAAAATGGTAACAGCTTCTCTGGACTCCAATTGTTTACTCCCTATAGGCTGGTCTATCAAAAGCGGTTTATTGTAGCAAAAAAAGAATTTTCCTGACTATACCTCATGTTTCCAAGAAAAAAAAACAGTTGCCGCACCCTCTTGCTAATCTAGTGCCATACTACCCACATACACTAAACCTGCACACAGGAAAATTATTTTTTACACCACATTCTATCTCTCTCGTTATAAAAAAACTTTACCCCTCCAAAAACAATGATCTTCATCTGTTTCTTTTGACTTGTCATTAACTCCGTAGATCTCTAGGATGCTGTCAGCACTTTGATGCAGACGGAGTATAGCGCAGCTTGGCTAGCGCAACTGCTTTGGGAGCAGTGGGTCGGGGGTTCGAATCCCTCTACTCCGAT
>CAYLUD010000052.1:0-7328 GCA_964386785.1 uncultured bacterium | reverse complement strand
CTTGGTCCAGCACAATAACAGCATGTCTTCCCGCAGGAATATGCATGGCAATATGCTCTAAATGCATCAACATTTTTTACGAATGGTATAACCCATACTTTCTTTTCATTTTTTGCCCTAGCTGCCATTAAATCTCTTGGTCTAATTTGTTAACAGTCCCATATCAAAAAAATTGACCTTCGAGCATAAAAAAAGTATAAATATTCGACGGCAAGATGCCTGAATTTTTGATGAAGTCGTATATGGGGCTTTCCTCATATTCGATCGTCCAATTGTGAATACGTGAGTGTCGTCAACGTAAAGAATTAAGAACACCCTCTTGGAGGGCGAGACATCTCTTGAAGTGAATAGATTACGTGTTCTAGAAAAGATACAGATAGGGCTGACTAGGATATATTCATGAAGATTCGACAAGCTGTAATTTTAGCTGGGGGGCGTGGAGAACGTCTTAGACCTGTTACGGATCATGTACCGAAACCCATGGCCCCTATCCTTGGACGCCCGTTCGCTGATTATTTGCTCCAATCTCTAATCGATGCTGGGATTACAAAAATCTTATTTTTGTTGGGGTATAAGGCAGAGAAAGTTGTTAATTATTATGGGACTCAACTGGCTGCGGGCGTTCAGGTCACATATTCTATTGGTACCCCAGAAGATTTGACGGGTCGCCGCTTGTTGAACGCATATCCCTACCTCGATTCAGAATTTTTATTGTTGTATGGCGATAATTACTGGCCAATTGAAATCCAACAAATGACCGACTTATTTGCATGTAAACGTGCTGTGGCGATGACGACAGTTTTTGGAAATCAAGAAGGCACAGGCGAATATGGTTTTGGAAATAATGTCGAAGTGAGTGGAGATAGCCTTGTCAAAGAATATGATAAACAGCGCAAGTCAAAAACTCTAAATGGAGTCGATATCGGGTACTTCATACTCAATAAGAGTGTCTTGAATCCCGACTTGCTTGACAATATCTCGTTCGAAGAGGTCATATTGGCATCCTTAGCTAAGGAACAGCGATTGATTGCCTATGTAACCCATCGACAATATTATTACATCACGAACATAAAAAATTTAAAACACTTCGAAGAAGTAGTAGAACGGGAAGGATTTCAGCCTGTCCACCACGTGAATTCTCTTGTTCATCAGGAACCCGTGCTCGTATGAATATTCTCGTAACAGGTAATGAAGGTTATATAGGTGCTGTACTCACAGAAATGTTGATTGCAAAAGGGCATCGTGTGACTGGTTTGGATACGGGTTATTACCACGACTGTGCCCTGCTACCCTATGTACGTCCAAAGCAACAGATTCGAAAAGATATTCGAGATATTTCTCATGATGATTTACGAGGTATAGATGCCGTGGTACACTTAGCGGCGCTATCGAATGACCCGTTAGGAGAATTAATGCCAGGGCTTACCGAAAGCATCAATTATGAGGGCACGGTGCGTTTAGCAGAATATGCCAGAGCCATGGGTGTTGAACGGTTTATTTATTCATCTTCCCAAAGCATGTATGGCGTATCCACAGTCGATGTAGAATTAGATGAAGACCATAGCGAAAAACATCCGATCACATCGTATGCGAGAACGAAGTGGGAGGCAGAATGTTCGCTAAAAAAAATGGCAACCGATCATTTTCATGTGATTTGTTTTCGCCCTTCTACAGTATTTGGAGCTAGTCCGATGCTGCGCTGTGACATTGTATACAATAATTTAGTGGCTTGTGCCTATACTACAGGTAAGATCGAAATCAAAAGTGATGGCACGCCATGGCGTCCTGTGGTGCATGTGCGCGATGTTTCTCAGGCGTATCTCGCGGGACTTGAAGCTCCCTTAGATCTTGTATCGGGAGAATCATTTAACGTAGGCATTCCAAATGGGAACTTCACAGTTCGAGATTTGGCAGAAGCAGCACAACGCGCAGTCCCAGGCAGTACTCTTCATTTTACAGGGGAACATGGCAAAGATAGTCGTACGTATCGAGTTAGTTTTCACAAGATTCTGAATGTATTAAAAGACTATTTTCGCCCTGAATGGGATCTGGATCGTGGCGGGCAAGAGCTTGTGGATTTATTTCGAAAGATTCAGTTCAATGAGAATCATTTCCGTGGACGTACATGCGTTCGATTGCAGCAGATTCACCATCTGCAGTCCAACCATGAAGTCGATCTAGATTTACGATGGGTTGAGGAGGCTGCCTATGTTGGCCAGTAATTATGAGAGCATTGCAACGTGTCGTGGTTGTGCAGCGAACAGTTTGGTCGATATACTTGATTTAGGCCATCAGCCCTTAGCCAATGCTTTAGTTCGAACACGATCGGATCAGATTGGGACATTCCCCTTGGCTACGGCTTTTTGTCCTCAGTGCTCATTATTCCAACTCAAGGATACGATCAAAAAGGAAATTCTCTTTGATCAGTACTTTTGGGTCACAGGTACTTCTCAGGCTGCTCAAGAATATTCGAAAATCTTCTTCCAAAGAGTAGTCACACATTGCAAGCTGGAACCCGAAAGTTTTATTGTCGAGATCGCATCTAATGATGGCACGATACTGAAGCAATTTCTAGAAGGCGGACATCAAGTATTAGGAATTGAACCTGCAAAAAATATTGCTCAAATTGCAACGGAAGCAGGTGTTCCTACTTTATGTACATACTGGGATACCGACACAGCTCGATACGTCCTGAATGAATACGGGAATCCTAATGTTGTGATCGCTCGTAATGTCATCCCGCATGTGAGTGAATTGCATGAAGTCATTGCAGGCATGGCTCTTGTAATAGGGGACTCTGGAATAGGTGTCATTGAATTTCATGATGGCAGTGTGATCTTACGAGAGTTGCATTATGATTCGATCTATCATGAACACCTCTGCTATTTTACGATCCGCTCGATGACTCAAATACTCAATCGTTATGGGTTGCACCCATTTCGTGTGGATTCAAGCCCAATTAGTGGCGGATCACATGTGATCTATTTTGCAAAACATTCTCATAAGGTAGAGGAAAGTTATTTTCGATCTTTACTAGTAGAAGATGAGTTAGGTGCCAATACTAGCGTTGCTTGGGAACAGTTTGCTAGGAAGGCCTTTGAGCATAAGAATAGTACGCTGGGTTGGATTCGATCATTTGAGGGAAAGAAGATAGTTGGATTTGGGGCCTCAGCGCGCAGCTCTACTTACTTAAATTTTTGTGGACTGACATCGATAGAGATCCAAGCTATGATCGATAATAATCCACTCAAGCAGGGATGGTGGACGCCTGGTTCTGCCATTCCCATTGTATCCCGTAACCAAGGACTAGAGCTAAAACCGGATGTGATTTTTGTGCTTGCTTGGAATTTGAAAGATGAAATCATGAATGAATGTCGTGCTGCGGGTTTTAGGGGAGCTTTTTTGATCCCCTTTCCAGGAGAGCCTTACCTAGTGCCTGCATATTAAAAGGAGGAGAAGAGGTGATTGATGGTGTTCAAATAATTCCCTTGAAAATCTTTCCAGATGAACGCGGAGCGATCATGCACGGTGTGCGAGCAGACAATATTCTGAACCCATTTGGCGAGGTCTATTTTAGTAAAATTTATCATGAAGCAATTAAAGGTTGGCATGTTCATGAAACTTTGATTCTGAATTATATTTGTGTTTTTGGGCAGGTCAAGTTAGTGCTACATGACCTACGAGATGCTTCGCCTACTAAGGGAGAGACACAAGAGATTTTTATGGGTATGGATCATTATTGCTTAGTACACATCCCACCGGGCATAGCGAATGGTACCAAAAGTCTCTGGATGCCGTATTCAATCGTAGCGAATGTAGCTTCTGAACCTCACGATCCATCTAAGAAATATCAGAGAATTCATCCAGATGAAGGGTTGATACCCTACAATTGGGATCGTAATATTTTTTAATATGAGAGTATTTGTTACAGGAGCTACGGGATTCATTGGTCAGCATGTAGTTCCTCTATTATTGCAAGCAAACCATGATGTCTTGATTTTGAGTCGTAATTCAGTACAACCGCAAGGTCAAGAGAGCATTCTTCAAGGTGATTTACAGAATTTGCATGCCATTAAGGGTGCGATCTCTGAGTTTCAACCGGAAGCCTGCATTCATTTGGCTTGGGAAGGGATTCCTGACTATACCTATGAGGTGAGTAAACGCAATTTGGATGCCTCATTATCTCTCATCAATTTTCTTGTTGGGGACACAGCATGTCGCAAGATCATTGCGAGCGGTAGTTCTTGGGAATATGGAAAAACGCGCGGCTTATGTAAAGAGAGCGATCGCGTATTGATACGTAATCCTTTTACGTGGGCGAAACATGCTTTGCAACTCTATGGCACCTCGATCTGTGCGCTGAAACATGTGGATTTCATTTGGTTGCGCCTATTTTTTGCTTTTGGTCCAGGACAGAAGGCTCATTCTTTGATCCCTACCTTATATCGTGCAATCAGGAGAGGGGAAACGCCTGATATTCGGGCCCCTCACAATGCTCAAGATTTTATTTATGTAGAGGATGCTGCTCGAGCTTTTCTGTTCGCTTTACATGCATCTGTGCCACTAGGAATTTATAATGTGGGACGTAGCCAGGCGATCCAAGTAGCGGACATATGTAAGATGGTTGAAACTTTTTTACAAGGGGCCTCAGCATTCAAGTTGCAATGGGCCAATCCTCGAGACGCTACCCGTACTTGGGCCGACACCAAAAAACTGAATGCCATTGGATGGTATCCTCAAGTCACTGTTGAACAAGGAATTCAGTATCAGATTCATTCTTTGGAGCAAATATGATCATTTCAAGAACACCATTGAGAATCAGTTTAGCAGGTGGCGGATCTGACCTGGAAGAATACTACAGAACAGGGTGTGGAGCTGTAGTAAGTACTGCAATTGATAAATACATTTACATCACCGTAAATGAGAAATTTGATGACATGATCCGTATTAGTTATTCGCAAACAGAAATTGTGGATCATGTCGATCAGATTAAACATAATGTCATCCGCGAGGCCTTAAGATTAGCTGGCATCGAGAAAAAAATCGAAGTGGTCTATATGGGGGATATTCCTTTGGGCACAGCTGGTGTAGGATTAGGTTCATCCAGTGGTCTTGCGGTTGGGGCGTTAAACGCTTTTTACGCGTTCAATGGATTGCACGCATCCGCCGAACGTCTTGCTGCTGACGCATGTAGAGTGGAGATTGATATTCTCAAACATCCGATGGGTAAACAGGACCAGTATATCAGCGCATATGGGGGGTTTAATTACATTCAATTTCATAGAGATGGTGCTGTATCTGTGGATCCTATCGTATGCCATCCGGATACAAAACGACTGCTCCATAGAAAATTCATGCTGTTTTATACGGGTATCGTCCGCCTTTCGTCTTCGATTCTAGCAGAACAAAAAACCAAAACTTCTACAAATTTAGCGCATCTGGATCAGATGGTGTCTCAAGCTCGTCATGTACGTGATCAACTGGTGGATAACAAAATCAATGAGATCGGCGATATCCTACATGAAGGTTGGCTCTTAAAGAAGAAATTAGCAGATGGCATTTCTAATCCGCAGATTGATCATTATTATGCAAAAGCGCGTGCGGCTGGAGCTGCTGGAGGGAAAATTCTAGGCGCAGGCGCAGGAGGGTTCTTGCTCCTATTCTGCGATGAACAGTATCAGAACAAAGTAAGAGCAGCATTGCATGAGCTGCAAGAGAGCCCTTTCCAATTTGAATTGCAAGGAAGCAAAATTATTTATGTGCATGACTAATAGAGAGACCCTGAATGAATGTAGTGCGTCCTAGGAACATGGATTACTGTAGCGGTGATGTGCGCCTAGAACACATGAAATATCAGGCAATAGAAAAGGAATAAGCAATGAAAGTATTTGTCACGGGGGCGGGTGGATTTGTCGGTAGAGTGCTAACAGCGCGCTTACGGAATCGTGGCATTGAGGTACAGGGTGTGGATCTTCTCCCAGGATCTGACTGGGTAGCTGCAGATATTCGATCAAAAGATATAGGGCACCTCATGCCTGAGGAAGTCGATGCAGTGATTCATTTGGCCGGGTTAACTCGTAATGGGGATTGCCAGAACAAAGGGTATCGTTGCTTTGATGCAAATGTAATGGCGACCTTAAATTTGATTGACGTTGCCGAGATGAGAAAAGCACGGCAGTTTATCTTTGCGTCCAGCGAGTGGCTTTATGGGGAATGGAAGGATAGAAATCTGATTAAGAATGATGAGTCTCCTTTGAATGTACATACCCTGACTTCAGAATATGCCTTTTCTAAGTTGGTCAGTGAAGTCAATCTCAAACAGAAATTTCAGCATGGCTTTTGTTCTACAACGCTATTGCGTTTTGGGATTATTTACGGTCCACGAGAAACCAATTGGTCTGCTGTGGAGTCCTTATTTCATGCTGTGCGTACCCAGGACGAGGTACGGGTAGGTTCGTGCAATACAGGCCGTTGTTTTATTCACGTCGAGGATATTGTTTCTGGAATTATAGCCTCTCTAGGTCTTGAGGGTTTCCATATCCTCGATCTCCAAGGAGATCAGTTCATCACTTTAGGTGATATTATCGACATGTCAAAAACAATATTAGATCGCACTCCACGTGTTATAGAAACAGCGCCGGAACAATATAACGTAAGGCATGTCAGCAATCTAAAGGCTAAGCGCCTTGTAGGGTGGCAACCTCAGTTTCAGCTAGAAGAGGGATTATGTACTTTGATGCACCAATGCAGTACTTGCTGAAGGCCTTGTGGCGTAAATAGGAGCGGATAAGGTTTTTTCTTGTCCTTAGACAATTGATTCTATAATTTTTTTGTTGCCGCAAAAAAAATGGGATCAATATGAGCAATCAGACAGAGAAAAAGTATCGTATCCGCAACTAGCCAGAGATAACAAAGCTTTGGTCAATCAGGGAAGCCTTACCATCTGGTTTTCCAATGAATCTTTAGAGAAGTGGGGAGCTAAACCTAGCCAGGGTCGAGGAAGACCTAGGGTGTCCGCAGACGAGGCCATTCTTTGCGCTTTATAGCTATTCAAAATTTTATTTATAATTGATAGAGTCTCTCTTGGTACAAAGGACTAGGAGAGAAAATGGGCAAACCTTATTCGGTAGATTTACGCACACGGGTGCTGAATGTATCCGTTCAGTGTGGGTGACAAGATAAACGTTTATGTTTATGATGTTAGGGGATGCGGCCCACATATGAAGAGCTTTTTGCAATAGTTCGTCTGCTACAAGAAGAGATCTCTGTTTTAAAAAAACGCCAGTTTGACATAAGAAATCATGACGCATACTTTATGGATGCAAACT
>CAYLUD010000051.1:0-7356 GCA_964386785.1 uncultured bacterium | reverse complement strand
TAATGAATCAAAGGCCTAGCGAGATTTTAGGTTTCAGAACTCCACAAGAAGCTTTCCCCTCCCTTTTTCAAGGATAGACTCCAAAGGAGTCCCGAGCGAGCCCATCTATAGCTCGCTAAGTGTTCGGCTAGACCCTTGAAACCGCCCGATTCATCTTGGCTCTATTGAATCAATCGATTATTAATTATAAAATTTTAATAATAAATTTAAATTTCAAAAACATTTATATATTAAAATCATTTCAAACAATTAGGAGGTCATTTATGATTACAAATTATTCGCATTCAACCGTTTCCTTAACCTCAGCTCAACCGCTACACGCAGCACATGCTGAAACATCAAGGAGTAGAAAAATTTTTTACATCAGTATGGCAATATTTACTGGCTGCCTGGTGGGCTGCATATTTGGGGGTATCTGGTATAAGAAAGCATTGCATCACTATCGCATAGCACCGAATAGCAGCATTTGGTCTAGCCATCATTGGCAATCTGTTGCCACCCTCTCTGCTATAGGAATAGTTGGAGGAGCTGTCGGTATGTCCTTTTCTGGGAGCGCTGCAGTAGCATATTCTAGATCCGCATTCCCAGACTCCCAGACAAGAATTGTAGATCGCAAGCATGCTCCAGCTCTGTCTTTACAGAAGCATGAGTTCCCTAGTGTAAGTGTAAATCAACCAAGTATCAACTGACCTTGCGCCAATAAATTGGTCCAGCGGAGAGTAGAGGTTCATGATAAAATAACGCCAGTTTGACGTAAGCGGATGTTAATTTCTTGAAAAAGAGCATCTTTTGGAATAAAGCTTTTGTTTTACAAAAAAAACACATCCAAAATGGCTCTACATATGGACGAACCAAAGATTACCGAACTATTTTGCGTTGTACATGACTTTTGCAAGCGATTTACGCAGGTGTGTCAACAGCAAGCGGAATTCGGAATGCACAAAAATCAAAGTATTATTTACAATGAGTTACCCGCAGAGACAAGAATGAGCGTAATACATGTTGATTGCACAAATTACAGATTCTCACATCGTTCCAAAAGGAAACCACTGGAAGAATGAACCAGAAACAGAAATTGCTGTTCGACTCTCTCGAGCAATCGATTTCTTAAATAGTCTAAATCCTAGACCAGATGTGGTCATTTTTACTGGAGATGCAGTGGATGAAGGGGGCCTAGAATCGTATCAGCATTTTCGGGAATTAATCGAACCACTCCAAATTCCTTTGTTTGTTATTCCTGGCAATCATGACGACAGGGAAATAATGAGAGAGTCTTTTTCCGATCGCTTCTATATGCCCAAGAGTGGATTTCTTCATTATGCAATCGAGAATTTTCCTATCCGACTCATTGGATTGGATACTCTTGTAGAAGGAGAGGATTATGGTCGTTTCTGTGAACAAAGGCTATCTTGGTTGGAAAAAACATTAGAAAGCGCTCATAACAAAGCAACGCTTATCTTTATGCACCACCCACCCGTCAAAGTAGGCGTAAAAGCTTTTGACACGAAATACACCTGTTACTCAGTTCCCGGATTTGAAAATTTGATTCGGAAACACGATTCCATTTTGGGGATTGTAGCTGGCCATTACCACCATCTTTGTGCTTCCACTTTTGGTGGTAAATCTTGTTTTGTAGCTCCAAGTCTTGCTCCCACTCATTATTTTGCTCATCCAGATGACGAAGATCCAATCGCGCTTGAGCTGGACGATCCAGCTATCACCCTTCATAAGTGGCTAGGGGGCAATGCCATATCTACTCATGTTGTTCGTATCAAACCCTGTTACCGCCGCATTCGTTTAAAAATATAATATTGGCATTTTTAAGAAATGCCCGAACTCTTTCGAAACCCACTGATCTTTACACAACTAAACATAGTTTCGACTTCCCCATGTCTCCTATAATCTCTAGAAATCCTCGAATTTCAATCTGGGAAACACGATCACCTGTTCTTAGGCGCAGCCCCTTCTTTTTTCTACGGCCATCTGACATTTTATTGTAAAGCCATCCAACATCCTAATCTCCATAAGAAAAGCATCGCTTAGGTAAAACTCTTGGCCTTACTTCCCGGCTTTGGTATACTTTTTTGCTCCACATGATGCATAGGTAAGACCATGGAATCCTCGCAGGAAGAACACCCCTCTACAAGAACTTTTCTTCATCGAATTATCGATGAAGATCGACGATTGGGACATTATCAGGGTAGTGTAGTAACCCGTTTCCCACCGGAACCGAATGGATTTCTTCATATTGGACACGCAAAATCGATCTGCCTCAATTTTGGACTGGCTAAAGAATATGAAGGAAGATGTCATCTCCGTTTCGACGATACAGACCCCACAAAAGAAGACGTTCTCTATGAAACTGCGATTCAAGAAGACGTGCGCTGGTTAGGATTTGATTGGAAAGATAAATTGTTTCATGCCTCCGATTATTTTGATCGCATGTATGCATTCGCTGAAGAACTGATCCAATCAGGGAAAGCCTACGTTTGTGATTTATCCGAGGAGCAGATCCGAGAGTATCGAGGGACAGTCACGGCTCCTGGACGTCTTAGCCCATATGCGGAACGTTCGATAGAAGAAAATCTCAACCTATTCCGCCGCATGAAAGAGGGGGAGTTTCCTGATGGGGCTAAGGTGCTCCGTGCCCGAATCGATATGGCGGCACCTAACATGAAACTACGAGACCCTCTGTTGTATCGGATTCGCCATGCAACTCATTATAAAACAGGCGATCAATGGTGCTTGTACCCTATGTATGACTATGCACATCCCATTTCCGATGCCCTGGAGGGGATTACCCATTCGATTTGTACGCTGGAATTTGAAAATAATCGCGACCTATACAACTGGGTGCTCCAACAACTATCTAACCATTTTCCTACTCCGCCATATCAATATGAGTTTGCCCGACTCGACCTAGAAGCGACGGTGATGAGTAAGAGAAAGTTGCTCCAATTGGTAGAGCGTAAGTGGGTCAGCGGGTGGGACGACCCCAGATTGCCCACGCTTGCAGGATTGCGTCGCCGAGGATGTACTCCTGAATCGATTCGCCAATTTTGTGATATGGTGGGAGTAGCCAAGGCAAACAGCTCCGTAGAAATGGCTCAATTCGAATTTTGTCTGCGTGACGATCTCAATGCAAGAGCTCGCCGAGTCATGGGTGTATTGCGCCCCATCAAAGTCGTTATCGATAATTATCCAGAAGGGGAGACTGAGGAATTAGAAGCTTCGTATTGGCCTCACGATATCCCTAAAACGGGATCTCGCAAGGTGCCTTTTACTAAAGAAATTTACATTGAACGAGAAGACTTTTTGGAATCCCCCCCTCGTGATTTTTTTCGTTTAGCTCCAGGCAAAGAAGTGCGGCTACGGTATGCATATTGTATTACCTGCACAAGGGTAGAGAAAGACCCTCATTCGGGAGAAATTTTGGCGATTCATTGTACCTATGATCCAGCAACTCGAAGTGGTAGTGCTCCTATAGGGCGCAAGGTCAAAGGAACGATTCACTGGGTTTCAGCAAAGGCCTTTCAAGGAGAGGTACGGCTATATGATCGCCTTCTTTTAGATGGAGGCTTAGCTGAAGATTTTCTTTCTCAATTAAATCCACATTCATTAGAGACGCGGACATGCTTACTCGAGCCCTCTTTAGAACAAGCTATGCCAGGAGAACATTTTCAGTTTGAAAGGCAGGGCTATTTTTTTGTAGATCCAGTCGACTCGCGCCCAGGTAGGCCTATATTCAATCGCGTAGTTTCTTTAAAGGATTCCTGGACAAAAAAACATCATAAGGGATGATGAAATCAGGTGTATTATGCAAAGAAAGAGGGCCCTCTTTATCTTTCGTCGAGACCTACGCTTAGAAGATAATATCGGCCTTCTAACAGCACTTGAGAACTACGCAGAGGTCATCCCTGCATTCATTTTTACTCCAGGCCAGTTACAATCCAATCCCTATCGAGGCGACCCATGCATCCAATTTATGGTTGAGTCACTCCAGGATTTAGATGAGGAATTGCGAGAGAAGGGCTCTAGGTTGTTCTGTTTTTTTGATCAACCGGATCGAGTCATTCGACAATGTAAAGAGTTAGGGCTCATTCATGGGGTTATAGTCAATCGAGACTACACCCCCTACAGCCGTCAGCGAGACCAAAGAATGCAGCAAACATGTCAAGATCTCGGAATCGAGTTTCTGATGTGTGAAGACACCCTCCTGCATCAGCCTGAGAGTACATGCAAAAAAGATGGAACTCCTTATATCCGATTTACTCCTTTTTTCCAGCACGCGCAAACTCGTATCGTCCCACTTCCGCGATCGAATTCCTATCGATCCTATTTTCGAGGTAACATACCCTTTGCTCTGTCCACTTGGCCACCTCAACCAGTGCAACCAACGCCCTATCCAGCTACACGAGGGGGTAGAACAGAGGCCCTGTCCATCCTCAATAATATAGAACGATATGCCCATTATGATCGGGATCGAGATATTCCCTCTCTAGACGGCACCACATTGTTATCGGCTCATTTGAAGTTTACGACTTGTTCCCCTAGAGAATGTTATCATCAAATCTATAACTTGTTTGGATCAGATCATGGATTGATTCGTAGCCTATTTTGGAGGGACTTTTTTACCTCTATTGGATGGTATTTTCCTCATGTGTTTGCACATTGTTTCCACAAAGAACTCGATGCTTTGCCTTGGGATGAAAATGTGCAATATTTTCAGGCTTGGTGTGAAGGCAGGACGGGATTTCCCATTGTGGATGCAGGAATGAGACAGCTCAATCAAACGGGATGGATGCACAATCGGGTGCGTATGATTACAGCCTCCTTTTTAACAAAGGATCTACATATACCTTGGCAATGGGGAGAACGGTATTTTGCACAAAAGCTGATAGATTATGACCCCGCTGTAAATAATGGCAATTGGCAGTGGGTGGCCAGTACAGGGTGTGATGCACAACCTTATTTTCGTATCTTTAATCCCTGGTTGCAGCAGAAGAGATGGGATCCTTCCGCCAGGTATATCACGAAATGGGTCCCTGAACTAGCTGGATTACACGCTAGGAATATTCATATTTGGAGTGGGAGCTCAGAGTTAGATTATCCAGCTCCCTTAGTTAACCACGAGAAAGAGGCTGCTCGAACAAAAGAGTCTTTTCTATCCTTGCAATATGCACATCGACTTGCGCGCACCCATGAAGAATGAATCTGCACCTCAAGAAGAAATGCCTATGCCAGCTGAGGCAATGCAGCAAGGCTCAGATGGGATCTACCTATTAGTTTCTGTGCGCCCAGGATCGAAAATTGCTGGATTTCGTGGATATCATGGCAACACGATTCGGATCGCTATCAAAGAGCCCCCAGAAGCGGGGAAAGCTAATCTAGGATTAGAACTTTTTCTCGCCCAGACCTTAGGTCTGTCTCCCAATCAAGTCCGTATTTCTTCAGGACACACAGCAAGAACAAAAAGAGTCTTGCTGCAAGGCTCCCCAGAAGTTTTGATGGCTCGGGTCAAGAGGATGTGTTCTTCCTACGATCGAGGGAACTAATAACAGCTCATTTTGTGGAAAAACTGTTGAAAAGCAGTCAAGAAACCGTGCATAACTCTGTGCATATCCGTGTTTCGTTAACAACTCGCAAGTTATCATCAGGATATCGACAGGTTATGATCGCGGAATTCCACAGAGGCTGTGAACATTTCCACAGCAACAGAAGAGAAAGAAAAATAGAGAAGTATAAGGTATATTCTTCTTAAGAAAGAGGTGACTTGTGTATACAGTTCAAGATGTATTCGATCTAACCCGTTGTCCCTATCCAGATCTTTTTATTGCCGGGGAGCCAAGCTGGATGCCGTTAGAAAGATTGACCTCGTTTTTTGAGAAGCAAAAATTAGGAAAGATTGAAGGGACTCTAGAAGAGGGCGTTCACCTAGTAAACCCAGAACTTATCTCAATTGGTAAGGGTACAGTTGTCGAATCGGGAGCCTACATAGTGGGGCCTTGCATTTTAGGAAATGAATGTCAAATACGCCATGGTGCATACTTGCGCGGGTTTGTGCTAGCCGGCGATCGAGTCGTTATTGGACACACTACAGAAGTCAAACACTCTATTCTTCTCTACCGCTCTCAAGCTGCACATTTTGCATATGTGGGGAATTCGATTTTAGGAGAGCAGGTAAATTTAGGAGCGGGAACCAAGTGTGCTAATCTTCGTTTAGACCATCAATCCATACGTATTGAAGGCATAGATACTGGCATGCGGAAGTTGGGTGCTCTTTGTGGTGACTTTTCTCAAACTGGCTGTAACTCCGTCTTAAATCCAGGAACGATCCTCTTACCTCACGCGTTAGTAGGACCTTGTAAGAGCGTACGCGGCGTTTGTGTGGCTAGAAAAGATCCTCGGAGGCTCGGCGTTTGAAGGAGTTAATAGAGCATAATTTGTCGAATATTGTAGGGAAATGGAAGGGTCCTCCTTTGTTGATAGAGGCAGCTAAGGCAGCCCTACTGTCTCCAGCAAAACGGATTCGCCCCTTACTGGTATGTCAAATTGGAAGGGCTTTAGGGTCTCAAGATGTATCTATGGCTGCGAGCGCGATTGAGTTGTTTCATACAGCCTCCTTGATTGCTGATGACTTGCCTTGTATGGATAATGCGTCCCAACGCAGAGGGCGCCCAGCGCTTCACCACCAGTATGGCGAGGCAACTGCGATTCTTGTTACCTATGGGATGATCTCGGCTGGGTATCAGGCCCTTCAGCTGGGCGCTGTTCATTTAAGTGAAGGGCGCTTATCTTTGGCTCTTGAAATAACCTCCCGTACCACGGGATTTCAAGGGGCAGTAACAGGGCAATACTGGGATCTGTTCGCTCCTACGGAGCCCTCCGTAGCTCATCTGGAAGAGGTGGCTGCTTTGAAGACAGGATCCCTATTTGAGTTAGCATTCAGCTTAGGATGGTTGTTTGGTGGAGGGGCCTTGGTGGAGTTACCTAAGGTGCAGTTGGCGGGGATTCATTTCGGTATTGCGTTTCAGTTGGCGGATGATTTGGAAGATATGCAGTTAGACCAACCTAGTCAAAATCAAGCGATCGCGTCAGGAAGGAGGGCTACGAAAGAAAGAATCGAGCATCACATCTCCATCTATCAAAAACAGTTGGCTGAAATAGACTTTCCTATGAAGTTTCTGGATTCCTTCCTCCGAAGCCTTCCCCTTGCTTAAAATTAAGAAGAGACTGGCTCTAGTTCTTCTTCTTTTTCCTCGGTTGCTTCCAGGGCTTTCGTAACCTGACGCCAGTTTGAAATAAGAAATCATGACGCATACTTTATGGATGCAAACTCTAGCTCTTCTTTTGGGA
>CAYLUD010000050.1:0-7436 GCA_964386785.1 uncultured bacterium | reverse complement strand
GTAGGCCCCATGACCGTTGCTATGCTAGCTTACAATACCGTACGCAGTTGTCGTCAGCGATGCTTCCCTACCTAATCTATCTTCTCGTCTTACTGACTGGGTGTCACCCACCCCATTCTCTCTATCGTGTCGAGCGATGGATCATGCACGTACCCCTCTGTGTACAAATCCCACTTCCTCTCTCATCTGCAGAAAAAGAACAGATCGATTCTTTGATTATCCAAGTATTTGATGAAGTCGATCGCCATTACAATCATTTTAATCCCCAATCTGAAGTCTCTAGATTCAATCGATTACCAGCTGGCAAACCTTTATGGATGTCGCCAGAACTCACCGAGTTTGTATCTCAAATTTCCTTCTATGTACAAGCGTCGGGTGGCCGTTTTGATCCCACGGTTGGCCCCCTCGTGAGATGCTGGCTTCCTCACCTAAAACGAGGCGAGCTCCCTAATCCAGAAGTGCTAGATCTCATATCAAAGGGGGTGGGATGGCATCATATCCACCAACAAGGGCGCATGCTATGGAAAGATGTCGACTCCACAACTTTGGATATGAGCGGTATCGCAAAAGGCTGGGCTGTAGATCGATTGGTCGCCAGATTAGAGGAATTAGGATATGATTCTTTTTATGTAGATTGGGGAGGAGAAATCGCAACCCGAGGAGCGCATCCAAGTGGAAGACCTTGGCTGATTCAAATTCGAGGGGGGGCCACCCTCCATCTGCATAATCAAGCTATCGCGACCAGCGGCACCTATGAGCAGCTATGGGAAGTAGACGACACTCCCTACTCGCACGTTTTTGATCCACGTACCTTCCAACCTCTTTCTCCGCAAAAAGGCCACGATCTAGTCAGCGCTTCCATTCTGGCTCCCTCTTGTATGGAGGCGGATGTGTGGGCAAAGGTATTTTTATTATGTGCCTCTAAAAAAGAAGCAGAGGAATGGCAAAGACAACACTGTCCACAACTAGAAATATTTTTAATAGAACGAAAGGACTTCTACACTAACTAATTTTTATATCTCTTTAGAGCTCGATCCGATTCACGCTTGCTCTCTTTTTCTAACAGAGCATGTCGTTTATCGTGGTGTTTTTTACCTCTACCTAAACCCACAAGAAGCTTTGCTCGACCTCCTTTTAGATAGAGGGAAAGCGGTACAAGTGTATGTCCCTTTTCCTTGACTTTTGTGGCTAGGCGCAGAATTTCACTCCGATGTAATAATAGCTTGCGATCCCTTCTTTCCTCGTGATTATGAATATTCCCATGAGCATATGTTGCAATATGAGCCCCAATCAACCAAACTTCCCCTTTAAGGATGCGTACATAAGCCTCTTGCAAGCTCCCCCCATGGGCCCGGAGGGATTTGATTTCTGTGCCCATCAGGACCAATCCAGCTTCAATACGATCGAGGATCTCGTAGTCAAATCCCGCTTTTCGATTAACAACTAATTCTTTTGACATAATAGAGGATCTTATTCCCTATCTCTCTAATCGTCAAGATCTGTTACAGATTTTTTTCGAAATATAAATTGCAATATTTTAAATCGTTTTATATAATGTTAATATGAACTCAGTTAGACCTTGTTCTGATATCATTTTTGCCCCCAATCGCCTGGAGTCGCAACCTCTGCGGGTTGCATTAGAGCTTATCTTTCTGATTGGGTCTTTCACTATGCTTGGATTCGGTGGCTATTATGGAGGAATCACCGGTCTTGCATTAAAAATTACAGGTTCATGTTGTTCCTTGCTTGCAATGATCCGCGTCACGAGAATGGCTTTTGAAGAATGTTCTAACCAGCCTACGAGAACGCTGCCGTCTACACCTACGCCTTCTCCTCACGCTACAACACCGATACAATCTGCACTCGACTCAAGAAGATGGGGGAGTGTAATCTATAAATGTGATAATCAAGAGTTTGCACTCTATCAACCACCCCATTCACTGCGTATCGCAGGCCTTCCCGTTTTACACGCTGTTTTTACTGTGAATGACACGTCCTATCCAGTCATTGGGGTATTTCTTGATCGGGCTAGATTCCCTAAACTACCCGAGAACATGGAGGGTTTTCGCTGGCTCCAATCCCAGGAACCGCGTGCTGAGAAAAGTTGGTATCAAGATGGGTTGATTACAACATCGGTAATGGGCAAGCGCGTTTGGCAATGGTGTCCATCACCAAAGGAACACTCTGACGTCATGGCTCATATACACTGCGACGATTTTGGATTCCATGTTTTTACCAAAAACTACGATCAGACAACAAAGGAGGATCAACAGCCTCCCTTCGACCCAACCATAATTAAATACTATTTTGAGTTACCTCAAAATAGTACGGCAGCTAGCAATCGAGTTACCCAAGAGATTCAACTTTCCGGATGTAATAAGGCCTTTTCATTATCTTATTGTGCTATAAACGGCATGAAGAACGCCTATCTTCTTCTCCCTCCCACGACCCAATCCTAAATAAAGAAAAGACTACTTGATTGGTACGGAATCATCTATCCTTATTCTTTATATAAGGATTGACTTCCTCTGACTTCCCTTTATAATCTCGAAGTCTACTAAGGAGCCCCAATGAAGCTGGTTGTTTCACGCCAAGAACTACTACGTCTGATCCGTAATATTCAGAATATAGCTCCACAAAGCCCCCCTATCCCTGTACTATCTCACGTATTGTTAGAAACAGAGGGACAAGAGCTCATCCTCACCGCAACAGATCTGACCGTAGGGGCTCGTTGTCACGGTCAAGCTCGCATTGTGGAGAAAGGTGCTCTATTAATCCCTTCTAAGCGTTTCTTTCAGCTAGTGCGCGAATTAACCGATCAGAATTTGGAAATTTCAGGCACCTCTGGAGAAATGGTAGAAATCCGTTCTGGCTCCTCTCGCTTTCGACTCCATGGTATGGAGCGTACAGCCTATCCCGAGCTTCCTGATTTTGCAGAAGCCAATCGAATTCAGGTGCCTAGCTCCACATTAAAGGAAATGCTCTATCGCACTGTATTTGCAGTTTCTAAAGAAGATCAACTGCTTATGTTAAATGGGCTACTCCTGCGCATTGTAGATGGGCGATTGCTCCTCGTAGCTACAGATGGCAAACGGCTAGCAAAAACAGAATGTGGTATTGAGTCCCCTATAGAAGGAGTAGAAGAGTACATTCTGCCTACTAAAGCCGTAGATGAAATGATCAAGTTATTGACAGATGAAGGAGAGGCTACCCTCTATCTGCTACCAGACAAACTAGCTTTAGAGGTAAATCATACATTTTTTGTAACCAAGCTCCTGTCGGGCAAGTATCCTGATTTTCAGCAGATCATGGAAACACCCGGGGATACCAGTGTAGAAATTCATCGAGAAGAACTGATGACCTTACTGCGACAAATATCCTTATTTACCACAGAAGAGTCTCAATCTACCCGATTCACATTCCAGCCTGGGGAATTAATATTGAGTGCAAATAGCGCTGATATTGGAGAAGGCAAAGTTAGCATGCCTGTCCACTACCATGGACCTAAAATTGAAGTCGCATTCCATCCACAATACTTTTTAGATATTCTCAAACACAGTAAGGATGAGACAGTGCGTTTAATGGTCACCGATGCATATAATCCAGGAATCATCACTGACTCTCTCAATGGGCTGTTTGTTATTATGCCCCTACGTTTTGCGGATGATTCTTAAATCCATTGCTTTATCCAATGTGCGAAATCATGGGGAACGCCATGTTGAGTTTGCTCCTGGTGTCAATTATATCCTGGGCCCAAACGGCTCTGGAAAAACAACGATTTTAGAAGCTATTCATATGCTGTTCTGTGGGCGCTCCTTTCGCACTCCACACTTACGCCATCTGATCCAAGAAGGTCGATCTCAATTCCAAATTGAAGCTTGGATCAGCTCTGGCAAGCATGAAGAAACCTTGCAATTTTCATATAATGGAACCTTGCGAAAAATCCTTCATAATGAGAGCCCCTTAGAAAAACTGAGCGATCTCGTAGGTATCCTCCCGGGTATTACATTAACCCCGTACGACATTCATCTGATCGATGGATCCCCTGCCCATCGACGACAATTTTTAGATCTATATCTTTCTCAGCTCTCGCCCAGTTATCTTTTCCAACTATCTCGATATCACCGAGCTCTAGAACAGCGCAATGCAGCATTAAAACAACGAGCCTCTTCAGCGATTGTAGCCTCCTTTGACGAGATCATGATACAAGCTGGTGAAATCATCAGCTCAACAAGAAACGAGGCACTAGCGCAATTGCAGGAATCGATTTTTTCAGAAAGGTTGCATATAGTTTTTCATTCCAGCCCATTTCTTCCTCAATACAAAAAAGAAAAAGAAATAGGGTGGACTCTCTCGGGGCCACATAAAGAAGATTTTACCATCTTTCTTCAAAATCAACCCGCTAAAAGCTTTGCCTCAGAGGGCCAAAAACGATCCGCCGTTATCGCTGTACGGCTGGCTCAATTTCATCACTTGCGTCAACACATAGGCTCCCATCCCTTATTGCTGATTGATGATGCTGGATTAGGCTTTGACTCGCAGCGCTTATGTACTCTTTTAGAAGCAGTTACTTCTTTTTCTCAGGTAATCTTAAGTTCTGCTATCCCTTTTACCGCAAAAGGAGACGTACACACTATTGAGCTGTGACTGTTTTCTCGCATGCAGATGACTGGTTTTTATTCGTACTAGAAACCCACCTCTTTGACAAGTAACAAAACGCTCGCCAGGTCTGATAACACAAGGTTTGCGAATAAATCAGTTACATATTGCATGCGAAATGGCGGGGTGTTTCTTCATTTTTTACGTCTATTCTTAGATCATTTTGCAAGAGTCACTTAGGCTACGACACTCTGTCTGCCGAGCCGTTGCATAACCCATAAAAATAATCCACCTAATGCCATCACGCCGCCACCCAATCCAACTACAGATTCCGGGTGTATGGAAGCTAAAAAGCCGGTACACAGAGGACAAACTGCCATAGCTAATGCATTGACAGCTTGATATATCCCAATTACCTCCCCCTGCACAGCAGCATCCGAGCGCGTAGAGATCAAGGTCACCGTGGTAGGATAGACAAAGGCCATCCAAAAATTTACAAAAGGCATATAGAGCCACAGCCATGGGGAATGTGCTATGAATAGCAAACCAATCACAAATAAGCCTGCAAATCCTTGAGCCCAGGGAAGCACGGATTCAGCCTTCCACCACCCAATGATCTTTGGAACTAAAAACCCAGCGGATATCGCATAAAATAATCCAGAATACCCGTAGTATAGGCCTGTTTCTTGAGGGGTAAAAGCATAGTGAGAAGAAAGGAACACGGGCACAAACTCTGTAAAAAAAGCCCAACCCAGCGTGTAAATAAACAAAGAAGACAGAATAGGCCGCAGATATCGCAAACGATGGGCTTTGCGGATAAGCAAAAGCCCATGCAAGCAGCTATTCCATATATTGTGGAGATGGACTTTTGGCGCAACAGTCTCTTCAACGAGTTTCACCACCAATACAATGTTTAGCAATACACAAAAAAACGGAACAAGAAAGGGGGCTACATAGCCAAAATGGCTTGTGAGCATTCCACCCAAAAAAGGGGCCAGGGTAAACCCCGCTCCATAACTCATACTCAAGCGACCAAAATATCGAGATCGTTCCTCAGGAGGACTCCGATCTGCCACCATAGCCCCAAGAATCGATCCATTACCAGCCCCCACTCCAGCTAAAATACGATACAAAGACAGGAACTCCAACCGATGGGTCACCAAGCTCAATACAGCAAAAGCATACCCCATAGCACTAATCCATAAGGATGCAGTGAGGATATGTTTGCGACCATATCGATCGGATAGAGCTCCAAGAATAGGGGCGCTAAAAAACTGGACAGCTGGGTAAAGACCAACCATAACTCCCAACCAGATACCCCGAATAGCTACTGATGTATCTGATGCAAAAAAATGCAATGCAGGGTCAAAAAAAAGCAGAGCAAAGATAGGATAGACAATGGCAATACCAGCATAGTCGATAAATCCGGAAAAATAGATCACATGGAATGGAGTAGACTTAGACACAAGAAGGCATCCTAACATAAACACAGATTCTTCCAAATAGTTTGGCCTATGAGCCTATCCCAGTAATGGTATGATAATGCCCTCCATGTACCACTTGCTCCTTACACATCCTATGAAATCTCTCTATCACTCCATTGGTCTCTGGCTCTCGTACAAACCCTTTACTGATTGTGATCGCCCAATAGCGAGCCTGCTTAATAAAACCATCAGAGAGAAAGGGGACTCATGGTCCACTCTCAAATGGACTCTCTGAGCAATCATGCTGATAGCTTCCCCAAAAACAGTCTCAACATCTTGTATGATAACTTCAATCGCAGAAAAACGATTCCCTTGACTGGTAAGGTACCAGTCTAAACATTCAGCATTCCACTGCTCCAATACACCAAAAAACCATACTCACCCATCTTCAAGCGTATAGATCTTTGCTGCACCCGTTCCCCACATCTCATTAGAAATATCTGTCGTAATGCGCCCATCATGCGCTTTCTTCGCTCTTTGTTTCACATGGTAAGGTAAAAGAAGCTTATGCGCTTTCATCAGCTTCAGTGCACGATTACGACCGCAGGGTATCTCTCCTTGGGGATTGGGAGATCGATACGATTATGGGTAAGAAACATAATGGGGCCATCGTATCCATGGTGGAGCGGCATGCAAAATTGACCTTGTTGGCTCAGGTATCTCGAAAAAAGGCCCATGAGGTAGGGAAAGCTCTTAAGAGCAAGTTAGGGTCAACTGTGTATTTTGTACGCCCCTACCGCTCTTGGGAACGGGGGTCGAATGGGCCCATAAATGGCTTGATTAGGCAGTTTATGGGGGCAAGGTCAAATCTTACCCAGTCAACAAGAAAAAATTTGATCATCCGGCAAGATCAAAAAAAACATCAATTTGACTGAAAATCAAGTTTTATAATAAAATTATTATATAAAAATATCCTAATAACTGAAAACTAAAACAGGGCACCTATAGGCTATGGCAGTAAACCCAATAGATGGCAAGGCGCCAGGTTCAGTAGTCAGTCAACATTGGTATTGGGTAGCCATAGCCGTCTCTGCATTGGCTGTGATTGGTATCGGTTTTGGAATTACGGGATTATTACAATCCCACGGTTTGCTTCACTCTAAACACGTAGCTTCCCTGATTGGTTCTCTGAGCATGACTCCGCACAACTGGAGCTCATGGACTGCAACTCTTGGAAGTTTCGTTGTGGGAGTCGTTGCTGCCTATGGCATCTATAAAATGCATACAATCAGAGAGCGCTCATCCAAGCGACAAAAAGACCTTGTTGCATTACAAGCGACGATATCCGCTTACTATGCACTCGTAAAAAATATGAAGACAGCTGCAGGTGGCGGTCATCTACAAGTGATTAAA
>CAYLUD010000049.1:0-7549 GCA_964386785.1 uncultured bacterium | reverse complement strand
TCCTCAGTCGCAAAGGAGATAGCATACTCAAAAATCGAGTTTCGAAAGAAGTCTAATAGAATCTGCAGAAGAACCTGAGAGCTTGGGCAAGAGATCAAGCGATTTGGAAACAAGAACATCACGGATATGGTGTTGGATTCCTCGGGGCTAAAGGTCTATGGCGAGGGAGAATGGAAGGTGAAAAAACACGGCCAAACCAAGCGCAGGACCTGTAGAAAGATGCACGTGGCCATGTGTCCTGGGAGCCAGGATATTGTCATGAACTATCTAGGAGAGAACAGTGAAGTGAACTGCGAAGTGGTTCCACAAATGGCTAGACATCTTCCATGGTCTGTAAAAAGGAGCTATGGTGATGGGGCTTATGACACAGAGGATGTGCGTGCTGCATTTCACGCACTGGGTATGGAATCAGTTCCTCCAAAAAGGGGGGCTATTGTACACGACTCCATGGATAAGCTGTGGATGAAGAGTCGTAATGACGCGAGTAGAGCCATAACAGGATTAGGGAATGACTATAAGGCTAGAAAGATTTGGAAAATACTAGCAGGGTATCATCAGCGATCGTAAGGAGAGACTGGCTTGTATCAATGGAAAACTCTATTTGGTGAGAAGCTGCAGTCTAGGAAACTAGAAAATCAGAGGGGAGAAGTGTACGCTAAATCGATGGCTCTGAATATAATGACGGCTCTTGGAATGCCAAGAGGAACGTGGATAGCGGCTTAAATAGGCAGAACCTTCGGGGAGTACTGTCTTCAAAATTGATTTACGCAACAAGGCCTCTATGACATCGTATCTTGTGATCATAACTAGCAATATGAGTTACCTTATCTTGATTTTTTATACCCTAACCCCTTGATTTGTTTCAAAAAACCTGCGATTCTCACTGTATGTTACTATTGTTAAAAGCAGCGATTCAGAATCGCAAACATTATGCTTTGTTGATTCTGACTACCCTATCTATGTTTGCCATGACGGCAGCTTCACAAATTGAAATCATCTCTCTGGGCGTACTGACACGGGCTGCAGGGCCTGATTTTTTTGTTTTGTTTGGAGAAAAAACCGATGGCGCACTGGAAGCGGTAGAATCTGTTGCTCTAGACACTGTAGAATCGCGATGGAAAGAAATTTCGCCAGATGGAACAATCACTAAGGATCAAGCCACAGCCTATCTGTCCAAAGAAGGGCGACAAGGTCTATTACAACGCATCAATCGTTTTTTAGATCGTCATTTTCGCATTTACGATAACCTGGCGAAATTAGCTGGTGTCGTGATTGTGGTGGCCTTAATTAAGGCGATGGCCCTCTTTGGATATCGTTATTTTACTCAAGTCGTTTCGATTCGTGTGAGCCGGGATCTGCGACAACGCTGCTTTGAACATGTGCAGACGCTACCGATGAGTTTTTACCACCGGTTTGAAATCGCAACTGTGGCGACGCGGGTGACAGGTGATGCGGGATCTGTGGCGAGTTCGATCAATTCGTTACTGACGAATTACATTCAAACTCCTTTTGCGATCCTCTCTACCTTCCTAGCGTTATTATATATTTCATGGAAGCTCACGATTGTGATTGTTTTAGGATTTCCTTTGATCATCCTACCGGTCGTATACATCGCTAGGAAAATCAAGCACCTTGCTGAAAGTATGGCTCGCAGCAATGAGATTTGCATGCGTCTCTTATTTGAGCATCTGACGGGTATTTTGACGATAAAGACCTTCGTCATGGAGAGATTCAACATTGAAAAATACAAGAAAAACAACACCTTTGTAGCCAAGACGCAGGAACGAAGTGCTCGCTATGGACTTGCTTCAAGGCCCATTTTGCATGTGGTATCCTCCGTATTTTTTGCTACGGTGATCTTGTCTGGCCTGTATTTATTTCAAATGAATCCACAAGAGCTCTTGGTCTATTGTGGATTGATGTATGTCTTCTATGAGCCCGTGAAAAAGTTTGCTGATGAAAACATCATGATTCAACAAGGGGTGGTAGCTGCCGAACGCATGTTTCAATTGTTGCATGAACAATCCACCATCATCGATGCACCGGATGCACGTCCTTTCTCTGGTATTGAGCAAGAGATCGAATTTCGGAATGTCTCCTTCGCGTATCATGAAGGGGAAGAGGTGCTCCATCATATCAATTTTACTGCTCAGAAGGGTCAGATTGTTGCGATTGTAGGGCCTACAGGAGCTGGCAAATCGACGATCGTCTCGTTGCTACCTCGTCTTTATGATGTAACCGAAGGCGACATCCTATTTGATGGGCAATCCATCAAATCGTTCACCCAGCAATCCCTACGCCAACATATCGCCTTTGTTCCTCAGAAGCCTTTTCTTTTTCTCGATACCATTCGAGAAAATATTGCGATTGGTCGCCATTACAGTGATGAGGAGATTCAGCTTGCGGCACGCAATGCCTATGCGGAAGAATTCATTATACGGATGCCTGATCAATACGATTATGTATTAGAAGAGATGGGTAAAAATCTTTCTGGTGGTCAACAGCAGCGACTGGCGATTGCACGAGCTCTTGCTACGCGTGCTCCGATTCTTGTTATGGATGAGGCGACCTCTTCATTAGATGCATCCAGTGAGGAAAAAATACGAGATGCGATTCTACAACAACGGGGCAAGCTGACTCAAATTATTATTGCTCACCGGTTTTCTACGATTGAGCATGCAGATAAGATCATCTATATTGATCATGGTCGTAAGATTGCAGAAGGCTCGCGCGATGAACTACTCCAAGCGTGTCCTGATTTCAAACACATGTGGGATCTCATGCATGCAAAACAGCAAGCTCGGATGGAAGAAGAGCTTGTTCCGGTATAATTCTAGAGCATATAAAGGAGCGTAGCATGCGCCAGGGTTATACATTAAAAGATCGATGGGTGTGGGTTACCGGCGCCTCTAGCGGGATTGGGAAAGCCTGTGCAGAGCAATTTGCCTCTCTAGGAGCGCATGTCATCCTTACGGCTAGGCGATTTGATCGTTTACAATCCACAGCGATGGACTTGGTGTCCAAATATGGAGTGCATTGCATCCCGATTCAACTAGATGTACGTAGTCATGAGCAAGTCATGATGGCCTATCAGACTGTGCAAGCGGATCACATTCAAGTTGAGATTCTCGTGAATAATGCAGGGCTAGCCCTAGCGTCGGACAAGCTACAAGATGGCAAGCTAGAAGATTGGGAGACCATGATTGATACGAATGTGAAGGGGGTCCTCTATATGACGCGCACTCTTCTGCCTTCGATGATACAACAGAATCGAGGGCACATCATTACGATTGGTTCTGTGGCGGGCCATCATTGTTACCGTACAGGGAATGTCTATTGTGCTACGAAGCATGCTGTACGAGCGTTGAGTCAATCCTTGCGATTAGATTTACTGGGCACGGCAATACGCGTGAGTGAAGTGGATCCTGGCGCTGTAGAAACGGAATTTAGTGAAGTACGTTGGCAAGATGCGGCTCGTGCAAAGCAATTCTATCAAGGATTTGATCCCTTAGTCGCGGACGATATCGCGGATGCTGTGATCTATTGTGCAACACGTCCTCCTCATGTAAATATCTCTGAGCTTGTGGTCTGGCCTCAAGCTCAAGCTGGTATTACGGATATGCATCGACAAGGTTAGCGGGAGTGTTGTGTGGACGCATGTTCTGTTACGAGCATGCTTACTCCTTCAGCAAGGGATATAGAAGGTTCCCATCCAAGCTGGCTGCGAGTGGTTTGGATACACGCTCGACTACGCGCGGGCTCCCCTTCTCGAGGGGGTATATGCTCTGTTCCCCCTTGAAAATAGTGTGCAAGATCCAATATGGAGCATTCCGATCCTGATCCTACATTGAACACAGAATCTTGGTGTGTACCTTGTGCAGCTAGGGAGAAAGCACGCGCCACATCGTGAACATGAACAAAATCTCGTGTTTGTGAACCATCCCCTACAATGGTTAGGGAGCGACGCTGATATAGTTGATTGAGAAATACACTCATTACAGAGGGGTATGCGCCCTCTCTGCGTAACCGTGGTCCATAGACATTGAATAGGCGTAAGCTGGTGACAGGGATATGGTAGACGCGACCCCAATGCAAGACGATTTGTTCACCTAAATGTTTGGTGAGAGCGTAGGGGTAGAGGGGATCTGTGCGTTCCTCTGTCAGGGTAGGGAGCTGTGTGGTGTTGCCATAACAAGATGCAGAGGCCGCATAGATGACCTTGCATGAGCCTTGTGCTCGTACGGCTTCCATCACATTCAACGTGCCCGTGACATTCACATCATAATATTCCCTAGGACAGGAAACCGAACGCTGCACATCGGCAACTCCAGCCAAATGGAAGATGACGTCACAACTCACAAAGAATTGTCCCAGATCGGGATTACGGATATCGAAATGCACAAACTGATACTGTCCTTCGACAGCTGCGAGGTGATCGAGAGAACCGGTTGTGAGATTATCAAGAACGATGACTTCATGTCCCTCATGAATGAGTTGTTCTACCAGATGGCTCCCGATAAAGCCAGCGCCCCCTGTGACACACATTTTCATGGTTCAATTCTCTAAGGGTACTACTTAATATGCAAGGAGGAAATCGGTATCTAGGAAGCAAGTTCATGATATCTATCGAATGGCATTTCTAACCTCAGTCACTCGATATCGATCTAACGATGAGGCTGTTTCGCTTTTGTTAGCCTATATGGATGATCATGGTAACCTAGACCTAAATACCTCTCTTTGTTAGGATGCGATGCCGTGTTGATCCTTTCAAGAACTCCCTTGCGCATCTCCTTTTTTGGAGGGGGAACAGATTATCTACCCTACTACCAACATCACCCCGGTGCGGTGCTAGGGACTACGATCGACCATTACACCTACATCACGGTCAAAACCCTACCCGCCGGCCTCTTTCCTCATCGGATGAAGTTGACCTACTCAAGAACGGAATTGGTACAGGCAATTGCAGATATTCAGCATCCGAGTATCCGAGAAACACTCCGGTATATGGATTGGGAAGATCCACTAGAGATTCATATCTTTGCCGATCTACCTGCCCGTTCTGGGTTAGGCTCTTCTTCGTCATTCACAGTAGGTTTTCTACACGCTCTCTACGCCTTACAAGGCGAGACCCCTTCTAAGCAACTACTAGCCGATACTGCTTGTTATATTGAACAACAATGCATCCAAGAAAATGTGGGTTCACAGGATCAATTTCATGCAGCATTTGGGGGATTGAATCGCATAGACTTTTCGCAAGAGGGAATTACAGTCCACCCCATTGCATGCCCAGCTAAAGCAACGTTTTGTGACCATTTGATGCTCTTTTTTACAGGCTTAACTCGACATGCGAGTGAAGTGGTCGCCGAGCAAGTCCAGAAAACAGCAACAAGGGCCAATGATCCGCTTTTGGGATTTTTATATCAAAGTGTTGATCTAGCACAACACATCTTAGAGCAGCCGTCGCCATGCTGGCAGACCTTAGGAGAACTATTTGACGAGAGCTGGCAACGCAAAAAATTACTTTCTTCTCAAGTCTCCTCATCTCATTTAGATGAGATCTACTCCAAAGCTAAGCAGGCCGGTGCGTATGGGGGCAAACTATGTGGGGCTGGGCAGGGTGGTTTTTTCTTATTTCTTGTGCCTCCGGAGAAACAACCTGCTGTGACAGCTGCCTTAACTCCTCTACCTCAAGTACCCTTCCGTTTTGAAGAAGAGGGGAGCTCGTTGATCTATCAAAAATGTGATGCTCCAGTGGTTTCTTGTTCATGAATCCAAATTACGCAACGGCAGACACCCCATCCCTCGTATTGAGGTCATGGAAAACTTGATCCTTGAGAAAAAGATACTATGGAAGCCATCATCTTAGCAGGAGGTTTAGGAACGCGACTACAAGCAGTTGTACCAGATGTTCCAAAGCCAATAGCTCCCATTCGAGGGACTCCCTTTTTAACCCTATTGTTAGACCGATTGGCTGCCTCTAGCCTGATCACTCGTGTGGTTCTGTCGTTAGGATACAAGGCTGAGCTCATCATGGATACCTATAAGAATCACTCGTTTCCTTTTGACATGCGTTTTGTTGTGGAACCTTATCCCTTAGGTACAGGTGGGGGCACTCGCCATGCATTATGCTCCTGTCAGGAAGAGACCGTTTGGGTGCTCAACGGCGACTCCCTATTTACAATTTCGTTTCACGATATGTGGCAGTTTCACCAACGGCAGCAGAGTGATCTCACCTTGGCCTGTGCCTATGTCGATGATACCAGTCGATATGGCAGTCTATTCATAGATCAAAATCGAATCTTAGGATTCCAAGAAAAACAAACTGGTTTAGGGGATGGGTGGATCAATGGAGGGATCTACCTTCTCTCTCGATCGTTGCCCTTCCCTGCTTTTGAGGTTTTTTCTTTGGAAAAAGAGTTCTTTCCCTCTATTCTACATCATCGAGTGTTTGGGTATTGTCAAGCCGCTTCATTTTTGGATATTGGAACGCGTGATTCTTACCTAGCAGCTCAGCAAGAATTAGACCCATGTAATCCACAGATACAAGCAGGTTACTCATGAAGAAAGTACTCATTACAGGGGGAGCAGGCTATATTGGCTCGCACCTCACCTCTCACCTACTCCAGCATGGCTTTGCAGTTACTGTAGTAGATCTACTCCTCTATAAACAGACTTCTTTGTTAGGTTGCTGTGCTCACCCTGGGTTTCGATTTTATAAGGGTGATGTCTGTGATCAACAACTGATGAACCCTCTCATTGCATGGGCTGATATTGTGATTCCCTTGGCTGCCATCGTAGGAGCCCCTGCATGTGCACAAAACCCCGCGCTCACCCAATTGGTCAATTATGACTCCGTAGAACATTTACTACGTCGTTTAGAGCCGCACCAACAGGTATTCTTCCCGAATACCAACAGTGGGTATGGCATTGGTACACCTGGCATTCTCTGTACGGAAGAGAGCCCGCTCCGTCCTGTTTCTCTATATGGACGACTGAAGGTGGCCATCGAGAAGCAATTACTGCTATCCCAACAAGCCGTTTGTTTCCGTTTGGCTACCGTCTTTGGCCTCTCTCCTCGCATGCGACTGGATTTACTCGTAAATGATTTTACACATCGAGCCTGTCGGGATCGTGCAATCGTTCTATTTGAGGAACATGCAAAACGCAATTTCATTCACGTACTTGATGTGGTCCGTGCTTTCCATTTTGCCATTGAACACTTTGAAGAGATGCGTGGGCAGACCTATAATGTAGGCCTTTCTTCTGCCAACCTATCCAAGAGAGAGCTGTGTGAGCGGATCCGTCTGTATGTGCCTGAATTCTATATTCATTCTGCCGATATTGGCCATGATCCAGATCAACGCGACTATATCGTTAGCAATGCGAAATTAGAAAATCTAGGATGGGCCCCCCGTTATACTCTTGATGATGGTATTCAAGAATTAATCAAAGCCTATGGCATGCTGCATCAGCCTGCCTTTGCGAACCTATAAAATTAGAGGGCGTTTGAAAACCTATTTTTCAACTAATCTTCTGAGTAAAATTCTAC
>CAYLUD010000048.1:0-7908 GCA_964386785.1 uncultured bacterium | reverse complement strand
ACAAGGTGTCGACCCATCTTTAGTGGATCTGTGTCGGCTTCAAGTACAACGAGCTCGTAGTAAGTATAGTGAGACACTCGAAGCATGGACCCACCAGGAGACTTCAGATGCAGTACGATCCTTTCGTAATCCAGCTTACTTTATTGCATTTCTAACAGAACAAGTCTTTCCTGCCATGGATCTGTATCCAGAGATGATCATCGGCGATGTGTATCGAGTGGTAAAAAACTGTCTAAGAATCTGGGGTGCTTCAGGCACCCCCCCAGCAGTTTTGCCTGGCTTGATACGCGATTCATCCGATCCTATTCCTCTACAGCCAGGCGCTCTGTCCTCTACACTCTTACGGTTAGCGCGAGGTTGTCAGGCTACGATATTATACTATAGCTCTCCAGATGATATAGCAGCTCTCCTAAAAAAGCATTTACGTGTCGGAGCTGCAATGGTAGATGGCGCCCCCTGTTTTCCTGGTCAAGACACCCGTGAAGTAGCCATCCGGATAGCGAGTTCAACAAACATGCCGACTCTCTTTAGATCGGTGGAAGGAACATGGTGGATTGCCACATCAGATGGTCAAATTTCTCCTGCAAAGGCGGACGATGCACACAAGTGCATCGTCTACTTGGGAGATCGAGATTGTCGGGGGGTAGATGTCGTATTACTTAAAGATAGTCTGAATATCATCTCCCTCAATGATGAGATGACGTGGAATACATTTGCTCAGACTGTAGGACGATTACGCTCGTTAGGAGAGGGTCAACGCTGTTACTTGTTGGTTTCATCTAATGGTGTGTTAGGAAAATCATTACAAGAGAATCCACCAGACACTGTGGAACACCTGCTCACAAAGATATTGAAGCAAATTCTTGTGAATACTGATACAACGCAACAACAAGAAATGAACCAAGCCTATAAAATGGATATGGAAAGCATTCTGTACCAAATGACTCGAGATGTCTGTTATACAATCATCCATTTAATAAGCAAGGATCCCTTAACCAAACCCTCCCAATGGTGTAATTGGTTTAATCAGTACGCACAACCCTTGCTCGTCTACCACAGCAACAACGCACCAATAAGCAATCTTACGTTGCTGTACCAACATGTAGATAAACAAATTGACAACTTCCAAAATCAATTATCCAAATTCCCAGATTTCATCCAAAACGCGTGTTCTATTCAAATTCAGAACGCTAAGAAAAACTTAGCAACGATATATACATCTGTTGCAGGCTTATCAGTTCAAGATCTGGACATAGGAATAGGTCAACAAGTTGTAGAAGCAGAGCAACAAATAGAAGCGAAACAAGAAGTACACCAAGAAGTACACCAAGAAGTAATAGTTGCGGCTAGGAGCAACACAACCATCCCGCAGAATAGAGAAACCAGCTTCTGCCTGCGTCATACGCCAGAATCCACTACACAATTTCCGCCAGTTATAAGCAGTCTGAATGTTAATCCAAAGGATTACCATGTAGCATCGGTATTAGAACTACTGACCAAAATAAGTCCAAAACCAATCAAACAAGGAGGTCTTTCTTACGAAGGTCTTTCTTATGCCGGACTCCCTATTCAAAACATTGCACCAGTACACATCACCCTGAACACACTGAAGTTGGACTATGCTCGTATTTTTTGTCTAGGAACTGACTGGTCATGCGCCTCTAATATTTTGTGGTGGAATCGAAAGCCGCAGTCTCAGCTCCACTTTGTGGCAATCAACAAAGATACCAATCCGTATCCTTTAAGTACTGAGATTTGTGTTATCGTAAAACCCGGTCCAGATAAGCTCGTGGAACGCATGACATTTCTTGTAACTCATCCTATTGCTGGAGCCTCAGAGTTTAGAAAATACGTATTAGCAGCGACTGCCAGTGATGAAAAGACCCCTGCCATATTCTATATCAGTGCAGGTGATCAACGAAATTATTGTGAGATCATCCCCCAGCAATTTTCGAAAGAATACGAATCGGATCCTAGTCCCATCCAAAAGACGTTAGCTTGGCTCAAGCTCATGATATGGAATGGGGTCTATTTTCTAGATGAAGATTTAACATATCTTAAGGCCCAAGCCCTACCATTTCTGCCTCAATATTACAATAATGTAAAAACTAATAATTTTTATGACCGAAGGCCGTGACCCTCCTCCAGCTAAGCAGAGAGTTTCTGAGAACAGAAGAGATGTCACTCCTCAGAAGAGGATCATCAATATGATGCAGGATCCCCTGCCCTAACCATTTCCCGGTCTTTCCTACTCATTGACAGTCCTATGATCGAATGATATCCCAGCTATTGAGTCACCCTGCATCAAGGACATACTTATCATCACGTAGGCTGTATCAGCTGTTTTAGATTGATCGTTCTATCGTACTTCTGTTACAGTCTATCCTCGCTTTTTGTCTTGCCCTGACAAGAAACAAAAGTGAGTCGAGGAAGAATGGCAGAGTGGCCGAATGCGTCTGATTCGAAACCAGATAGACCTGATAAGGGTCTCGGGGGTTCAAATCCCTCTTCTTCCGATCCATCCTAGGATCTACACGATCGATAGGGGTGATTCCTATGATCTCTTTCTTCCTATGAAAGTGGATATGGGATCTGTGTAGTATGACCCTACCATGCTCTTTCATAGGGATGGACCCCACAATAGATATTAGGCTAGGGAGGTGGTAGCTCTTTTACAGTGCGGCTAGGAACTCTTCAGCCGATTCGATTCCCTCTTCGGCTAGTTGGGCGCGATAACACCGATAGCAAGCCGGCAGGTACTTTTCTTCAGCACCTAGATCTACTACTTCTCCCGATAGGGAAGCTTTTCCTTCCACATGTTTCAGATTCACAATCGCCTTGCGATTGCAATAAAAGCAAGTCGACTTGACTTCTTCAATCGAGTCGGCAATTTCAAATAAGCGACGAGAGCCAGGGAACAGGAGTGTGCGAAAATCGGTGCGCAATCCATAACAGATAGCGGGTAGATCATCTCGTAATGTGATCTCGCGCAACTGTTCAATGATATAGGGTGATAGAAACTGAGCCTCATCTACCAACAGGCAATCCACACCAGAAAAATCCATCGCTAGAAGGTTTGTTGTAGAGTCAATTAAGAGGTCTGCCTCACGTGTGAGCCCTGCACGAGAACGAATTTCTTCTCTTCCATAGCGGACATCCATGGCAGGTTTTAATAAGAGGACTCGTTTATTTTGCTGTTGGTAGTTATGAGCCACTGCTAGCAAGTTTAACGTTTTAGCGCTACCCACTGCTCCATAACGAAAATATAGTTTAGCCACACTCTCTCCTGGTGTTCAATATCTTCTGAGCCTCTTCATCTGAAAGAATTTGTGAGAATTGTTCAAATTGGACAGCTGCAATATCTGGACGGAAATTGCGTACTTTTTCATCAAGAAACCCATACCGGAGTCCAGTAAAAGGAATGTGGTGGGCCTCACACGCTACCTCTACCTCCCGAAGGTGAGAAGCTTTATCATTCACAAAAAGAATAGATTGAGGCTTATATCCTATAGCATCTAATAATTTTAATAATGCCTGTCCTTTATGAGTTCCTGAAGTAAAGAGGATCCCTTTACGGTATAAAATTAAGCGAGGATTGAGTAGAGGTATATCGTCTTCTGCAACCGTATGTTTTGTCAAATGAATGCCTACCGACTGGAGCTGATGTACGGTACGGGTAGCTAACGCTAATCCCCTTGTGGTTAAACCCATAACAGTCCAATGCTGCTGCAACCGATCTATCAGGGAGGGAGTTTCACACTCTGGACTCGTCATAATGGAAAGATTTTGCACACCTTCCCATTCAGATAAAGCATACTCCAGGGCATCTTGTAAAGAGCATCCTCCCTGGATGTACCGATCTAATCGATGATGAAACCACTGATCTGAACCTAATTCTTGTATAGGCATCAGTAAGGTATTGTCAATATCCAATACCACCAACATGCCCGGATGGAGATAATCTCGAATTTCATCAAAGTGATAGATCTCACAGATTTTTCCTATTGCGGCAGAGGCATAACAGAGCAAGAGACAACAAATCCAACGCATACATCCTCCTAAAAACCAGTGGGTGTTGTACTTTCTTTATCGATAATCGTCAAGGTTTGATAAACGTTCATTCAGGATTCCTTGTCGGTGGGCCCATACATAGACCTCAGGCATCAGAAAAAAACTACCACAGATTACTAAGAGTTCCTCACGATGTTGAGCCATATCCCAGGCATCATGTAATGTCTGTTCTATGGGGATATCATGAAAACGAAAGGCTCTAGGATGTGTGGCTTGCGTGAGATGGACACAAGGAGTATACCGATGGATTGCCGCGATCATGGCTGGCACCTCCTTATCCGCAGAAAACCCAGCAACGACACGTAAAGGTTTTTGCTCTTTGGAGCAGCGAGCAAGTAATGCCTCTAGACCGGGCACGTTGTGTGCTACATCTAATACCACATTCTGATGCCGTTCAAAACGACATTTTGGTAAGGACGCAAGAGCTTTCGATGAGGGCATGATATCAAGACACTGTAGTGCACGCTGTGCAATCGCACGATTTTCTTCTTCAAAATTAGAAAAGGGACCTGCAACATAGTGTACGGGATTCCCCTGTGCGGTAAAACAAGGGTATCTACCTGCCGTCGGTCCTAGTACGATCGGGATGCCTGATTTCACAATGCCAGCCTTTTCTCTTGCAATATCTTCAAGCGAAGAACCCAAGATGTGCATATGATCTCGACCAATCGAAGTAATGACCGCAAGTTCTGGTTGGATCAGGTTAGTGGCATCTAACCGACCTCCTAAACCCACCTCGATCACCGCGATGTCGACACCGATCTCTTGGAAAGCAAGAAATGCAGCTAATGTGAGTGTTTCAAAAAAAGTTAATTGGAATGGTATAACAGGTTCAATCCATCTCCTAATGTGATCAACAGGTTGCCCATTCACTTGAATGCGTTCTTTGAGATCGAACAAGTGTGGAGAGGTATAAAGGCCTACATTCTTACCTTCTTCTTGAAGAGCTGCGGCAATTTTTGTTGCTACTGAGCCTTTACCATTTGTACCCCCTACATGAATCGAAGACCATGCTGTAGCGGGAGCACCCAGCTGGTCATGGGCTTGTTGTATAGCTCGTAGGTCATATCGCATCTGTTGCATCTCGTATGCGGTATGAAGTAGGGACTGTTCTATATCACTCATTTTTAAGACGCCGATAGAAGTCTTCGTTGATCCAAGAAGAGCCCATTTGATTTTGTGGCTTCACTGTCCCATGATAATCGGATCCCCCTGTGATGAGCCACTCTTTCTTCTGTGCAATCTCTACCCAATGCTGCTGTACAACAAGAGGAAAGTATGCATAAAAAGCTTCTAATCCATCAAAAGGATGTTCCAATAGCGTCTGAATCAGCTTAGGATTCTTTAGGAGATGTGGATGTGCCAGGATGGCCTTACCACCTGCAGCATGTAGCACATGAATCGTTTCTTCTACAGAAACAGAGCGTCCAGGATAAAATGCCCTTTTTCCCTCCCCTATCCATTGATCAAATGCATCCTTAATACTGATGACAAATCCCTTTTTGTGAAGAAGTGCCGCAATATGTGGTCGACCTAATACAGGAGTAGATGTGCTAGCTCGCAATTCATCGTAGGTGACGTTCATACCAAAATGATGCAACCGGGCTAGAATTTCTTGATTGCGTTCCTCTCGACGCACTTGATGCATTTGGCATAGAGATTGAATTGCAGGATGATTCGCTTCATATCCATATCCAAGTACGTGCACGGAATCGGCTTGAAGATAGCAGGAAAATTCTACACCACGCAATATATCAATCCCTCGACTCTGCGCATACAGGTCGAGATCCACATAGGCGTCGACCGTATCATGATCTGTAATCGAAAGAGCACTCAGACCTTGCTTCACAGCAAGGTCTACTAATTCCCTAGGGGAATCTGTCCCATCAGAACATACACTATGGCAGTGCAAATCAGCACGAAATATCATATGGAATATACTGGATTTCTTCATGCAAGATGATGCCATGCAACTCTTGCACACGTTCTTTAATCTTGTGAATCAGTTGCAGCACATCCTGCGCACTGCCTTGTTCTGTATCATGGATAATAAAATTGGCGTGGCGATCGGAAACACAAACACCACCCTGACGCAATCCTTTCAAACCACTTTCTTCTATTAAGCGACCTGCGCTTGTTTCACTAGGATTCCGAAAAATACAGCCAATCGATTTCATACCATACGGTTGTGTACGGATACGATAATCGAGTAATGTCTTTTGTTTCTGATACACCCCCTCTGCTGGTTGCAAAGCAAATGTACCTGATACAATCATTCCTCCCCGATGTTGAAAAGGGCTAGTACGATACGCTGCAATGAGGTGCGTTTTGTCTACGATTGTTTCTACGCCATCAGGAGAGAGATATGTCACCTCTACGATCGTATCATACGTTTCTTGTCCCGATGCACCAGCATTCATATAAATAGCGCCTCCGACAGTTGCAGGGATACCGATAGCGAATTCTAATCCCGATAAGCCCTGCTGGGCAGCGAGTTTTCCCAATCTAGGGAAACTCATTCCACTACCGACATGAAACTGATCCCCTTGCCGTTCTAAAAAATGTAATCGATTGATTAACACAAGACCCGGGAAGCCTTGATCATCAAACAAAACATTGGATCCTTTTCCAATGACTACATAGCGAGTGCCTGTTTCATATGCCCAACGAAGGAGCTGAGCGGCCTCCTCCTTACGATGGATGTGTACCAGCCAACGGGCAGGCCCTCCAATACCAAAGGTAGAATACAAGCTAAGGGGGACATTGTTTTGGCAGGCACAAGGGGGCAAGAGAGTCAAGGACGGCATGAACAAAGGCTCCTGCTTCAGGTGTACTAAATTTTCTTGCTAATCGAACCGCTTCTTTTATGACAGCAGCAGGCTCTGCTCCATAATGGATTTCAAACGCAGCATATCGCAAAATGTTTTTTTCTACTGTAGGAATGCGCTCAATTGTATATTCTTTCGCGACTTGCGCGATATAATCATCCCAAGAAGAAACCCCTGCTCGAATCTGCTCGGCCACTTGAAGAGCCCTCTTTGCATGACTCCTCGCTATTTTCGCCTCTTCCATCACAAGATCTAGGACCGTGGGATCTCCCCCTAAATCCAAAGAGAATAAAATCTGAACAACAATCTCCCGAAATTTTGGAGCTAACATAGGCAAATAATCTACCTGAATTAGGAATTAGTGGATACTGCTGTTTAGCGGGTGAACAAGATCCAAAGCTACTGCTTCATCTAGAGACAAATCAAAACTTTTTTTTGCAATTGAAGAAGGACACTGAACATGGAGACGTCGTAATCGAGACTGTCCGTCAAAATGAAGGACAAGAAGCAGCCAACTCTGATGAAAAGAATATGAAAAAAAGGTAGAAGAAGGGAACACCTCCTTCTTAATCGCTGATTGGAATCTTCGTTCTGCCTGATAACGGGGCATAAATTTCCATAGCTTAGTAGGATGGTTGGCACTGAATTTCAAGTGTTCTAAAAACCCTTCAAACGACATACCTGGAGCAATTGATACGCCTAAATCACTCGCTAAATCGTCTGGCATCGAAAATGGGTAGCGAAATCGATTGAGTAAGCGATTTAGAGCATATAGTACCGACATAAACTCTCCAAAAGAAGCTTTATGCTACGCAATTCGCTTGTTTTGGATCAAGAATTTATTAGAACTCATTGGCTCATGATGAACATCAAGGATGAGTAAACACATACATTCCAGGGCTAGATGGTCAAATGTCCTCTGATGGTCACTCGCAGTAGATCAGAAATTTTTCTACCCACATTCCGCAAGTAAAGAGAGCCGGGGCTGATTTTTTCTGCGACGTGATAA
>CAYLUD010000047.1:0-8706 GCA_964386785.1 uncultured bacterium | reverse complement strand
ACCACAGCCTTTATTACATCATTCCGACTCGTCATTGTGCCTTGAGGAAGAAAGGAACGAAGGTGTTGAATCACCTCTAGATGACCGTTCCCTGCAGCTGCCACCACAGCCTTACTGATCTTTTCATATAGACGATCAGTCTCCTCATTCGGAATCACTTTCTTGGCTATACGTGCATCGTACTGCTGATCTCTGTCTGAATCACAACACTCTGTCTGATTTTTTGGATCAACTGGTGTCTGTTCTTTTTCTATGACAGGAAATTTTTGCGAATTCTGCTGAGGCGAAGAGCTCGAAGTTGGAGGTATAGGTGATGGCTGGCTGGTAATAGGGAGACATGTGCATGCTTCGCATGAATAGACATGAGAACATCCTTCTAAGACGCATAGGTTCAGTTTGTCCACAGTATTACTTATAGGATTAGAAGGAACGCAACACCCTAAAAAACAGATGCGGCGCGAGTTGGTAGAGGCTGGTTGTGGAGTCGTTTCATCCGTTTTTATTATTGAATAAGAAGAAAATAAACAGCATAGGTAAGATTGTATGCGACAACCTAATGAATAAAGACGTGTGCTTTTGTTTTCTTCTAATGGGTTGGCTGTACAACACGAAATACAACAACAACCCATCCCTTTCTCTGGTGTCACGCAACTCATAAAAACACTTTCTTTAAGAAAAATTATTATTGCAAGTATTCAAATGAATGGCAAGAACAGATCCCCGCTTATTGAGTAAGCCTTCCTGATTGGATAGGAAATGTGGTATAAAAAATGTCTACGTTTTCTTTCTGGATATTCTGTAAAAAACGGGATGCTTCCACTTCAGAAAGAATGAATTTTACTTCCACGGGAACATCAGAGGCTAGTTCAAAAAAATGCTCCTCATGCAATCTCCTTTGAAGACCAAAGCCAGCGATACCACGGAATGCAGAACCACCTGGTAGTCCTTGTTGTACCGCAAATTCGAGCAGCCACTCATGAAGGAGTCTTCCGTGGTGTTTTTGTAACTCGTATGAATAGAATGTTAAACAAATAGAGTTCATGCTCATCCTAAAATATAACAATTTTGATCGTAAAAATTCCTAATAGGGTAGCCAGGATACAGCCTATCACATGGGACGCAATCAAGAGGAAGGCAAGACCATACTCATGATTGCTGAGTAGGGTAACGCTTTCTGCTGAGAACGTGGAAAATGTTGTTAATCCACCCAGAAATCCTGTAGCGATAGCCAATCGCATAGATTCCGATAAGAAGGTGTGGCGTTGTGTCAGAGCCATAAAGAGTCCCATAAGAAAACTGCCTAGTACATTAGATGCCAGGGTGCCCATGGGAATCGGAGGAAAAATAGAGTTCAAAACACCGCTAAGTCCCCAGCGCAATAAGGCGCCCATCGTGGCGCCTAAACCAATGGATAGTACCGATGCAAAAACCATAATGTATCTACTAGGGTCCATATAACAGGCTCTTTTCTTCCTGACAAGAATAGAGAATGCTTTAGACGATAGCCCCCTCGTGGATAGGACACATCATGGATTCTTCCCATTCTAAGTACAAACGGTACAAAGAGAGGAATTGTGCTTCTGCTTTAGGAGATAGACCAGGTAAAAATGGATGTTGATTCCATTGCGTATAGACATGCTGAGCTTTGTCTAGGGCTTTAGCATAGGCTAGATCGACTAGGCGGTGGTCACTGTTTTTATGATGAGGCAATGAAAGAGATTGGGACATGAGCGAGAGTAGTATGAGTCTATCATGGTCACGGAGCGCTGCACCATCTTGTCGCAGATCTAATAAAAGTAGTTGTAATCCTTGAGCCATTGGTTCTGTTCTTGTTTGCAATAACCGTGTGATCCCAGGGATGCTTTCTTTAAAGTGATCTAAAATATGCAAACGGGCAGTCTCATGTTGAAAAAAATCAGAGTAATTTCTGGATAGTACATCGGTCCATTCTTGCAGTATGTGGGTGGGTAGCTCGAGCTTTTGATAAGTCCAAAGGGTGAGCCAGATGTAGGACTCTAGATTCAGATCTTGCAAGACGGCATGGATTTCTCTAGGCGCCCAAGTGGTATGTAAAGGTAGATTTGTGTACAAAAATCGAAGTCGACACGATTGATCGGGTGTAACGAGGTATTGACCATCTAGTGCCTGTATGGCTTGTTTTTGCTGGGAAATCCATTCAAATTCTTTCCAAGTATAGAATGAAGTGATCATGATCCATTGAGTTGGAGCGCAATCTTGCTTGCGAAGGAACACAGGATTGTTTTGTATCTCCTTGATATGGAGTACTTCTTCTAAAAGATGGAAAGATGTTTCGATCGGTCCTGAATATGTGAAAAATTGCCTAGGACTCGTAGAAGAGATCCATCGACTTTGCTCCATTACTCCTTGCTTGCAGGATGGAGCGATCCCTTGGGATACTAAAGGGGAGGTGGCTCGATTCTGATGGGATTGGTAGATAATCTCCCCATTATCATGTGCTGCTTCTACTTGATACTGAGAATAATAGGTTTTTAGTTCGATTTCTGTGGCATCTTGCGTTCCTTCAATATGTAGGAGCGAACGAATAGGAGGGTATTCCAAGACATCGACTAACAAAGAATACACACGGTGTAATTCCTCTGTCGAAATGCGTGATTCATCCCACCATGAGGCCTGAGAAGAAACTAAAGAAGTGAGTTCATCACGATTGATATAGATGCCTAAGTCTTTGCTGACAAGTTGTATCGCTTGAAAGCATCGAGGTCTCCAGCTGGGACATATATTGTGACTATCCTGTAATAGAATGTTCAAGGCGATGTGCAGGGCTTTTTTTTTGTTCTCATCTTCTGGAGGAAACAACAAACGAAATGCTTGTGTCACGATACGATGTACGACACCCTTGCTTTTAGGTTTCGTATTCCGTATAGGATTTCCAATCCTAGCAGGAATACGAATAGGGGGAGCAAGAGTGGTTTCGTATAGTGGTTCTGAACCTTCATATACGATGAGAGTCAATTTTATTATATCGCGCATCAATTAGAATTTAAAATAATTAAAATTAATTGGTAAATTAAAAACATGAAAAATAAATTAAAAATAGCGATTACTGGAGCTACTGGAAATATTGCGTACCAACTCCTTTTTCAACTGGCTCAGGGGACTGTTTGGGGGACAGATCAACCCATTACGGTCTGTCTCTATGATCTACCGGGACTTGAGCGTAGAATGGAAGGTATTGCCATGGAGGTAGAGGATAGTTGTTTTTCTCTTCTTTCTGATATTCAGTGCACTACAGATTTAGATCATGCATTTTCAGGAGCTGATTTTGTGATCCTGATCGGTTCTAAACCTAGACAATCGGGCATGGAGCGTAAAGCGCTCTTATTGGATAATGGACCTATATTTGTAGAACAGGGGGCTGCTCTCAATCGGGTAGGGCATCCAGGTATGCAGGTCTTAGTAGTTGGGAATCCGTGTAATACCAATGCTCTTATTGCTATGCACCATGCTCCCTTGCTAGCTCGCCATCAGTTTCATGCGTTCATGACTTTAGACGAACACCGTACCATTGCCGCATTATCCAGAAAAATTGGTTGTGCATTGCATGAAATCATGAAAGTGATTGTGTGGGGGAATCATTCTATGACGCAAGTGCCCGATGTGAGCCATGCGATGGTCCGAGGTCTTGCCTGGCAAGAATGGTTGGAAGATCCCTCTTGGATGGAGGGGCCTCTATTCGATATTGTTCGCAAAAGGGGATCAAGAGTGATGGATTGCTTGGGCCGCTCTTCAGCTGCATCTGCAGCGCAGGGGATCCTTACCTGGTTGCGTCATATATCGATTCCTACTGAACCAGGCCATTGGTTTACGACGGCCCTCTGCAGTGATGGGAATTCCTATGGATGGCCAGAAAACATAGTAGTGGGTGGACCCCATACCTATCGAGCGAAAGAGGGGTGTGCTCTTGTCCCAGAACTTCTGTGGAGGCCTGCCGTAGAGCAGGCAATGCAACAGTCGATACAGGAGTTGTTAGAGGAGCGTGATCTAGCACATACAGGAGGTTTCCTTGTCTAATTCTTCCCTTAACACGATAGAAACGGGCCTTAGGGGAGTGCTGGTAGGCTATTGTCCTACCTCATTTTTGGATCCTAACGAAGGTCTCCGCTACCGCGATATAGAGCTCAAATCCCTCTCTTCTTACTCTTGTGAAGAGGTGATCTACTTACTGTACTATGGCAATCTTCCCTCACAACAAGAGCTGCGTCTATTTCAGCAGCAGCTCTTCGAGCGCGCCGTATTGACTCCCGAAACAGTACGAGCTCTACACCAGTTGCCTAGGGAGGGAGATCCTATGGCGCTGTTATCGTGTGCTATTCTTCTCTTGGGTATGTTTGAAAAACAAGGTGATTATAAAGAAGATGGACTCAATCTGATTGCAAAAGTGCCTCTGTTAGGCGCCCATGTGATCAATCATCATCGAAATGCACCATGTCACATACCCTCGGACCCATCGTATCTACATCGGTTTGCCATTCCTATTGTAGGTACCTCTTCGCAGGAAGCCTTAGAGGTCATGAGGTTGTTTGACCTTCTTCACTATGACCATGGAGGAGGCAATTTATCTACCTTTGTAGGTAAATCTGTAGCCTCTGGGCTCGCAGATCAGTATGCCTCTATTGCTTCGGCTGTCAACGCACTTGCAGGGCCTCGTCATGGAAAAGCAAATCAGCAGGCATTCCTTCTGTTGCGGGATCTTGTGCAGCAGTTAGGAGAAAACCCTTCATCTGAACAAGTGAGAGTCATTCTGGAACAACGGTTAGCGGAAAAAGGATTGATTTATGGTTTTGGACATGCTGTGTTACGCATCGAAGACCCGCGAGCCACCTTATTTTATGAATATGGAGAAAGACACTATCCAGAAGATCCCTATATACGTATGGCTCTTGTATTGCGTGACATCGTGCCCCCCTTATTACAACAGCGAAAAGCCCATTGCCCCTACGCCAACGTAGATGCAATATCGGGAGCTCTTCTCCATGCTGCGGGTATTCAAGACCCTGCTTATTATACGACCTTATTTGCAATCTCTCGCATAGTGGGGATTGTCATGCAAATCATTTATGAACGATGTGAGGCAAGAGAAGGAAAAGGAACTCCCATCATGAGGCCTAGTTATCTTTATTTAGGAGCGCGCAACAAGACCACGGGTTGTTCTGGCTAGCCATCGGCATCTAGTACAACATGGTATGTGGTATGGGGTGCTTAAGAAGATTGTTTAGGGGTCCAGCGTAACTCAGAATCAATAAGACCTGGGTTGTTAGCAAGTAAGGCCCGCACCAATTGATGAGCAGCTAGCCCGTGGTAGAGTAATCCCTTAGATCCCAATCCCGTTAGAAACCACATTTTTTCATTAATGCGCCCTATAAGAGGTAGGTGATTCGGAGCCGCAGCACGCATGCGTGCACGGCAATCGATCGTCTTAGCGTTTGCTATAGCAGGGAAAAAAGGAGTAATCTTTTTCAGGATCTCCTTGCGTGCAAACTCAGGATCTGGATCCATTGTCGTAAATTCTTTTTCATACGTGGCTCCCACTAAGCAGGATCGATTGCCTTGTGTCATGACGATCTGTCCTTCTCCAGATAGACTCATAGGTAATGGGGGGAGAGAAGAGGGCCATTCTAATTCAAGAATTTGCCCTTTAATACGCGTGATGGGTAGTGGCGCTAATGCTTGTAAGGAACGACTATGAGCGCCAATCGTCATAATAAAATGATCATACTCGGCGACAAGAGCTTCTGTGAGGGCACTCATTTTTAAATATTGAGCACCATGACACTCCACACTTCTCCATAATCCTGAAAGATATGTGTCGACGGAAACGGTGAGGGCTTGTGGAAAATATAGCCCCCCCTGATGCAGTTGTAAGTATAATCCTGGTATGGCATGGCAACATTCTGTAGAAGACCACCATAGAGCCTCTTTAGGATATTTTTGCGCTCTAACTTGAAATTCTTGAATCGCTTCTTCTGTTAATGCAGGGCGAAGTAGGCCTTTGGAAAGGATCAGAGGAGCTTGTAAAGCTTGAGCTGCAGCGGTGAGGAGCACGTGGGTTTCCTGAACAGCCTCCTCGCCTTTCCACGCATAACGAGCCTGCTTTCCCATAAAAGGATTCAGAATGCCCATGGAAATACGTGAGGCTCCTAAAACGACTGGTGCGGGATCGAAGATATCAATACGAGCAGCTCCCTGGAGTTCCCGAAACAGATGCCAGGCCACCGCAATGCCAGCGAACCCTCCTCCCAAAATAGCTATTTTCATGAAATATCAGGTTATGGGATAACTCGGGATTTAATCAAGAGGTCTGCATGGAAGGTGCCTTGCTTTTTTTGGGTACTGGAGGGTCAACAGGAGTACCTCTTGTTGGGTGCTCATGCTCAGTATGTACGTCTCTACATCCTCATAATCAACGTCTACGGTCATCTGTTTTGCTTACGGTCCATCAACGAAGTCTACTCATTGATGTGGGGCCTGATTTTCGACAGCAAGCGCTCCGTTATGGCATCAGTCACCTGGATGGTCTCCTGGTCACACATACTCATTTTGATCACATTGCTGGTATTGATGACTTAAGGCCCTTGAATTTTCATCAGAAGCGACCGATACCCCTTTTAGCTTCTTCTACAACGATTCTCCATCTACAAGCACGGTGTCCTCATTTGTTTGCGCCGAGACCCTCAGATTGTTGGGCTACGGCAAGATTTATCTTGGAAGAACTCCCCTCTTCTCGGGGTGAGGTAATATTTTGTGGTATTCCTATTCAATATATGACCTATCTTCAAGGAGATCACGAAGTGACTGGATTTCGTTGGGGTAATTTTGCCTACCTAATCGATGTGAAACAATTTGACGATGATGTATTTCATGATTTGGTTGGTGTAGACGTTTTAGTATTAAATGCATTGCGAGAAACGCCATCGCTCATGCATCTTTCCGTTCAAGAGGCCATTGAATTTTCCAGGCGCGTTGGCGCTCGCAAGACATATTTCACTCATATAGGACATGAAATGGATTGTGCCGTGCAGACACAGCTCCCAGACGGGTACATGTTGGCATATGATGGATTACAGATTGCTCTTCATAAGGAGAAAGATGAAACAAAAAGAGCCAACAGATAGCGAAGCTCCTCTTAGTGCGTATTTAGTGGGTATAGCTTCAAAAGGTAGCGAAATCCCATATTGTGAAGAGCATCTTGATGAGCTCGCCGCTTTGGCAGAAAGCGCAGGAATGCAGGTGGTGGGGCGGTCCGCCTACATTGCAAGGCAGCTAGATAGTTCTACCTTTCTACCTATGGGTAAGGTAGAGCTATTGGATGAAATTCTGAGCCATCGCCCCCCTGCTGTTCTGATCTTCGACGAGGAAATTTCCCCTGCTCAGCAACGTAATTTAGAAAAACGGTGGAAGGTTCCCGTGATGGATCGTACAGAGCTGATTCTAGAAATTTTTGCTCAGCGAGCCCACACCCGTGAAGCGAAATTACAAGTAGAATTAGCAAAAACGGAATACGAATTTCCAAGACTGAAACGATTATGGAGCCACCTCTCTCGGCAACGTGCTTCTGGCGGTTACTTAAAAGGGGAGGGGGAAAAACAAATTGAAATAGACCGCCGTCTGCTGAAAAAAAAATTACAAAAACTGCATGCTGAGTTGAATGAAGTCGTGGAAATGAGAGAGGTGCAATCTCATCAGAGACGTAGATCAGGCATTCCTACCTTTGCCATTGTAGGGTATACAAATGCGGGTAAATCAACCTTAATGAATGTAATATCGGGAGCTCATGTCCTCGTTGAAGATCGACTTTTTGCAACACTCGATCCCACAACTCGTAAAGTAGTTTTGCCTAATCATCAGGAAATTCTGCTGTCGGATACTGTGGGCTTTATTCGCAAACTTCCCCATCACTTAGTTGCAGCCTTTCGAAGTACGCTAGAGGTAGCGATACAAGATGATTTTATTTTACATGTGGTAGATGTATCTCACCCTCTTGCTTTAGAACAAGCTGCAACGACAGTTAACTTGTTAAAAGAATTGGGTTTAAAGAATTTAGATTCTGTTATTACAGTTCTTAATAAGATTGACTGCTGTCAAGACCGATCTATCCAGTTTAAATTACGTTTATCGTACCCAAGAACGATTGGTGTTTCTGCTCTGACCGGCGAGGGGCTGCCCGAACTCTTAAACTTGATGATGGAATTGATGGCAGCCAAGAAACAAATTCTGCAATTACGCATCCCGCAGGCGCAATATGCTCTGGTGCATCGACTTCGGCATGAGGGAGCCATACTATCGGAAGAATATGAAGAGAATGATGTCCTTATTCGGGCTAGGGTTTCATTAGAAGATTTAAACTGGATTAAGCCGTATCAATACGAGTAATTATTAATTGTGCTGCAATTGTTTGATTCTGTATAATTCGTTTTTATAGGTGACTGATGGATCAAATTCTTGATGCAGGATTAACTCCACGAGTTGTGGTTCCTTTGACAGCTATAGCGCTTATGGCTACAGCTGTTGCGGCATATCTGGCAATTTCTGGTGGGTTAGCAACTTTTGTCCATGCAAAGAGTGCAGCCCTATTTGGGGTCTCTAGTGGAACGGCATGTATAAGCATAGCCGCACTCCTCACCTTAGCTGGCCGTTATTATTATAATAAGCGACAATCAGCTCCAC
>CAYLUD010000046.1:0-9007 GCA_964386785.1 uncultured bacterium | reverse complement strand
TAGAGTTTGCATCCATAAAGTATGCGTCATGATTTCTTATGTCAAACTGGCGTTACACTAGCTTGATAGTTTGGTGATGTGTTGATTTCTCACCAGATCAAAGATTGGATCTATGTCCTTAGCAGTTGCATGGGTTTTGACGGTCCTCAGTATAGATACCACGACGAGGATCTTTCAGCAGGTTGTTTTGCTATCAGAATTAGCAAGCCTCGCCAAGATAAGCTCTCGCAGTCCATTGCTTTTTTTTGCCACTTAAAATTTGATGAAATCTGCAAAAAACAAAGAGTTTGCCACATACTTCATGGAAACTCTCAACTCGTCTTTTTTGCTCGGGAAGGTACTGTAGGGTAACTTTTAGTTTTTTCTACTTTTTAGTGGTTGTGTGTGAATAATTTCATCTAAAAAGGCTGCCAGTATATGGAAAATATACCCATTTTGTTTCTTTTCCTCTTGATCTGGAAACATATCTTCCCATGGCAGTACAGGGCCTTCCCTCTCGTCTCGAATCTTGTGTATCAAGACTTGAGCTAATCGTGTTGCACAATGACTTGTTTGACTTTGTCGCTCTGGCGGAAGCTTTCACTCGAATAAACATGGCGTTAGCCATGCTGAATCCACAGAACTATACAAGTTTAATTTAATCTGGAACTCTGTAAACAAGACTTTCACGCGTTCTAAATGGAATGTGTTCTCATCAGTTCCTAAGAAATGCTGAATCAGGAACTATGAGGCTGGGAACAATACTTATGGTTTAGTATCATAAGTGTCATTGAGACTACACTGCTAATCAAACTAGCTTTTGCAAAGCTGTGTAGTGACAATGAGCCGCGTTGAAAGCAAATAGCTAGCGCGAGTAGCGTAACGGCGGAAGCTAAGCCAATAAGCAACGATCTCTTGAAGCTGGAGATTGTAGCATGCGCTTGGTGACGCGAGTCGACTATGTTTGCCTCGTTTTGCTTTTTGTTTGTTATGACGTAAACAGAGAGACAGAAAAATACTCCCACACAACCTGTCGTCATACTAAGAGCAAAGAGTGGGCGCCCCACAGCTTGTCCCATCACGCCTTTAATTTGAAATGCGAAGCAAGCGATTGCAGCCGCTACAGCCGCTATGATCATTACATTTCCTACACACAGTATTGATTCTGAGACAGTCTTTTCGGATATACATGAAGCCATTGTAAAACCCCAATTTTTGTAAAAAATTGTATTTTTTTTACTATTATTTAGCAAGACCCTTTTTAACGTCAGAAGTGCAATGGACCCAGCGAACCCTATGTTTAGCTCATATGAGCCTGCTCCAAGAAAAAAACATCGCTAGCTTAACAAAAAACTCAACAACCACTATTACGATGGCCAACTTTAGAGCTCTTTCCTCCTTATTGGCTTATCTCTGCCTTGCCCTTCTAACTTGAATCGGGGGGAAGGTGGGTCATGAGCTGATCCTATGTAAGGTCCCTAAATCGTAAAAGAATGAGATTTCTTCTAAAAAATCTTCTGAAAACAGGTGTGCTAGATGAGCTTGTTCTATCAACATGTGAATCTGCATGGCTTGTCGTACCATCCTTGTTCCTAAGACGGGGTCGTCTTGGCTTTCTAAAAAAGAAACTCGCAAGGATTCAAATTGTTTTGTATGGAGTAATAGCTCTTCCTGCCACTCTAGTTGTTGCCGTGTAGCAGCTATCAAGAGCTCTAGCGATTCTGTAGGCCCAGCCAGGAGATACGTAGAAAGATAGAGGGAAAATAAGAATATATAGCGAGCCATATCGGCGGTGTTGTCTCATGTTTGATTCACGTGTGTCAACTTGATTTCTATTGATTAGGATTTTATAATATTTGGCTACATCATGATGAAAGGAGATGACACAATTGTTGCTCTTGCGACGCCACCTGGAGAAGGAGGTATCGCCATTCTTCGCCTATCTGGCCCCTTGTCTTTAGACCTAGCGCAACGTTTTTTTTCCTCTTCGATCGCCGAATATACAAGCCATACTGCCCATGTAAAAGAGCTGATCATTGAAGGGAGGTCTCTCGATCAGGTGCTCCTCCTCCTAATGAAAGCTCCCCGTTCCTATACCGGCGAGGATGTCGTCGAATTTCATTGTCATGGGGGGGTTCTACTAACCAAAACCTTATTGCAGGCAGTATTGCAGGCTGGAGCGCGCCTAGCTGAACCAGGGGAATTTACCTATCGTGCATTCATGAATGGTAAAATCGATCTATGTCAAGCGGAAGCAGTACAGCAGTTGATTGGGGCTAAAACAGAAGAGGCCCTAAGGCAAGCCAACCGTGTACTGCAAGGGAAATTATCTAGCCGTATTCATGCATTGCAAGACCAACTATTAGGCTTGGCAGCGTTGTTAGAAGCGTGGGTCGATTTTCCAGAAGAGGGTTTAGAGTTTGCCTCTGAGGAGGAAACGCTACAGAAAGTGCGCAATATTCGCGAAGAAATCACCGCGTGGATTCAATCGTTTGATGAGGGAAAACCATTTTTCCAGGGAATTTCCCTTGCGATTGTAGGCGCACCAAACGCAGGGAAGTCTAGCTTATTGAATGCTTTGATTGAAGAAGAACGTGCGATTGTCACTCCGATTGCAGGAACAACCAGAGATCTTTTGCATGAAGAGATTGTTTTAGGCGGTATTCCATTTCGTTTAACGGATACTGCTGGGTTGCGGGAAACAACAGATTTGATTGAACAAGAAGGAGTCAAACGAGCCAAAGCATGGATGCACCAAGTAGATCGAATTCTTGTGGTCGCAGATGTTGCGCAGCCGCTTCCTTCCTTTTTTGATGATTGGGATTGGGATCGCTCGTTATTAGTTTGGAATAAAGTCGACTTAACCGCTCAGATTCCAGCCCATGCTGCCCCACATCAAATTGCTGTTTCTGCTAAGACTGGCCAGGGGATTCAGATCTTGCGAGAGGAGTTGATTTCCTGGGCTGGCGGGACTGGAAGCGGGGTCCGTGATAGTCTTTTCTTATTTTCAAAGCGACATCAGGAGGCTTTACTTCACGCTCAAGAAGGGTTGGACCGATTGATTCATGGGCTTCATACTCGGCTTTCTCCCGAGTGGTTAACAGCAGACCTTCGCATTGCGGTGCAAGCATTTGGGCAACTTCTTGGTCAAGATGTAACAGATGCTGTATTAGGCAAGATTTTTTCCACGTTTTGTGTAGGCAAATGAAAGGAATCCGATTACAAGCCTTATTAGATGAATATGTCCCCTCCCCAATTCCCCCTTTACTACATTATTCACCGTACACATTGTTGATTGCGGTAGTCCTATCTGCTCACTGTACGGATGCTCGAGTCAATCAGGTCACGCCCCTACTCTTTGCCAAAGCCTCAACGCCCGAAGAAATGGTCCTAATCCGAAGAGAAGAGTTGGAATGCCTCTTGCGACCTTGTGGGCTATCCAAAAAAAAAGCTCAGTACCTTCAAGAACTCTCTGCGATGATTCTTGCCGATTTTCATGGATCTGTACCCACTAGCCTTGAAGAATTGGTGCAGCTACCTGGGGTAGGGAGAAAAACAGCCTCAGTGGTTTTGACTCAGGCATTTGAAATCCCAGCATTCCCAGTAGATACGCATATCTATCGATGCGCACATCGATGGGGGCTTTCCATAAAAAAGAGTGTGCTTGGGGTAGAAGAAGATTTAAAAAAAAGTTTTCCTCGCGAGTCGTGGGGGCGGGTTCACTTGCAAATTATTTATTACGCTCGAACATTTTGTCCCGCACGTGGTCATAAAATCTTTTTTTGTCCGATTTGTTCCTTTTTAGAAACAAGAAAATAGAGTAGAATCATTTCTAAATTTATGGAAATTATAGAAAATAAGAGTCGGTTCATTTCAGTTGGTTTTGCCATATTCTCTATGTTTTTTGGGGCTGGCAGCATTATTTTTCCTTTGATTCTTGGTGAATATGCACAGGGATACCATTTCTTTGGTAGCCTGGGCATGCTGTTGTCAGGTGTGTTTGTCCCTTTATTGGGGATGCTGAGCATTATTTTGTTTGACGGGGACTACCCTTCTTTCTTTGCTAAAATTGGCAAGTGGCCCGGGGCCCTTCTGATTCTCATCATTTTATGTTTAATTGGGCCTTTTGGAGCTCTACCCCGCTGTATTACGATTGGCCATGCTACACTCACCTTATTACCACATATGGAAGGCTTGCCTCTCATAGGGTTTAGCTTCTTGAATTGTATTTTAATTTTTTTATTTACCATTCGTCCAGCTCAAATTCTCGATCTCTTAGCTAAGGTGCTCACCCCTCTATTAATTACTTCTTTGGGCGCGATTATCCTAGCAGGAGTTTTTAGCCATAAAGCAATGGGTGTGTGTGCTGATGGTATGGGAACGGTCTTTTGTCGAGGGTTCCTAGAAGGCTATAATACTATGGACTTGCTCGCTTCCTTTTTCTTTTCTTCTGCTGTGCTGACTTGCTTGCGTGAAAAGGATGTGGCTGTGTTGGGCAGTTCTCAGCGCAGCATTTTTCGAGCCGCTTTAGGTGGTGCTGTTGTGGCAGCTAGCCTCATTGCATGCTCCTACTTTGGATTGACATATTTAGCAGCCCGTTATTCCGACGCTCTTGTTGGTATTCCTCGTCACGATTTGTTTGCCGCTGTCGCACAACAAGTCTTGGGTCCTTATGCTGGGTGGATTGTCAGTATTGCTATGTTTTTTGCCGTATTTACCACTGAGATTGCCTTGGCTACTATTTTTGCTAGATATGTGCAAACACTCACGAAAGATAAACTTTCGTACCCTATGGCCCTGATTCTCACTCTCGCTATAGGGTTTGGTATTTCTACTCTTCAATTTGAAGGTATTGCGAAAATTTTAGGACCCGTGCTGCAGCTCTTTTATCCAGCCTTGATTGCCTTAGCCATTGGAAACTTGTTATCGAAGCTCTATGCTACGGAACGAGTAACCAAACCTTTGTTTTATGGAACGCTGATTGTTTCTGGTTTGGGGCGCTACCTATTCATGTAGAGCTAGCTAGTGGATTTAGTCCTCTACAGTGTCCAGAGCTCCCAACATCTTCCAGTAACAACATGCAACTTCCTTATCAATCAGCAGGATGATTTCCTTGAAATTGCTGCTACAATTTGCAAAGACTAGAAAAAAAACATGGTTTGATCCAGTGTCAATACGTGATTTCCTCTACCAACAACTGCTTTTGCTTTTCTGTCCCCCATCAATCGGAATCAGCTGTTCTTAGATTAGCATTATGGGTCATCGCGTTAGTAGGCGCTTGCATATTGCTAGGATTGGGGGTGTACTACCAAAGAAAAATAGCCAGTGCACTGCCTTTAAAAATTGTCGGTGCTATTTTGGTGATTACAATTTTGGGGGTAGGAATCGGTCGCGTGAGTTATTCTACCCGCTCATTTCCTGGAATGGATAAACAGAACAATCAAATAGATAATACGCAACAACCACTTATAGAACTCTTCGACAATCGAGACGAGGTGGCATGGAAGAGCGATTCGATTCAGATCGAGGGTAGAGGATCCCTCAATCTGTTATGGGTTGAAGGGGACTTAGACCCTCGCTGTGCACCACTGAATGATCCTGCTTCACCTCTAGCATTGCCCGCTTTACATATGATTGTTTCTTTTCAGCAAAAGCCAAGACTTGCTCGAGGAATCTATATCAACGATTGGCTTTCCAAGCACTGCCTTTTTTTACCCCAAAATTCACATGGAAATACGCTCTGGTTTCTCTCTCCAGATAAGACAGATCTGAGCCTATCCTGGTATCAGGATGGGCTTCATCTGGATGCACAAATAGGCCTACCATGGTGGAATCCCTTTTTCAAAAACCCTCAGCAATCGTCGATACAGAGAGCTTATTTGGGGAGGGATGAGCTGGGATACTATGTTTTTTCAGGTCCAGCGAAGGATCTAAACAATCATTGCAGGTATTACCTTGAATTGTCTAAGGATAGGCTGGTTGTCGATGTTCAGGAAGACAGGGAAGTAAGGCTGGCAATCTCCAGTATCATGTCCACGCTGCGCATCTCTGCGATACAGGGCGAGCGCAATAGATTCTTGTTGCTCGATGTAGTTGCTACGAGAGACGTATCCTCAAATCAAGTAGTCTCTTTGTAGACCTAATGGCTCATCATCATCTATGGTGGTTGCTAGAAGATCCATTTGGCATGGTAGTTTATTTCCGTTTTTTGGGTTGTTTTGTGCTTTTTGAAGCGGGCTTAGAGGAGAATTTTTTCTTTGTAGAGCTACCGAGGTGGGCAGAAATATGGCTCGATAGCTGGAACATGCTAATGGATTCTTGAGATCCAAATACAGCCGCAAGTACGCCATCAGGAACAATCTTTCTCTTGTCTTCGGGATCTTGGCAGCCATGCTCTTTAATGTATTCCCATACCTTTTTGATTGCTTCTCCTCGAGTTACAGGATCGGATCCAATCACGCGTTCTAATTCGGTAGAGGGGGAGAGCTTTCCGCGAGAGCTCTGTTTTTGGTACGCAGTTTTTTCATGATGGGCATACTTGGTGGAGAGCTCCTCGAGGTCGTTAACGATCACATCACAAGCTGGATATTCCGTACAGGAATAGAAGGTTTTGCCAAACCGAGATGTCTTGCCCACAATTTTACCAGTACATCCCTTAGCTGGACAAGCACAGGCATCTTGTGGGATAGAAACGACTTCTCCTTTTTTGGGAATCGACACTAAACCTCTGCAGTCGGGATATGTGGTACAACCAAGAAAGGCTCCGTATTTGCCGTGGCGCACCTTCATAGGCGAAGCACAAAGAGGGCAGGGTTGGTCCCAATCAAAATCTGCAGCGTACTCATTACGATCGAATGTTTGCTCTTGTAGGGACGCGGTATAGTCGCAATCAGGGTATCGAGAACAACCATGAAAATAGCCCTTTTTAGACCAAATTTTTTGTAAATGGCCCTCTCCGCATAGAGGACATGGAATATCGGTCATTACTTTAGGGATGTAGGCTTCTTTCTGCACTTGTTCCACTACAGGAATAAAATCATTCCAAAATTCTCGAATCAGAGCCTTCCAGTCTTTTTTGTTTTCACCTACCAATTCTAATTGGTCTTCCATCTCCGCTGTAAAACGAATATTCATGATCGATTGGAAATTCGTTTCTAAAAATTCCGCAATGACACATCCAAGTTCCGTAGGTTTCAGACGCTGGTTTTCTTTGGTAGTATAGTCTCGGCTCTGAATTTTGCTCATGATGGCTGCGTAGGTAGAGGGGCGGCCGATACCAGATTTTTCGAGCTCTTTCACTAAAGAGGCCTCGGAAAAGCGAGAAGGGGGCTTGGTAAAACACTGCTCCTGGAGGAGGTCTACCAAGGTCAACACTTGCCCTACTTCCATAGGTGGAAGTTGTCGCGTATCATCGTCCAACAGCTCATCTTCTTTTTCCTCATAAAGGGTCAAAAAGCCACGGAAACGAAGTACAGAGCCAGTAGCTCGCAACTGAATCTCTTGATCCGTGGTAATATCCACAGTCATCGTATCGTAGATCGCAGGATTCATTTGAGAAGCAACAAAACGATTCCAAATAAGAGAATACAGCTGGAATTGTTCGCGATTCAGGTACCGCTTCATACGTTCTGGAGGATGATCTAAGCGTGTAGGTCGAATGGCTTCATGAGCATCTTGGGCCGATTTTTTTGTATTATACAAGCGGGGAGATTCGGGAAGAAAGGTGTTTCCAAATGTATTTTGGATATACTGACGTACTTCCGATAATGCTTCAGGTGCAATGCGAACCGAATCTGTTCGCATGTAGGTAATTAATCCTTCTGCTCCTTCTTGCCCCAAGTCTACGCCTTCATATAACGATTGGGCTACGTTCATCGTGCGGTTAGATGAAAAACGAAAATGGCGCGCCGCCTCTTGTTGTAAGGTTGAAGTAATAAAAGGGGGTTCTGGATTTCTTTTTTTCTCTTTGGATTCCACATTGGAAACGGTGTAGATAGCCCGTTGTAAACGGGCCGCAATGGCGTCTGCAGTAACTTGGTTGGGAATAGTAATTCCTTCTTTGCCAGGTAGCAGCTCTTTTTCTACTTTGCGTCCCTCAATCGTATAGATACGGCTTGCAAATGTTTTTGATGGATCCCCATTCCGCAGAATGGCTCCCAGGTTCCAATACTCTACCGGTCGAAACGCGGCGATTTCTTTTTCTCGATCTACGACTAGTTTCAATGCTACAGATTGAACTCGTCCTGCCGAAATCCCTGACCGCTGGTGCAGTTTTCTGCCCAATAAGGGAGAAATTTTGTACCCGACAATACGATCTAGGAGGCGACGTGCTTGTTGTGCATTCACGAGGTCTTGGTCAATTTCTCTTGGATGTTTGAGTGCTTCTAGGACTGCTTCTTTGGTAATTGCATTGAATGAGGTCCTTTGGTACGGGATACCCTTAGGCAAAATCGAAGCAATATGCCATGCAATAGCCTCCCCTTCTCGGTCTGGATCGGGAGCCAGGTAGACTACGGAACAGTGCTTTGCTTCTTTTTGTAGATTGCGTATCACCTCTTTTTTATCGGGTAATAGTTCGTATTGAGGTTCAAAGTCATGCTCTACATCAATGCCAAATCCTTTGGCCGGTAGATCTCGGATATGACCTACAGAGGAAGCAATTAAAAATTTGTCGCCCAGAAATTTTTTCAGAGTTTTAATTTTTGCTGGGGACTCAACAATAATCAGCGGTTTGCTCATTGGCTCAGACCCATATGTGATTCCATCGTTTTTGTCAAAAGCAGCCTACCTATGGCGATGGACGGACAGGAGGAGAACATGGTGTTTTCTTTTATGTTGGAGGCATTCTAGCTGGTTCCCCTGCCTTTCTCCAAATGTTTTTTCGTTGCTAGCTGTTATGAAATTTATGTAAATCCGCTAGGCGAGTTGTCTTTCCATCTCTATAACTAACTCGCCTTACGCAAGGGTAAGTCGTGACCTTGCCCCCATAAATTGGTCCAGCGGAGATTAGAGGTTCATGATAAAATAA
>CAYLUD010000045.1:0-9267 GCA_964386785.1 uncultured bacterium | reverse complement strand
TTAGAGCGCCACGTTGACATCGTGGAGGTCAGCTGTTCGAGTCAGCTATATCCCATACAGTATAGAAGGAGATCGTTTGAATTTACGTATCAATCGCCAGATTCGAGTCCCGAAAGTTCGAGTTATTGATGAGGAGGGAGGGCAGCTGGGTATTATGGGCACGCGAGAAGCCCAAGCCTTAGCCCAGGAAAAGGGACTAGACCTAGTAGAGGTAGCCCCTAATGCTGTTCCACCAGTCTGCAAGATCATTGATTATGGAAAACTTCGATACGATCAGACAAAAAAAGAAAAAGAGAGTAAAAAGGCACAGCATCAGGTCAAGATCAAAGAAGTAAAGCTGAAGCCGAATATTACGGATCACGATTTACAAATTAAAAGCCGCCGCGCTCGAGAATTTCTTGAAAAAGGGAACAAGGTCAAGGTAACCTGCACATTTCGAGGCCGAGAAATGGCATATCCAGAGCAAGGGCAGAAGGTTGTAGACCGTTTTGTTCAAGAGCTAACTGATACTTCGGTTGTTGAAGCTGCGGCGAAATTCATGGGGCGGAATCTCTTTTGCGTCTTAGCTCCATCAGGAAAAAAGTAAGGAGTAATTCATGCCAAAAATGAAAACTAATAAAGCGGTGGCCTCTCGGTTTAAGATTACAGGCACGGGAAAACTTGTACGTCGCCATCCTGGTCGTCGCCATAAATTAGAAAAAAAATCCCCAAAAACGAAACATCACCTGGGTAGCCCCGCTTTAGTCGATAGCACTCTGGCTCCCATGTATCTCAGAAAGTTAGGAGTAGCATAATGGTAAGAGCAACCTCTTCTCCGGCTTCTCGTAGAAGCCGTAAACGAATCCTGAAGCGAGCAAAAGGCTTCTGGGGAGACAGAAAGAATCATATTCGCCAGACCCAAAACGCGGTCATGAGTGCCCTTTCATTCCATACTCGTCATCGCAAGCAACGGAAGAGTGACTTCCGATCCTTGTGGATTACTCGAGTAGGCATTGGTGCTAAGATGCATGGCATATCGTACAGTCGGTTGATTCAAGGTTTGAAATTGGCTGGAGCTTCGTTAAACAGGAAAATGTTGGCAGAGATGGCCGTGCATGATCCTAAAGGTTTTGAAGCTGTAGTTTCGATGGCTAAGTCTGCATTAGCTGCATAACTAGATGGACTCGTCTGATCTACGCTTTCTTTTACAACGTGCGCTTGAGCGAGCTACTTCTTCTTCGGAAGTAGCAGCCATTCGCACGGAATTTCTAGGCAAGAAAGGGAAGATTGCAGCTTTACTACAGGTGCTGCATGACTTGCCGAAGGAGCAAAAGGCTGCGTTAGGTGCTGAGGTCAATCAACTTAAGGCGGACGCTACCCGATGGATTGATGAGCGGTGGGCAGAATTTCAGCAAGCAGAAGAAACTCGGCAACTTGCTGTTGATCAACTAGATGTCAGCTTACCTGGCCGTTATCAATGGGAGGGAAGGCCTCATGTAATCTTGCAACTCATGGAAGAGATGCTTTCCATACTAAAAGGAATGGGTTTTACGGTTCAGCAAGGACCCAATCTAGAAACAGAATACTACAACTTCTCGTCTCTTAATTTTCCAGAGAATCATCCTGCTCGAGATATGCAGGATACCTTCTATATTACCGATCATTTGCTCTTACGCACCCATACTTCGAATGCGGAAGTGCGCACCATGGAGCGCTCATCCCCTCCTATCCGTGTGGCAAGTCCTGGCAAATGTTTTCGTAATGAAGATATTTCTAAACGTTCTCATGTAGTCTTTCATCAAATTGAAGGACTGTATATCGATGAACACGTCTCTTTTGCAGATTTACTTGATACGCTTGAGGAGTTTTTTCAAAAATTATTTGGCAGCGATGTATCTATTCGGCTACGGCCCAGCTATTTTCCCTTTGTAGAGCCTGGGGCTGAGGTCGATGTGCGCTGTATTGGATGTCAGGGTAAAGGCTGCTCTATCTGTAAGCGTAGCGGCTGGCTGGAGGTAGCTGGAGCCGGGATGACTCATCCAGCGGTCTTACGAGCTGGCGGCATCAATCCCGAGCAATATACAGGGTATGCTTGGGGAATAGGAGTGGAAAGAATTGCGATGTTGCGGTACGGTATACCTGACATTCGCTTATTTATGGAGAATCGGTTAGACTTCTTGCGTCAGTTTTAATTTGACATAACAGCTTATTTATTATGGAAGAGTGGCAGAGTGGCCGAATGCGCCTGTCTTGAAAACAGGAGGCCCTGTGAGGGGTCCGTGGGTTCGAATCCTACCTCTTCCGCATCCAAGTCCTCAAGGAAACTTGAGGACTTTTTTATTTTTGATAACACAACATTTTTTCTATAAAAAATAGAAATTAATTTAATTATGTTATTTTATGTTATTTTATGTTATTTTATGTTATTTTATGTTAAATAAAAAAGATAATGACTCTAGATATTCAAGCAGATGGTTCGTTTTTTGCACAAAAACGATGTCTAAATTGGAAACCCACAACAGGAACTATCCTTCTTGCGCTTACCATTATTGGAAGTACAGCTGCGATTTTTTTTGTAGTCATCCACTATAATCCCCCCTCCCATTCTCATGGATTTCGTATCCTGAGTGCATTGACCTTTCAAATCAAAGGACCTCTATATCCAGCGATTGTATTAACCTTGATAGCTGGTGGATTATATACTGCTTACCGGCTGCACGATCAGTATTTCCAAAAATGGAAACAAGAACAGATAATTCGCTTGCAAGGTTTAGCAAATCAATTACTTGAAATAAAAGAAAACAACGATGTCAACCAGGTTGTTACTGCATTCGATCCTATATTGAAGGAACAACCCAACAAATGGTTTGGTCACCCTCTAGGCCTATGGTCTGATGTTCTGAATCAAAAAATAATAACCCTTGAAGAAACAAGCTTTCAGCAAGCAATACAACTCTACTCCCGATTTCGTTATCGCGACAATGATCCACATTTTTTGGACATTGATTACATCATCTGGAAGCCCCTAATGACGAAGGAGAGAGTTGATCGACTCACAACGCAATGGAGTCGCACACACCAAGAATCTATCGCAAAGTACATCATGGCAGTCGATCCAGAACAAGACAGCGCTCTATGGCAGCAGAACTGTAATGATCTGTCGATCTATAGCCAAGATATCTCTCCTTGTATACGGGGTGATCCTCAAGCAGATTTTCGAAAAATTCTTACAGATAAAATAAGCAGTCTTTCTGCAGAGAAACAGGTCTTCTTTTTTGAATGTTGGGATCAAGCTCATGACGACTATGGCAACCTCAAAACGCAGCTTCAACAGGCATGGGAAAATAGACACGTAACACGCTGTAAAACATGCATTGAATACATATTACAATCAGACGAATCCGTCGTTACATGTACACTAGATGTACAGGACAAGTATCGTAAGATCTGCGAGGCCTATAAAGAAGAAATCACAGATCAAATGGGGAATCGTCAGACAATTTTTATTGAACAACTCAATGCGATAGAAGGGCAGCTCGCCTTTACCTTGTGTGAGTCCTATCATCAAGATACCGGAAAATGGTGGGCAGATAGAGAGGAGCAGTCACGTATTACTGAACAATTGCCAAACCTGCACATACTCGATATCTGGCATAAAGCGACTGCCTACTGGAAAGAAAAAATCAAAAATAATCTAGATAAACAATCACGTACCATTCAGGAGTTAGAAGAGTGGTATATTGAATGGAATGTGAATAAATGGAATACATATTTCACCACATCTGACGAATTAATTTCACAATCAGTTATTGCGATGGCTGTTACCATAGTATCCAAAGCTAACAAGGACTTCTTCTCCCCACTCTGGGAAATATCGGACTTTGCAGGGAAGCCACTCCTTACACTAAAAACGAGTGCCCTGGAAAACACGACCACCGTGTACGGAGTCATAGTGGTGCAGAAGATTCATTCAGAAAGAAAGAAGTTTTTAGATGCTTTTATGCAAACATCTGAAGTGTATCAAAATGGATGGTGTGTAACGCTACAGGACATGACAATCCAGTCTCTACAAGAAGATTGGCCGTGTTCCAAACATGCGATATTTTACCTAAAATGTTTAACAAATAATCTACACAGCAAATCAGACACAGATCTACATGAGTTTATCGGGCTCCGCACATTAGTACAGAGTTTGGTAGTGATGACCAAAACTCAAACAGAGGACTGCAGCCAAGAGCAAAACATGTTGGCTTTACAATCTGCACTCCAGCTAGCTCGCTTGCTGAAAGGTGAGAAGTATGTACCACTCGACCTGGATTGCTCAACAGATTACCTGAAGCAAGCCTATCAGCAGCTACGTCTAGACGGGCCTAGCCACGCAATTGCACGGTGGCTGATCCGTTACCAATTGATGCGCTACGCCGTTGACTTTCCTTTAGATTACAACTCATCCATGCTATTACTTCGAGCCGCTAGGGCGATGGTTGATCACATTACAAAATTTTCTAAAACTGACTGCAAAAGCATATCAACCCATATATCCGACCTACGGCAGATCGTCACTAGTCTAAGAACCAATTGTCATAAACCACCAGCTGTTTCATCTGCATCTACTCAAGTCGATGTATTCGATCAGGTGATCCAGAATTTACCCCCTATATCTCCTCAAAGAGTTAGCGCAGTCTCTCCTACGATACTGCTTGATCTAGGTATTATTGAGCAGAAACTCTATGCCAACTTGGCACCCGATAGTTTGAACAATTATGTAATACAAGCGGGTAAAACTAGATGTACATACACAGGCATTCTCGATACAATCAATCCTCGTGATGCAGATCGTATCGCTGAATTAGAAAGTTCCCTATGCCATACCTGCAATCACCTTTCTTCCTTTCTGACAAATGAATTAACAAAACTAAGTGTCATAGAAATAGAATTTGCAAAAACTATAGTCTCGGAATGTCTCCAATGGATGCATCTATTATTACGTTGTTATGGAAACACAGAACGGGAAGGGATCTCGGTCTCTATGATCGTGGCAGCTGTGGAATTATTCGAAACCATACAACATGTTCTGCCGCGTGTTAACCCTAAACGCTCAGATAGCGAAGGAGTTAAGGGAGTATTGGCTGCCCTATACGACCCGCATCTTCAATTAGGACCTCATGGTCATACATTAGTCAGCAAGATGAAGGCTTTTCTATCTCAGGATCCTATTGTACCACGATTCTACAGTCGGGAGAGCCCAGATCCTCTCATCACGGAAGCACTAACAGCTCGTATGACCCTTCTGGTGATGCTCTCCCCCTACCTGTATAAGGCCGGTTTGGATACACAAGATCCATCGCCCTTTAAAAAGAAGCAAGATCCTTTCCTGGTGAAGCAAGAAAGGCTCAGGGCATGGAAAGAAACAATCCGAAAGCAAAAGGAGCCCATCTCATTGGATAAGGATGTGGGTGGGCGCGAATCCTCTTATTACTCACTATCTCACATGCTACATGTGTGGCGGAGTTCTCTTTGTGACACAAATACCCTACGCTCTCCATTCAGGGGTATGAGCTATCCGGTCGAGCCAGGGCCTGCTTTGCGTGTTCTTTTTGATGGGTCAGTAGTCGATCAATTGAGTGAAGAGACACTTTATCCACAATTTAGTAACAAGACACTTTATCCACAATTTAGTAACAAGACACTTTATACACACAAAGGAATCCCATGGGAGCGGCGAAGACATCCCAAATATGATCGCCATGGGGTGGACAACCCTTATGAGCGCCATTATCCACTAGCGAAAGCATATTATGCTTTAGACAATCCTTATACCTATCCAGCTAGTGGGGAATATCATACGCCTACAACTATAGTCTCCCTCCGGCAGGAGGACCTTCCCACCATCATGTACAAAGGCGTACCCCTCTCAGGGGATGAAGTGCGCGCTTTACTTTTATTATCTACAGATCGAGTAGGCCGCGTGTTTTCAGGACTGCGTTTTTTTTCTCAGCAAGGGGTTCAATACCTAGATGATGCATTTTTTAAAAACCTTATTTGCAACATCCTCTTTTTTGGAGATGCTCTGCACCAAGCCTCCTTGTTAGATCCGCATTCTATATTTCCTTTCCTTTCCGCATTCTATCAGAATGCAGAGATTCCTCTTTCGCTGCGTATAAAAATATGTGCAACAAGCATAGAAATCATCGAGAACCAGGAGGCGAAGGCTGCTATGGTGGCTTGGTACAACAAGCAGCTTTCCAGTATACAATTGGATGCGCTACAAACCGGGGACCAGCGAGATATTGCCTATGCTCTTGCGCTACGCATTGGAGCAGAAGAGAAGCCTACTGATCAAGAAATCATCTTATTTTTTCAACTATGGCTCAGCCTGGGAGCGCAACCAAAAGGCCCTGCATTAAGTCATGTCAAATCAGATATCCAGTCTCTATTTCTGGCTCACGAAAAAAAATTTCTACCCGAAAATCTGGCTCTACTCTTACCCCAGATTACAGGCCTTACAGGTCTATGGAGCCAGGCGACCATAGAAGGAAAGTTATCCACATGGATATGGATCCAGGAGAATACCCCTATCAACCTCTTTCATGGATATGCAGAAAACATATCACGTTATCACCAGATCGACCCATCTACATCTGCATTATTAGAAAGGAGGGGTATCAATATGATGCTGCTACAACAACCACATGCTCTCACCCCATTACCTGGTAATCGTGATCAAATCACCATTTTAGATGAAGAAAAAACTATTACCATTGAATTTTACCGAAAAGAGGCACGCGATATTTGGGTCGAATCCTCCAATACAATCATGCAGTGGATGTCTCCTCAGCATCTGTGCGTAGATCAGCTACCACAACTCCTGCAACAGGCTGATTGTTGGCTTCTGCGTGACAAATCTAGTCCATTCGCATTACTACAATTACAATTTTTTGACACTTCTCATCGCCTTATCGCAACAGGATCTCTAACAAATAACACCCATACTGTAACTCTCCACTTTCCTTCGTATCCCAATCACATTGTGATGCGCACGGCTCCAAACTGGCAGTTTGCACACATTCACCCGGCTATCTGTGGGCTTCTAAATAATAAAACACAAGAATGCGACAGGGTATTAATTGGCCCAAATATAGACCTTGTGTATACAAAAGCAGGCAACGAATGGCGCCTACTTACCTATCCGCAATATGCGTTATATCAATTTGACGCGATGGCTCCTAAAATAGGAATGAATCTCTATTTTCCACATGCTCATATTCTACAACATCTTGATCGGAATCAGTATCTCTTTGTGATCTACCCCTGCACATATGCAGCTGCATCTTCTAATGCAACAAATCCACAAAAAACAGTTTCTAAACATGCTCCTAATTACGTCCGTGTATTAGAACTATCCTCTGAAGCTTGGATCTATGAATTCTCTAAGGAAGGAACCTTCTTACTTCATACCACATCTCCCACCCAAATTCTCTACTTAGGATATCTATTCTTTATTCAAAATCAGTTTGCATCCGCTAGAGCCTATTGTCAGGATGCATTGGCATTGTTAGATGAATGGAATGACACCGTAGACAAGATTATAACAGCTTTTTCATCCTGGCAGCCTGGGAATAAACAAGGGGTAGCCCAACAGGTATTCTGCCATGAACTAAATCTATTAGTTCATGAGTGTAAGGGGTGGTTTTTTCCTACAGAACTCTCTCAACTCAATCTATGGAAAGAAATCCCTAAGCTCATTGCAAACCAGAAGAGGATAGATACCCTGTTACAGAACGCCTCCCACATCATATTCCATATGGGTGCTCATGCCGTGAAATACCTCGAGCAGCTCAAAAACAAGCATCAGCATATTACGGAAGACAATCCTACAGATAATCAGATCCAAACAGCCATTGAGAGGTATCATGCTGCACATGTGGATGAATGGATCAAGCCGGCTCCGTCCCCCTCATCCTCATATAATTGGAATCAGTTGTCATTATCTATAGAGACACCCTCGTATTTTTTTAATACAAAACTGCAACCTGTAACAGCTCCACTCCCCCAGCAAGGCGCACTAAATCCAGCGGTCTCCGAGATCCTAGATGGCCTTAAAACAGAGTTACCCCAATCTGTGATGGTACAACAGATGGAAGCAGATCTGCGAGTGCCATTTGCACAACCAAAAGCAGATCAATCCTCAGAAATATTTGATAATATCATCTGGAATATTAAGTCCGAAATATACATTGCGCGAGAAAATATACAAACAACTAAAACTAGTATAGGCAGTCTCATGGAATTTGCGATGCAGGGCGTACGCACCACTTCCCATGACCCACTAGATGGATACTTATCAGAACTACTTTGGTGTTACCAGATAGGTAATTTCTCCTCACTAGAGGATCGAGTTAAGATCCGCGATCAGGAGCAGATAACGCAATTGCTACATACATTCCTAAAGGATAATCGCTACCTGCAACAAGCAAAACGACTGGTTCGTACTTACGAGCATGCAAAAGAATGTAAGACCCTCATTACACAAGCGGCATCGTATACACAAATATACTATCAGCAAGAACACTATGATGTTGAGAAGGCACAGCATGCTGCAACAGCAGAAGAAAAAAAAATTGCTCGAGTCCTCTTAGTAATGGAATATGAATTAGGTTTTTTGCTCACAAAACACCAGGTGCAACATATTCAAGACCAATTGATTAGCGGAGGACAATTTCAACATGAAAGTCTAGGGGGGGGCAAAAGCTCCGTAATCACCCCCTCCCTGGTAGCTCTTTGGATGATTCGGCACCCAGATCGCATGCTTGGGGTAGGCTACACACCTAACCTATTTACAACACAAACACCCGTATTACGAAAACTTCTGTGGCAAGCGAGTAGACAGCGTCTGGTGTCCCTAACGTATCATGGCATTACCGACATAAGCGTTACTTCTATTAACGCGTTGCTAGAGCTGCTTCATAGATTATACATAGAGAAGGGCCATATTGCGTGTACAATAGGAACATTATCCAATCTGATCAGTGGGTCGACTCGATCCCTAATCGAAACGCAACAGATTTCGAATGCCGAGGGGCTCCATACATACCAAAAACAGCAACAAGCTTGGTATAGACTTCTTCAATTTCTGGCACAAAAATTGATGATTATATCGGATGAATACGATGCATTTACGACCGTATCCACGCAATATAATATAGCCCTTGGGTCAGCAAAAACCGTGCACCATTCCGACTATCATCTACCTCTACAGGTAGCAAAGACGATATTAGGAGCCCCTGA
>CAYLUD010000044.1:0-9425 GCA_964386785.1 uncultured bacterium | reverse complement strand
GGCGTTGTTCTCCGGAGCAAGTAGCTGGGTATTTGCAATATCGATATCCTGAGGCACCCTACCTCTGGGTTTCAGCGCAAGCGATTTATAGATATCTCTCTAATCGAGGGCTTCAACGGACAAGTGTTATCGAGGGTTTTAAGGAAGCTCTAAAAAGAGCGCCTTCTACAGCACAGAAAAGCTTGACCTATGATCAGGGGAGTGCAATAGCACAGCATGCAGTTACGAGAGTTTTTTTCTAAAAAACAGAGTTAGGCCCTCATGCACCGGCGGATATCTTGGCAGTTGCAACTCTAATGAACCAAAGGTCTAGGGAGATTTTAGGGTTCAGAACTCCACAAGAAGCTTTTCTCTCCCTTCTTCAAGGATAGACTCCAAAGGAGTCCCGAGCGAGCCCATCTATACTCGCGTAGAGGGCGTGAGGTCTCTCCGCTGACGTATTTTTTCCACAATAGAAAGAATTGGAGTCCAATAGAATACATGGATTTTTAACAAAAGAAGCTGCTGCAATCTTTTTTACAAATCAATCAGATTTAACCACATCGTGAGCAATTTAGCCCTATTCTCTCCATAAGTGTTCGGCTAGACCCTTGAAACCTCCCGGATATCACCGGCTTATATCCCTTAATATAAAATTAAGGGAAATTTAAAATAAAAAAAACAATCTATTGTTATTATTATTCTATTTACTAAACAACTTAAAATGGATTTTTTTATGGGTTCTGTTTCAGAAAATTATAATAAAACTAATGGTGAGTGTTTTATAGGTCTAAATAAAGAGGAGATAGCATGCGTTGTTACAACCCTAGCCCTGGCAACGTTAGGGATAGGTGCGATAGTAACGGGTATTATTTTGGGGCCACATTCTCGGTTTATTACGGATGCGACTGGGAGGGTTAAGAAGGTCACCATACCCGGCAAGATATCAGAAGCGGCATCTATAGGATTGTCGATGGGATTGGGTTTCGGAACAACGGCTCTGTCTCTAGTGGTGGGGATGATTGCATTAGAAATAATGATAAACAAGCGTCTACATAAAATAAAGGAGATGGAGGCCAACAATATAGAAATGGAGTTATTAGGTGTTACTAATGAGGCAAGGGAAGACCATTTACTAAAAACTTAAAAATGATGTTTTTATATGAGTTTTGTTTCAGAAAATTATAATAAAACTAATGGTGAGTGTTTTATAGGTCTAAATAAAGAGGAGATAGTATGCGTTGTTGCAACCCTAGCCCTGGCAGCGTTAGGGATAGGTGCGATAGTAACGGGTAGTATTTTGGGGCCACAGTCTCGGTTGATTACGGATGCGACTGGGAGGGTTATGAAGGTCACCATACCCGGCAAGATATCAGAAGTGGCATCTAGATTGTCGGTGGTATTGGGTTACGGAACAACGGTTCTGTCTCTAGTGGTGGGGATGATTGCATTAGAAATAATGCAAAACAAGCGTATACATAAAACAAAAGAGAGGAAGGCCAAAAGTATAGAAATGAAGGGAGTTTTGTCCTTCCGCATACAACAAAAGAGAAGGAATTGTCGTCCTAAATGTAAGGCGAATCCATTTTTCCATGGGCCAGTCAAATAAAAATACTTTAAATTGATTAAATTTTTAATTAAATAACTATTTGTAGGTGTTTATGTTGGAGGTGGAAATACACAAAAATGTTCCAGATAATTATTTTGATTTCAGAAATCATACCTCTAGAATGGTTCGATGTGTGGGATGTGTATTCGACCCCATTCTAAGGAGCACAATATTCAATATCATTACGCTAAATTATTTTCATGTTTTCATCCATGAGTTAGGCCATGCCGTTGCCTGTCGTATGGTTTCAGGGGGCACAGCCACCATTCACCTACATACCAGTCATCTTTATGCCTATACGCAGCTTCCCTTCGATAGAGAAGTTGGGGATATAGGAAGTTGTTGGATCCTTGTATCTGGTCCTTTGGCGGGGATTCTTTTTTCTGCTGTTTTGGCCGTAGGTATTTTCGCACTGACCCACTATGTACCTATGCCCTATCCTCTCAGTTTGGTCTTAAAGATTGTGGTGGCTGGATGCGCAGGGATCAGGATTCTTGGAGAGCTTTTTTATGCAGTCGCATCGGCATGTAATAAAGAAGGAGGCGGGGATTTCGGGCACATAGCAAGGTTGGGTACAATCCCTCTCCTAGTTTGTATGATCCTACTTTTATCTGTGATTGCTGCAACAGGATATGCATGGTATCGATTTGTTTAGTATGTATCCATCGAGATCAGGATTGGATGCGATCTTGGACAGCCTTACAAAAGCACAAGTCAAAAAGGGCCAATAAAGTATGGTAGCTCCTAGGCGTCGATTTCTCAAGCTCATGGTGACAATTTGGGAAATTGAAAGAACCGGCTCTTTTCGATTGTTGCACTTCTAACTTGAAAAGGAAGAGACACCTTTTTTTCTTCTTACAAGGATATCAATCGATGTTTGAATCCCCCGTCCCAGCTCCCATCAAGTACCCCACTGAAGGGATGCCATTCCAAGGAGCACCATATCGCATCCCCTAAATTTCCCCCTATTTTGATTACTCGTGACGAATAAATGAAAAAAATACATTCCAGTAAATGCTGAAAGGTATGAGAGACACTTGACGGGCTAGGAGAGATTCCTTAGAATGTCTGTATTTTTTTGAGGTAGAATGCGTTGGATTTCCTTAGTTCTCTGTTTCCCACTGGTTATTTCATTCATGAGTTTTATTCCTGTAGGAGATAAGGAACGCAAACAATGGAGGGAACACGATATACAATTCATTCAGAGAACGCTCGAGTTGAAGTATGCTCCCAGGGCGTGGAAAGAGGAATATCTCCATCTTTCCTTTAATGAAATTTTCCAGAACACACTGAAGGAAGTCTCTCGACCTTCGATGTCAGCCAAGGAATTTCAAACAGCTCTACGCCGGATGCTATATCGTTTAGCAGATTATCATGTGGGGATTTCTTTTTACTCGACGGAAGAGGCGCGACTGCCCTTTACAGTCAAATCAGTGTCTGGGACCCATGGCCGTCGTTATCTGGTTGCTTCGATTGATCCAAAGTCAAACGTGTCTTTGCGCGTTGGGGATGAGATTCTTTCATGGAATGATCTTCCTATTCAAATGGAGATCAATCGACTTAAGAGTCAGGGAGCATTAGAAAATAGACCAGAAACAGAACAAGCCTTTGCTGAAAAAAAACTAACATTACGCTGTGGAGAAGAAGGAGTTTTGGTTCCTCAAGGAGCAGTGATCTTAGGCGTACAACCTTGGGGATCGTCAGCGAAAAAAACGGTACATATGATCTGGAACTATACTCCCAATGGGATACCAGACTCGCAATCTTTTAAACCTTTCCTTGCTTCTTTCAGTCCATCTCCTGCTGGTGATCTGACTATTGGTCAATTTATAAACAAACGTATGATGGCCTGTTCTTCACATCACCCATCTCTTGCTGGATCTCCGCACGAAATGAGTCGGCGTAATAGCTTTTTTCCCCGTTTGGGTTCGGTGCAGTGGGAAACAAAACCAGAGGAACCGTTTGATGCGTATGTGACACGATTATCCTCAGGAAAACGGGTGGGATATCTTAGAATTCCCAATTTTTTAGGAGGTCCTCAAGATTTGACCACCTTTCGTGAGTTGATCTCTCTATTCAATCAAGAGACAGACTGCCTAGTAATTGATCAAATCAATAACCCGGGAGGGGAGCTTTTTTATTTATATGGGCTATTACAAGCCCTAACAGATCGCTCGCTAGAAGTGCCACAACATGCTATTTCGCTAACACAAGAGGAAATATTCCTGGCAGTACAGGTTGCGAGTTTCCTCGATTCTATTCATTCTGATCGTGATGCGAATGAAAAACTAGCCCCTTATCTTAGCGGTTACCAGGCTGACTTGCAGTTTGTTGACGAGTTAAAACTGTTTATTGCGCAATTGATGAGCTCATGGGAGGCTGGAGCTTTATGTACGGATCCCATTCCATTGATGGGGATTCAGACCATACGACCATTGAGCCCGTCTCATGGCTATCACAAACCAATCCTTTTGTTGGTTAATGAACTAGATTTTTCTTGTGCCGATTTTTTTGCAGCCATTTTACAGGATAATCAACGAGCAATTCTTATGGGTAGATGTACTGCAGGAGCAGGTGGCTATGTATGCTCCGCGACATACCCTAATCGGAATGGCATTGCGGAGTTTCATTTTACTGGATCCCTTGCGCGCCGAGTCAGCGGATTGCCTATAGAAAATCTTGGTATAGAACCAAATCTATTATATGATTTGACTGCGGATGATGTCTGTTTTGGTTATGGAGATTATGCAGACTCTCTAGAGTATGTTGTGAACACAATGCTATAAACTTTGTATTAGAGCTCCTATGAAAAAAGTATTGCTAGCGCAACCACGTGGCTTTTGTGCTGGTGTGGTGCGTGCTATCCAAACCGTGGAAAAAGCATTGGAGTTGTGGGGGCCGCCTATCTATGTAAAACACCCCATCGTGCATAATCGTCATGTGGTCCAGCGTTTAGAGCGAATGGGAGCGTGTTTCATTGAAGATTTTGCGCGATTACCTAAAGGCAGTCGTGTCATTTATTCAGCACATGGGGTACCTCCTTCTGTGCGGCAAGAAGTACAGCGTCTTGGTTTGATTGAAATTGATGCTACTTGTGGTCTTGTAACCAAGGTTCATTCTGCAGCTAAACGTTTTGCCAAACAGGGCTATCATATTCTTTTGATTGGTCATCGCTCGCATGTAGAAATGATTGGCACATATGGCCAAGCTCCCGATGTTACCACTATCATTGAAACAGTGGAAGAGGTCGGCTCCTTATCTTTTCCTTTGAATCAACCCCTTTGCTATCTCACGCAAACGACTCTAAGCATTGAGGATGTGCAGACGATCGTCTCTGCATTGCGGAGAAAATTCCCTCATATTGAAACTCTTCCTACATCTTCCATTTGCTATGCTACTACGAATCGGCAGATGGCGTTACGTGCGATGTGTCAAGAATGCGATTGTATCCTGGTTGTTGGGGATCAGGCTAGTTCTAACTCAAATCGTCTTGTAGAGGTCAGTCGACATCAAGGAGTCCCATCCTATCTTGTAGAGGATGCGGACCACCTTTCCTTTGAGTGGCTGGCAGGGGTCTCTACGTTAGGAATAACAGCAGGGGCCTCCACGCCAGAGTCGGTCGTGCAAGGAGTGTTGGATAAACTGCGAGATTGGGGAGACATTCATATAGAAGAGGTGCAATCCATACAAGAAGAGGTTGTTTTTGGGTTGCCAGTGTTTCCTGCGTAAGTGTGCATTATATTCCCTTCATCTACGCGCAACATGTTTTCGGTTGCTAGGATGGGGACGCGTAATGTGCTCATACTATGTCCGTTCTCCGAGCTTTGCTTGGACGGACGTCCTCCTAGCTATGCAATATATAGGCGGTTCCCCTTACAATGCGGTACGTCAGTTTTGTGCACAAATCATCTATGGCGAAACCCCTTTGACTACATGGGACCATCTCATGAAAAAGGTCGGAATTCTTTCAACAGATTGCGTCTATGAGCTGGGAGGGGGAACAGGAAGACTGGCCTTTTGGCTCGTACATTTTGTTGGGTGTCGTGTTGTATCGATAGAACAAGTGCCAGCTTTAGTGCGACGTGCGGAACGGGTCAAGCGCTGGAGGGGTTTCAGTACAATACAATTCCGTGAGCAGGACTTATTCGATGTCTCTTTTTCCTCAGCAACATGGATTTATTTTTATGGCACGACAGCTGAAGACGAATTCATTGTACGATTATGCAACAAAATTGCAGCAGAAGCGCCTCGTGCTTCTACTCTGACTGTCAGTTATCCCTTGTCCGAATGGGATGCTCGTTTTTGTCATGAATGCATCGGAGAGATTGCATTTCCTTGGGGTCGCACCCTGGCCTATACAAATCGTCTTATCGATTTTATTTAGCGATATAGTTGACTTGCAACATCATGGCGCATTTGCAGTAAATCAAGAAGAAAGCGTTCCATGCCACGAAATTTTTCCTGCAACTGCTCAAGAGCTCGTGTTCGTTCTTCTTGATCCCTAGAGTGAATATCCCCAAATCGGTTATATCGAGTGCGGTCCGCTTCAGCAAAAGTGCCATAAATTTGACCAGAAGCTTTTTGAGTTTCTGAAATCGATTGCATCATTTTAGAAAAGCCATCAAATACATCTTTGCTTTTTTTTCCGCTTAGAGAGCTGAATACGCCAGACAATCCATTCAGGATAGAGTCTCCTTTCATAAGGCCCAAGATCGGTAAAAATCCCCCGACTACGCCAAGAATTCCTGCGCCTACGTGAGAAAATAATAAGGATTTAGCCTGAGATTTAAAATTCGCAGCTTCTTTTTCAAGATAGCGTAATTGTACAGTACGTTCTACTCGTCGTGATAATTTTTCTTCTTCCTGCGATTCTAGATCTAGCTTCATCAGAGCAATACAAATAAGAAGAATGTCAAAGTGAGAGGCTTGTCTCCCTAATGCCTCGGAGAGTGCAGGGCTGATAGAACTTAGGAATTCATCTATGTAGGGGTCCTGGGTAAGCCTGCTCGTATTGGCTCGCCTAGAGATATTTTGAAAATGGTGAGTGGCGATAGTATCTACCTTACGCTGTGTTCTCCTTGCACCTGTTCCTTCTATTTCTAGGCTTTCTTCCTCATGATGATCTCGTTGATGGTCCCGATCATCTTGGTATCTTGGATCTTGATCTGATCGCAATGCAGCTGGAAATTGTGCAATCGCTGTATGGGGGGAGTGTACTGTTGGATGCAATACAGAGGGATGTTTTTGAGCAGTCGCGCTGTGAGGCAAAGAGGAGGAATGCCGAATATCAGGCTTAGGAAGACTCGCTTCGTCTCGATACGCTCGACTTCCTATTTCTGTAGCTAGGTCGTGTCCTGCAGGAGGGCTAGGTAAAGGGGAGCTTTCCTTTGATAGTGATGATGTGACGGTAGTTTTGGAAAGATTAGGTGGTACAGGGCTCTGGGATGTAGGAGCTACGGTAGCTGTTGACTTGATGGGAACACGGGATGATTGTACTTGTGCATAGCAATTTAATGGACTCTCAATAGGCTTCTGTACACGCGAGCGAGAAGGACTGGAAGATGTAGAATGCGCAGCTGTACCATGCTCAGTCAATGAAAGAGAGAATCGATCTTTTAGTTCATAAGACCAAGAAGGTGTAGGTGATGGAAGCGAAGTTCCTTCTGGTGTAACTAGATTCCATAGGAGAGAAGCAATAGTGGTCGCTGCTGTAGCGGCTTGTTCTGTCGGAAGAGAGCCAGGGAGCTGGGTTAAGGGAATGTCAGTTTGAAATTGATTCATAATTAACGACTCAGTAGGGGTTGACTTGCACGAACGATCTCAGATTCAAAATCTAATAGCTTCGCTAGATCGATAAATAACTGTTTCATGCGCTCTACACCATGCTCCAATCCTTCCACGAGGTCTTCACGACGGTGTTTAAGAATAGCTAAGCGACGTTGGTGCGTAACCCAATTTGATAAGCGATCTTTGTGTAAATACATAGTTACACCTTGTCCAATGGTGCACACGCCACTCCCCATCATCACCACCCCACCAAAAACCGCCATAAAGTTTCCCATGGCTTCATTGAGAGCTCCCCATCCTGCTCCTAGTGCACCAGCACACGATAAAACAAGGCACAGAATGGTGATGCCAATTCGCATCCAATGGAGGGTTGCTTCTCGTTTTTCTTCAGAGTTTGTTGGTAATTTTTGAGCAATTTTATTCCAAACACCAGTGACTTCAAAAATTTGATTTGTAAGCGCCAAAATACCACCAGCAATTAGCAATGCACCAGCAATGGCTCCGACTCCGGATAAGACAAGGGTAATGCCTGCGATGATGCCTGTAAGAGCCATCATCCAATTCATCATTTTGAGGGTTAAGCCCCATAATTTGTTAGCTTTTTCATACTCAAGTGCTTTTTTGAGTTCTGCAATGCGAGCTCGATATAATTCTTTCATTTCTGAGTCGGTAGCCTCGATGGATTGCTTAGACTCCCAGTGAGAAGCTGCATCTGACAGGATTCCTAATTTAGTTAGGATGTAATAGACTGCAAAAATACCAATTTTTGGAGGTTCTAATACAGGACGGGGTGAGGCAGCATCTGTAAAAGGAGCTAATACAGAGGTTTTCTTTTTTCTTCCTACTCCTTCTTGTTCTTCAATTTCTTCCCATTCACGTTCTGAGGAAGAATCGCGCTCTTGATAAAAGGGAGATACAGACAATCCGACAGGATGAATCCATTTATGAATGGGCGACTGATCGATCAGAATTACGTTTTTTAATGGGAGCTTTTCGGATTCTACGCGCGACTCTTGGCGATCATTTTCTATGGTAGCCCCTTTAATGGGCAAGTTGGGGAAACGATATGTTGTTTCTGGAGAGGAAGTTTTCGATGCAGAAGCTGTAGGGAGAGTATGCATGGGGCGAGCGATCGCTGTCATTCTTACCATATCTATAGGTGAAGGGCGTGGAGTAGGAGCGGAGAGCTGACTGCGTACATATAGGATCAATGAATTCGCATCGTCCGCTTGTAACACTGGGATTTTGCAAAGGAGGTGAGGGATCTGTGGAGGTACAGTGGGAGTTAGTCCCTGATCATGCAACATACAATGGGAAGAAAGTTCCCCTAAACAACGTAAACCGATAGAGGTGATTGGAGCGTGTTCGCTTTCTATATTGATTTGTTGAGTTTGTGGATTGGTAGTTTCAATCGAGGGGTCTTGTAGTAGAACTTCGGACTGGATCGCCAAAAATGAGCTCATGATGAATTAGCCTCTGATTTTATGGAAAATGAATGTTTTTTGCTAGGATTCCCTAGTTCATAAAGTAGCTTCAGATAAAAAAAAGAATTCAAGCCTTTGATTGTCAGTGGTGATGCTTGGAAATCTGTATCAAAAGAAATCCTTGTAAATCATTGATTATCAATTAAGAAAGAAGGAGTTCGTATGGGGTGACTATTCCTCCTATTGGATATTTCTCGTGTTACGGATAGACCTAGGTAATAGAGTGTATTTTTTGAAAAAAGAATTGTTATTTTCTCTGATTTTGTGTAAAAAATTAAGATTCCATAAAGGCCAAGATGAGCTTAAAAACTGCATGAAATATTTATTTTATTACACGATCATTCTCGCCTTATGTCCTCTCAATGCTGAGGTAGGTGATACTCCTGTTCTTCCGCAATTATCGAGGACCTTTGATCCTCCTCGACGTGGCCCGCCTGGCCCTACTGGACCGGAGGGCCCTTGTGGTAAATCAGGTTCCCATGGTAGTCCTGGCCCTACCGGTCCCACAGGTGCAACAGGACCTACAGGACCAACAGGTTCGCAAGGTGTAGCTGGTCCAACAGGTA
>CAYLUD010000043.1:9126-9608 GCA_964386785.1 uncultured bacterium | reverse complement strand
CTAACATCATAAACATAAACGTTTATCTTGTCACCCACACTGAACGGATACATTCTGAGTGGTAGGCCAAATCTCTCTCGTAAGACCAAAAGCATATTAAAATTGAATGTAACAAATATTGTTTTATTGGTACAATGTTTTTATAAAAACGTTTTTTGTGTATTATTGTTATTACAGAATTTCAATTCTAGCGATTGGAGAAAGAGTGCTATGAATGGCTGGGTTCGGGCTACTACAGTATGCGACCGTCTTCCTGTGGTGAGTGCTCTGAGTAATATAGTCAATTTATTTCAAAAATTTTTTATTCACTTTCTAAGTCGGGAAACGGTTCAGGCTAACCGCTATTATGCACATATACAAAAGAAGTCTATTTTTCGTTGTATTATCCTGTTGTTTCCTGTAGTTGGCAATATCGCTGTCTATGTCCATGATAGTATGCGTACAAATGGTATCGACGAGGTGGATGGAAGTGACGATGGAAG
>CAYLUD010000043.1:0-9026 GCA_964386785.1 uncultured bacterium | reverse complement strand
TAACGAGGTGGATGGAAGTAACGAGGTGGATGGAAGTAACGAGGTGGATGGAAGTAACGAGGTGGATGGAAGTGACGATAGAAGTAACGAGGTTGATAGAAGTAACGAGGTTGAAGAGCTAAGTATTCCGAACTTCCGTGATGCGATCGATCCTTATAAAAGGGTATTGTACGAATTGAATTTATGTCCTCAGCTTGCAAACAATAAAGACTACATGTTGAGAGCTATTGAATTAGATGTTAGGTTGGCTGGTAAATTGGGAGCATGTCTTAAAGGAGATCACGACATACAGGCAAGGATTCCGAATCCAAAATGATGACGCTGTTTTTGTTGTTTTATTAATCTAACTGACTTTTTTTCAATATTTTCCATTTTATAATTAAGTGAGTGCTTGTCTGCATCGTGTATCCATCCATCTTGCACAGTATCCTAGGTTTGCCGAATGGATCGCAGAGGCTCGTTACTTGATCTTTTATGTTCTCCGGGAACATCAGGGAATGGTTGGTGAAGTGCTCTGGGTCTATTTTCCTGTACAACAGAAGAAGAGTCGAATAATTCTTTAACGAATACCGGTTTCGGGATTTCCCTTCTCAATTATCGAAAGAATCCATTAGAATGGCTTGCTATGTCTCAGAAACAGGCTCCTGTTCGTGTGCGTATTGCCCCTTCCCCTACCGGAGACCCTCATGTAGGGACTGCCTACATGGCTTTATTTAATTATGTGTTTGCTCGCCATTTTGAAGGGAAATTTATTCTTCGCATTGAAGACACCGATCAAACACGAAGTCGTCCTGAATATGAAAACAGTATTTTTGAAGCCCTGCACTGGTGTGGTCTTCAGTGGGATGAGGGACCTGACGTAGGGGGTCCTTTTGCTCCGTATAGGCAGTCAGAACGCACCCAAATCTATCAGAAGTATGCCTACCAGCTGCTAGAAGCAGGTAAGGCGTATAAGTGTTTTGCTACAGCTGAAGAATTAGCTCTGATGCGCCAGTCCGCGAAAGGGTATGATCGTCGCTATCGCTCTCTTTCTCCTGATGAGGTAGCTCGTCGTGAAGCTGCGGGAGAAAGTTACGTCCTCCGACTCAAGGTTCCTTTAACTGGGGAGTGTCAATTTGACGATGCCATCAAAGGTCGTATTCAAGTTCCATGGGCAGATGTCGATGATCAGGTCCTTCTGAAGTCGGACGGGTTTCCTACGTACCACTTAGCCAATGTGGTGGATGACCATCTGATGGAGATCTCGCACGTGATTCGAGGCGATGAATGGATCAGTTCTACCCCCAAACATATTTGTTTATACGAGGCCTTTGGGTGGACGCCGCCGCAATTCATGCATATGCCGTTACTGTTAGGTACGGACGGACGCAAGTTGTCCAAGCGTCGCAACCCCACTTCGATCTTTTATTACCGAGATAGCGGCTATCTGCCTGATGCATTTCTCAATTTTCTTAGTCTTATGGGATACAGCATGCCCGAGGATCAAGAGATCTACTCCTTAGAACACTTGGTGTCTGCATTCGATCCGAAACGGATAGGGGTTTCTGGCGCCATTTTTGATGTCAAAAAGCTGGATTGGCTCAATCAACAATATATTTTAAAACAAATTCCTGAGAATCAGCTATGGCCGCGCCTCAAGGCATGGGGTTTCTCTGATTCCTTTATGGAACGGCTCATGCCTTTGTGCCATACCCGCCTAAAAACATTTGGCGAATTTATGGAATGCGCAGGCTTCTTTTTCGTGAATCATCTCTCGCTATCTATGGAGGGTCTCACAGCTCCTGGGCTGACTCCGGAAGGGAGTGCTGCGATGTTCCAGGCTTTGTTATGGGCCTTGGAAGAGGAAGATCGCTGGGACGCTCCTGCGATGGAACGAGCCTCCCATCTTGTAGCTACTCGATGTGGACTCCATCATAAGAAGCAGGTGATGCCTCTCTTGTTTATGGCCGTTATGGGCAAATCCTCAGGGTTGCCCCTTTACCGATCTGTCGAGTTGTTAGGTAAAGAGCGAACCCGAGCGCGGCTCCTCACAGCATTTCATACTGTGGGAGGGCTTTCTCAAAAGCGATTGACAGTATTCCAAAAAGAATGGGGGCGGGGGGATTGTCAGCCATTTTTTACTACATGCCTTGCTTAGACTTACTGCTGCTATCTCAAGACATAGATGACTCCAAATAAGAAATTAAAGAACTAAACGCTGTTTGCAAACTTTAATTTCGTGTTATCATAAATTCGTTTGTGTTCGTTTTTTAATTTCATATTTTAAATAAATTAAATTACACTTCAATTGAAGGATAGATATCCATGGTGAGTCCCATAGGCCCGTTAGACGTTCCCCATTCTTCCACAATCCGCTTTCAAGAAGCTAGCGCCACGACGCAGGTCGTGAATCAAGTCGCCTTTCCTACATTCCAAGATATTCAAGAGATGGCAAAACAATCGAAGCAGCATGCGGAGAAGAGCGAATCATCCTTACGGGTGGTGCGAGGAGGGCAGGGGGTTGATTATGTTGTCAAGGTCCATGAGAAGACAGAAGAAGGGAGTTGGCTCAAGGCAATTGGGAATGTTGCAGGCAAAACAATCGCTACTGCAGGCCTAGCCCTGCTCCATCCCGGCACATGGCGTGCATTCTCTGCTGATCGATCAGGAACGCGGAAATCTGTCGAATACTCTACCAACATTACAGAGGCAGAGAGAGCACAGATGGAAGATCAACTGCATGCATTCTATGCGATGAAGGTGGGTGCTCAGAGTTACGATGTAAGGAAACAAGGCGATCGTACCCAATTTGCACAAGCTGAATTTGATGCAAATCCTGATCGGTTTACTCATGTACGAGGAAAGGGTCATTACTATATCGATCAACAACATTCACGTATCCTGATTGTCCCCGACGGCAATAATGGACGCCCCGACTTTTCCAAAACAGAGTCGTATCATGTGACCGATTTGAAAGATGTCGCGATCAAAGATCGTCTGCATCTCGAGCGAGCTGGATTTCAAGCTCTACAGGCTCAAGATGAGATTGCTCGAGGGTTGCGTGCGGGTATCGATAAGAAATTATCCGTGTTACTGACAGATGATTCATTGCGAGCGTTTCGTAGGGAGATGCTTGCTCGCATGACACGCATTTTGGGGTACAGCACAACGAGCGATATCCTCAAGAAACAATATGAGAATATGGCGGAGGGCAAAGAGAAAAACCTCATCGAGGCAGAACACGCTTGGTTGGATCAGCAGCAGAAGAGGGCGTCACGCAATAAAGCCAAGCAAATCAAAGCGGCAGACTTTCAAAATGGTCGTTTGTTATCAAGGGCCAATGAGTTGCGCAATTTAGAGAGCCAGGCACGCAACGAAGAGGTAGAGCAGCAGATTGACACGCTAAGGAAATTGATTTGTACAGACATGAGAAAGGCGAAACATGCCATCGAGCAGCTCTTCTCCGTGAACTTTCCTAACGAGGGCAACACTCCTACTTTCCCTCGAGACTTGAATCTCGAGGCATGCCGGTATGCCTCTACCGAAAAGCCAGAAGAGGCAACGTATTCACTCTTCTGGGTGGATTCTCAAGACAAGGCAGCGCGTTTGTATTGGCAAGCAGTGGGCCAACGTCATCTGGATACATTGCAATCCTACTGGTTGCCTCAACTCGAAAAAGCAGACTCCAAAGACAAGCTCGATAAGATTGGAAAGCTCACCAGTGGTATTGCAGAGAGATCCGAAATATTGCAAACCAATCCTGGAAAGGCAGAAACGATAGCAACGGCAGCTTCTCAGCTGGTCGCCTTGCACAAACTTCTTGCCTCCTTACCAGCAAGTTCCCCAGAACGAGCAACATTGCAGAAAGCTCAGGATACAATACTTAAGAATCCAGCACAATGGGATAATGAGTGCACAGCATTATATAATAAATATAAAGATATCGAGAATCCCTCTGAGGAACAGAAACGTATACGCGAGGCTTTGACGCCCCCTGAACCATGCGCCATCATTAGTTGTAGAGAGGAGAAATATTTAGTGCCGGGGGAGGCGCGAGTCTATCAGGTGGCCAATCAACTAGGCGTGTTACAGCAAGCCAACCAATATGGTCAGAGCCGGGTTGAATGTGCTCAGAAGATTGCAAAAGCACAATTCCGCATTCGCCAAGAATGGCAACCCCGACTAGCCACAGCAGCCACTACAGCAGAGAAAACAGAGCTGGAAGCGCATATTGCAAACCTGGAGCAGCAGATACAGGCAAGCCGCACGGAATTAAAACAGCGACTAGAACTCCTCAACACACAACGGGCTCCATACCAACCTTTACTAGAAGCTGCCAAACAAGAGGGGATCTTGCTCCAGGATTATGCTCTGGCGAAGAAAAAACTAGAGAATCCAGCAATCGCAGAAACAGAGAAAGAACAGATTCAAGGACAAGCCTACACGGCCTTACATGGCCTAGTCAAGATGCAGGGCTTGCCTCCAATCGAGGAAAGCGAAAAGATAACGGCGGCATCGACAAAGACATGGAGCGAAAACATAAAAAATAATATTAACCAAGGCTCTGAGGCAAAGACCTTGCGACTCAAAACACTCGAAGAACTCCATATACAACAACAAAAAGCCATTCAAGGGTTGAGCCAAGAGTCATTCAAGACGTTAGTGATCGACCCAGCAAAGAAACGGTTGGTCGTCGGTAACGAAGAGTTGGTATTCAATCCCAAAGAGAAGAGGCTAGAACGTTCCGTAGACTTCCGCGATCGCAATGCGGGCATCTCCATTAAAGCTACGGATTCCTTCTGGACCCAAGTAGAACAGTCGTATAAAGACAAATTTAATGAACAAATCGAAAAACCGGAACTGCGTCAAGGCAGAGAAGGGGTTTCTCGTACCCCTACTACTCTCAAATTAGATGAAGAGGAAGCTAAAAAATCTCCCCTGGGAGATCTCTTTAACCAGGCCAAGGGAGGCATTAGCAAGCTCTTTGGCTTCGATGATTAGGAATCGGCTGCATTCACTGTAGCGTTTTATTCTTTACAAAAGCTTAATTTACATGGTTCGCAATTGTGTGGATCGTTAGTCTTAGTTGCATCATCTCATTGATTTTTTATTTGCCATAAATCAAAGGTTTTAGTAATAATAGGTGCGTTATTTTTGGATTTTTAATCAGTTAAGCACACTTCCCTGCGCGTTTGTACTTCCCCCTCTCCTTTGCAAAAATTAAAAATTGCCTTGACTTGAATCTAAAATTTGAGAGATAATAATTGTAAGAGCGCAATATATTACTAATTATAAGAGGTTTTATTATGTCAGAGAACTTATCGGAGCTCGATCTCCAAGAGAAAAAAGTCTTCTCCATTACAGAAGCGGCTCAACATAGCAAAGTAACACGCCAAGCGATCTATGTAGCCATTAAACAACATAAACTAAAAGCAACAAAGAATACCCGTTGGGAAATTGATCCTCGAGATCTCGAAGAGTACCGTAAGAACAAGTACTCTCGTAAGAAATCGATGTTCCAGGGGACCTTGCTCTTTGATAATGATGCCGGGTACTTCTCCGTGAATCAGGTTGCACAACAACTAGGTGTGCCTGCTCAGAAGATTTACTACGCGACTCGCACGGGCACCATCAAGGGCGCTCGCAAAGGAGCCGCTTGGGTTATCGGACGAGAAGAAATCGATCGCTATAAAAGCGAATACCTTATCAAAAAAGTTAAGAACCCACAAGCTGTCTAAAGATTAGGCTTTTTACTAGGTTAGCCTAGTAAAAAGCCCCTATTCTCTTTTTTCTCGGTTTTCACAAAGCCTCTATTCCAGTACACTCGGGACATTCTAAAAGGTTATGTGTGGAATGCTCATCATCGCATTCCAATAGGAGAAGACCGTTGCGCTGGCTCGTATGGTTCGTACTGTGCCTCCCACTATGGGGAGCTCGTTATCCTCAATTATCTCCTACAGATGTCTTGTCGATTGTAGATCAGATGTTGGCAGCTCATGTCACACATAAGACAGTTAGTCCTTCTGTTATCTCCCTGGCTACAACCCTATTTATCGAAGAATTGGATCCCGCTAAACTCTATTTTTCTGCCGAAGAGGTGACTCACGTAACCACGCGGACACCAGAACAATGGGCAAACACAGCCATCGAGTTTTACGAAGGCAACTTTTCTATCTTTCATGAAATCTATGAATCCTTCTTGCATGCAGTAGAACGGAGAAAAGAGTGGCTCGCCCACCCCACTCCCTCTGATCAGAAAGACCTAGATCCAAAGGCGTGGGCCCTAGGAGAAGAGGGCCTCCATGTACGCTGGTCCGCTCTCCATCATCAACGAGATGAAGTCTTGGCTCAGCTACCTACAGAGAATCAACCTAAAGTGGTAGAACGCCTCAAAAAACGAGAACTATTTTGGGAAGAGTACCTATTTGCTGGGTCACCACCTTGGCAAAATGGCTTTTGCTACTCATCCATCCTCAAAGCGATTGCGGGAGCTCTCGATTCCCACACGTGTTACTTCACCCCTTCGGAAGCAAGTGAGTTCATGATTCATGTTCAACAGCGCTTGTTCGGGATCGGGATCCAACTGCGTGATGACCTCACAGGCTTCACGATTGTGAAGGTGCTAGAGAATGGACCCGCACATCAGCAAAATAAGCTCCAAGAGGGGGATCGTATCCTAACGATCGATGATGAACCCTTGATTGGTATGGACTTGCTTGATGTAGTGGATCTCATTCGGGGAGAAGCTGGCACAGGCGTCCACCTCACTCTTCTTAGAGAAATCGAAGGAGTAACAGAAAAATTAGATTTCGTTGTTGAGCGAGGTGAGGTCATCATTCAAGAATCCCGTCTTAAGACGGAAGTGATCCCTTTCGGCGAAGGCATGATTGCGATTTTGCGCCTCCATAGTTTTTATCAAGACCCCTTGCATTCTGCTTGCGGGGACCTCCAAGAGGCCCTCATCAGCCTGCGTAAAGAACATCCAATCAAAGGCGTATTAATCGATCTGCGACAAAATACAGGGGGGGTATTAGCTCAAGCAGTACAGGTGGCCGGTTTATTTATTACCAAAGGGATTGTAGCTTCGATCAAAAACCACTTAGGACATATCGAACATCTGCGAGAAACTAAGGGCAAAATGCTCTATGATGGCCCCCTAGTCATTTTAACTAGTAAGGCCAGTGCTTCCGCAGCTGAAATTGTGGCGCAAAGCTTGCAAGATTATGGTAGAGCCATTGTCGTAGGGGAGCAGACCTTCGGCAAAGGTACATTTCAAGTCCTCACGTTAAATGCAACCGAACACCCTGCATTAAATCCAAAAGGGGAGTTGAAAGTCACGGGAGGACGCTACTACACTGTGTCCGGAAAGAGTCCCCAACTTGTAGGTGTGACACCCGATATTACCATACCTGGTTGGCTGACTCATGCCGATATGGGAGAAGCCTTTCAATCCAATCCTCTACCGAATGATGCGATCACGGAACACTTCGAAGATGACTTGGAAGACATCCCCGCCTTCCAACGAGAACAAATCCGGTGGCTCTATTCGTGCAACTTGCAACCTCGCTTAAAGATCTACCAACGGTACCTACCAATCCTGCGTGCAAACTCAGAACACCGGGTCCGTGATAATCCTTTTTATCGCCATTTTCTTGCAGACTTAGCAACGCCCCTGTCCGCCGCCCAATTTGCTCTCTACCAAGAAGCAGATCCCCAACTGCAAGAAGCCATTGCCATCCTACAAGACCTTATTCTTCTTCTCAAATAACCCTCCTGGATCGCGCTGAAAAAAGCTGTTTGGCAGACAGTCACGTAAGGTGGCCCTCATTGGTAGAGGAACCTGGACTTGCATCAAGAACCCGCAGGTTATGAGTCCATTGGACTAGGAAATAGGAGTAGTGCGATGGGTAGTATGGACGGGAAGTGGCAATGTATCTGGAATAAAATAACGGCAGTTTGACATAAGAAATCATGACGCATACTGGATGTTCTGCTATATAGGCCTTTAATTTCTCATCTTCAATCTTTTTCTTATAAGCCTTTTTTGGAGAGGGATTCACATTGCCTGTTGCTTCTTGCCGTGCAATCCAGCGGTAAATCGTTGCCAGCCCAACATGAAATACTTGGCTAGCTTGTACTTTGTCTTTTGTTTCCGCAATATAGTTCAGCACCCGTGTGCGTACATCTACCGAATAAGGTTTGCCCATTTTCTCTCCTAGTCCTTTGTCCCAGAAGAGACTTTATCAGTTATCAAAAAAAATTTAATCACTATACCCAACGGAACGGATGCCTTGAAACCACCCACCCAGTCAAAAAGAAAAAATTTATAATTTCTTTAAATAAAACCGTTACAATTTATGTTAATTAAAAAATTAAGGTAATCATGGCTGAAGCAAAACCAGTAACTAACAAGCCGCCTACAAACAATCATCTATCTACTCATCAAGGTTGGTACTATCTCGCTTTAGCTGTGGGATCTTTGGTACTTGGACTGGGGATTTTTGGAGGTGTAGGTTTATTACAATCTCATGGGCTTATTTCTATTTCGAAACCCGTTGCATCATTCCTTGGCAAGTTAGGAGCCACACCGCACCACGTAAGTCTTTGGGTTACTGCAGTAGGGGGTATTAGTGCAGGTGGAGCACTCTGCGGCCTCAGTATATATAACATCTCCAAAAAAAATCGAAAGCCTAAGGTTACTCCCCCTACGGATAGGGAGGTTACTCCCTCTACGGATAGGGAGGTTACTCCCTCTACGGATAGGGAGGTTGCTCCCTCTACGGATAGGGAGGTTACTCAATTCGATTCTACTTCAAATAGAGATATTGTATTCAATCCATGTCAGGGCTTTAAGTATGCAGAGCTGACTCATAATGAGTGGGTTGTTTTGGATACGCCTACGGGTCACACTATTGTACGAAAATCAAAGAAGGGCAATCTAGAGTACGCGGAGCATCTATCGAAGGAACAAGTAAAAGAATTCTACAATAACGCCAGTTTGACGTAAGCGAATGCTAATTTCTTGAAAAAGAGCACCTTTTGGAATA
>CAYLUD010000042.1:0-11123 GCA_964386785.1 uncultured bacterium | reverse complement strand
TTGAACCAGGGACCGACGGGTTATGAGTCCGCTGCTCTAACCGCTGAGCTATTGCCCCAAGAGAGGATTACTGTACACGGGTTATGATTTTTTGTGCATTAGTAGTGAGGTCGATTAGGTAATTTAGTAAACTCCTTCCATACTTCCACTGCTTCCTCTCTCATAAAAGGAAGACAAGGTATTTTTTGTTGATGGTGCTCTTTGCAGATTTCTTTCAAAATATCGATATCGTCAAATTTGCCATAATCCAAAGCATCTTGTGTGGTGGATGCATAATAAATACAATCAATGTGAGCCCAGTAGGCAGCCGCTAAACACATTGGGCAACATTCCGCGCTCGTATATAGAACGCACCCCACCAGATGAGGAGTCTGTAATGTTTGAGAAGCTTCACGGATCGCTTGCATCTCAGCGTGCCATGTAGGGTCTTTCGTTTTCAATACCTGGTTATACCCTTGCCCTACCAACTCTCCTTGATAGACGATGACGGCTCCAAACGTGCCACCCGATTTCTCAATTAGCCCACCCTGACGACTGAGTGCAATAGCATAGTCCATCCATTTAGTATTTGGGTGTTCCATGAGTCCTCCTGATGATGGCCTTGCAGTCTACTTAGCATCGTACTTTTTGTCCCTTGCTTTTCTTGTATCGCTTCTTTATAAACCAGTCTGATGAGGATCTGGTTCTATTGTATATTGCTGATAACCACACCACACGTGGTATATGGAGGATTAACACAGCTGCTTTGTGGTGGCCCCCCCATTCCACGAGCTCGGGCGGATATGGTGCCACAAAGTCATGTGTCGGGGGTGGATGATGAGTATTTTACTGGGTATGTGCAAGCCCTTGTAGATATGCACTTTTATGAGTTCCAAGTGCGGGTATTAACCGTAGGAGGACAAGTATATGTCTTTCATCTACCAAAAAACGATCTGATCACGGAAAGCATTTTACACTTTATTTATGATATTCCTTGTGTGCAATGTGTCACCCCAGTCTGTGAGTCTTGTGATGCATTTGTCACTGATTTGTGCAGAACAGATGCGGTCATAGGAGAAAACCTCGCTCAGTCTAGTGCTTACCCCTCAGTATGCATTGCTCCTTGCCGCGAAGATACAGTAGGTGGTGTCTGGTTTCCCATGAACTCAGTGCTCTTTCAACCTCTTGTAGCTGACCCGAGACAGGTCACCAACGCTGGATCGGTTCGATTCAATGACAGTGTGATCGGACAACATGTTGGGGGAGTCATTTTTGGAAATGACTTTATTTTCTTCCGTTGGTTGGATGTATTACGATGGCATGGCGATGCCGATATTGGGATTGAGACCGGGGTGTTTTCAGTTTTCGATCTCGATCACCCTAAAGCAGGAATGGTGAATAGCGACTTCTACGTTTCCCTCCTCTTGACCTACGCAGTCAACAAATGGTCATACCGCTTTCGTCTATGGCATCTTTCCTCACATCTTGGTGATGAATTTCTCCTTTCAAATCCAGGCTTTGAACGAAAAAATTTATCTGACAATGGTATCGACTTATTTGCTTCCTGGCAGCCCACCCCGGCGCTTCGACTCTATCTTGGATTAGGGGATATTATTTGGAGAGATAAAGAATTTTATACCCATCCGTTTTATGTGGAATTTGGCAGTGAAATTCGCCTTTTTGGGTGTCGTGATCGATTCAATCGTCTCTATGTACAACCATTTTTTGCGATGCATTTTTGCTCTTGGGAAGAAAATGATTTTGATATTGATCAAACGTATGCACTGGGAGTCGAGTGGAGTAAACTACGTTATATTGGGCAAAAGTTCCGTATTTTTGCCGAGTACCATAATGGATTTTGCTACGAAGGACAGTTTTCTAAATTACATAGCAACTACTTCGCACTGAAGACAGAATTTGGATTCTAAGGTGTGTAGCACACAAAGCCATCGGGATGCATAGGACCTTCCTTGCCCAAAATTAACTGACCCGAGAAATAGGCTTCATACAGAGACAAGGCTGCTTCAGCAGATTGGACACAAAAAAAACTATTGCTAACCCACTCAGATCCACGAATGGTGCCAGCCTGTAGGTTTGCTTGAAATCGCGAACTAATTTTGCTGCGCCAGTAGCTGGGGTCCCCTAAGAGTAGGATCGGAGCATTAGGACGAGCGCCTACTTTATGACGCACTTCCTCTAGGCTATACTCAAAATCTGTCCCAATGCCTCCCATCACAAAAATAGGAAAATCTAAATAAAATTCAGCTTGTCTTTCTACTAGGTGATCCAAACGGTAGGTCATCTTGGCTTCAATATAGGAGTTTTGCTGTTGCTCATGCACTACTCCATTAGCCCCGAAATCCACAATGTTGGCACAGGATAGAATCCCCAAATCGCGAGCTACTTGATTTCCTATTGCCATCACACCAGGTCCTCCTCCTGTTACGAGCGCCAATGAGCTTTTGGGGTTGCATTGTGGATGGTGTAGGCGATTCTTCATTGCAAGGAGACCTGAAAATAAGGCATGTAGTTGTTCAGCACAGGAACCGGAGAGTAAATTAGAACCATAGATGCCAAAAAATGTAGCTTCTAAGAAGTGTTTCTTTTTATCTAATGGAACAAACATGCCTGATGTTTTATTTGGTCGTTGTAGGTACTGTAGAATAGATTGTGTTCGGGGATCAGCCCAGAATACCGGAGTGCCAAAATTCACCAAATCAATGAGCATGGCTCGGTCTTCTTGCGAAAAAAACTCACCATGAGAACGAGAAGGGATCTGAAAGTAGATGCCTCGTAAGGCAAATGCTACGTAATAAGAAAGCAGCATGCGCTTTAAAAGAGGGGATGGGAAATAGCGAGATAGGAGGACTCCCTGGCTAGTAATTACTTCTTGTTCTATGGCTTTTAAGAATGGATAACTAGGTTGAGCCTCCACATATCGTTCTGCTAAGATGGCTTGTCGCGTATCATGAGCAATTCCAGGAAAACATTGTTTTGGAGGGTCTAGGCAGATCCAGTCATCCGCATGTAAGGAATGGAGCTGGCTTCCTTTCACGACAAACGTAGCTGCAGGGTGATTCTTTGGGGCAGGCGCTGTATCGAAAGCTGAAAAAATAATAGCACTATTTTCAAGTGATTCTTGCAACTGATCTCGGTCTGAAAAAAAGACATGTTCTTTAAATGGTTCTAAGGTAAAGAACTCTAAAGGTATATCGTGAATCTCCTGAGGAGAGGCGCCGAATAATTCGTAAATATCCCCCGATGCCATCGTGTCAGGTTGTAGGATATTTGCTGCTGTGTGCAAGACCCCTTTGGGTAATAGATCATCGACAACATGAGCAAATACGGTTCGAATATGTAGGGGTTCTGTCATGCAAAGAAGAACATCGTCTGCTGCCACCATCCGGGGTGCATCAGGTACCCATTCCTGATGAAGATGTACTAGAGGTCGCATGGGAAGGCGAGAGAGCAATCCTTTGCCTATTGTAGCAAGTAGCCCTTCGATTGTAGGTTGCAGCACAAGACGTCCTCGACGAAGTGCAAGAAAGGCTACAAGTCGACCTTCTATTTCTTCAATCGTCAGAGATGAGCTATTCTGAGGACCTCCTAAAGAAAGAAGGGGGCGTTGATGGCGATCTAGTTGTCCAAATAGGCGAGTAAAGTAATGAACCTTACGCACTAGTCGACGCTCGTCTTTAGCGAATAATTTTCCAACAAAAGCTCCAGGTTGTAAGACAGAGAGCATCTTACGTGCTATAGGAGAAAGAGCAATAAAGCGTACTCTCCATTCTGCAATGCCATGGGACCGATTCCCTTCCCAGAATTCCATAATTGCGTGGAGTCCTAGTTGGGCTAAGGTGCTTTTGAGATTGAATAGCACCTCTTCTTTGGGTAATTGAAAACCAATGAAATTGGGGCCTATCTCTTCAATCCGCCCATCAGCAAGTAAGAAATTTTCTGTTTTTTCAAGGATACGCGTAATCTTGCCATCAGGCGTCACTAGATCATATATTCCAGGTTGGAGATGGATACGACTCACACCGTTACCATATCGTCTATAAAAAAAAGTTCCAAGAAATTCTACGAATTTTCTAGTCTGCACAGTATGGGATTACGCCAACTGTATCTATGCCGTCATGGAGCAACTGCCTGGTCTAAGACGAGACGGCATACGGGATGGTCTGATATCCCCTTACTGCCGGAAGGAGAAGAAGAAGCTCGAGCTTTGAGACTTATCTTACAACATATTACGTTCCAAAAAGTCTACACAAGCCCTCTTATTCGAGCGAGCCGTACTGCTGCACTCGCAGGGTTCCCGGATGCCATGCAAGTCGACGCGCTGAAAGAATGGAATTATGGCCAATTTGAAGGGATCACAACCGCAGAGATCCAGCTTCATTCGCGCAATTGGAACGTTTTTGACGATGGAGCTCCAGGGGGAGAATCTCCTGAAGAAGTGATGGTACGAGCAAAAACATTTCTCGACTTTCTGATTGCAGAGGGGCAGGAAACAGTTTTATTGTTTTCTAGCGCCCATATTCTTCGAGTGTTAGCTGTTGCATGGCTACACCTACCCGTTGCTACAGCAAAACATTTTGTTTTATCTACAGGTTCTGTATCAATACTTGGTTTTGAACATGAACACCGAGCTATCCAGCAATGGAATTATGGTTTCTGCTCTCAGAGTAGATAGAGGGGCTGATATTTTTGTAATCCAAGTGATGAGAGTTTTTTCTTGGAGAAAATGCTCTTTATAGTAGAAAATTAGGAGTTCTATTTAATACATGCAATGCAATGGTCGTGACGTTTCTATGAACGAAAAACTGCCTCGTAGTGTGGGTACCCATGATGGGATGTTTCATGCAGATGAAGTCACAGCTTGTGCCCTACTGATTCTATTTGGGTGTGTGGATCGGGATCGTATCTGTCGAACGCGCGATCCTCATCTTCTCGGAACTTGTGAATATGTATGTGATGTGGGTGGTGTGTATGAACCTGAACGCAAGTGTTTCGACCATCATCAAGTGTCCTATCAAGGGCCATTCAGTAGTGCCGGGATGGTCCTATCCTACTTAAAACAGCAACAGATATTGAGTGATGAGGAGTATCAGTTTTTTCAAGGGTCTATTATTCGTGGTGTAGATGATCATGATAATGGACGCTCGAATCAACAAGTGGGCGTCTGCACATTTTCTCATGTTATTGCTAATTTTGCTCCTGCTGAATATCGAAGTTCACCTGAAGAACTACAGCGCCTTTTTTACGAAGCCTTAGACTTTACGTTAGGCCATTTGCGACGTCTTCATGTACGCTTTCTATATAACCAAAGTTGTCGTCAAGTTGTAGCGCAACAAATGGATAGCAAAGAATCATACCTAGTGTTTGACGAAGCAATCCCTTGGTTAGAGAGTTTTTTTGCTTTGGGTGGGAAGAATCATCCTGCAAGTTTTGTCATTATGCCCTCTCAAAATCATTGGAAATTGAGGGGAATTCCGCCAGATCTTGAACATCGCATGCAAGTTAGGATCCCCATGCCCTTGCCATGGGCAGGATTGCTGGGAGAGGAATTACAGAAAGTCACAGGAATGCCTGAGGCCGTTTTTTGTCATAAGGGTCGATTCATTTCCGTATGGGAAACAAAAGAGGCAGCCTTACGCGCGATGCAGAAAATATTGGTTGCCGAGACCCATACGAAACAGTTTAGGAGCTCATGAAAACTGGCCTCTGGATTATCGATGTACAAGAAAAACTCCTTCCAAAAATATCGTCTCCAGTTCGCTTATTGCATACAATCTCCCAACTGATTGGCGTAGCTCCTTGTCTGGGCTGGTCTATCCTAGTTACAGAGCAATACCCACAAGGGCTAGGGGGCACGGTAGACGCCCTAGTAAAGCAACTCCCGCCACATACTCCGATCTGGGAAAAGACGACGTTTTCTGGCTATGGCGATCTGGAAATTCAACATCTTGCAGATCAATTAGCTGATACCTGGATTCTCGTAGGTGTTGAAGCGCATATCTGTGTGTTACAAACAGCGATCGATTTACAACAACGAGGCAAGGGAGTATGGATCTGTTATGATGGAATTGCCTCTCGTTCTCGATATCAATGTCGTATTGCTCTAGAGCAATTTCGATTTTGGAACATTCCTGTTACTACGGCAGAGACTCTGATCTACCAGGAAATTCGCGATAGTACGGATCCTCGATTCCGTACTCTTTTGCCTTGGATCACAGGGCAATATGCTCTTGCACTCCCTTCCGAGGAGGGAGCATAGAATGCGTACATGCATGATGTTGGGATGGATACTTTGTACTTTGCCCTTAATTGCCATATCCACAGAGGAACGTAAAATTCAAGCATATCTACACATTGGGGATAGTGGAAGGTCCATCGAAGAGGCGAAACAGTGGGTTCACGCCCAACCCGATCAACCAGCTAGTTATCAGGCTCTTCTTTATGCATTAGGTCAGGCAGGACGTATCGACTCGATGTACGTGGAGTGGAAGGCTTTTGCTTTGCGCTTTCCCAAAGAGGCGTATGATCCCTCCCTATTAGAGCATCTTTGCTGGGATGTATTGAAAAAAGGAAGAGATTCCTCCGTTCTTACGTCTCGCATCCTAGCAACCATTGGGGCTGCCCTTTCCCAAGATGCCTTTGCAGTGAATTTTCTATTAGAAGCGTTGCGAGATTCGAATGTCACCCTGCGCCAGGTAGGAATAGAACTGGCCAGCCTTTTAGGCGATGCTCCATTGAAAATGGAGATTCTTAGCTTACTCAAAACAGAAAAACAACCCACGATTCGTATTAAACTCATGGAAGCTATAGGTCGTTTGAAAATAGAAGATGCACGAGACGATCTCTTACGTATGGTAGAGCAAAAACAGATTGCAGCTGAAGAACGCAAAGCAGCTCGTGTGGCTTTATTAGCACTGTCTGAGGGGGAAGAGATGGTGCAAATCGAGCGCCTAGCTCATGATGCTAGGGCCGCGTTGCGGCAATTGGCTGCAGAATGGTTAGGTGCTCATGCCTCACCCAATGGAGTCGCTCTACTTGCAGAACTCGTCTGCGATTCTCATATTGATGTGATAGCGGCAGCACTTCGCTCGATAGGTCAGTTGCGTGTGAAAGAAGTGGGGGGTGTCCCCGTATGTGACATCGCTTCCCCCTTAGCTTCCCATCCAGATCCCTTAGTTGGTATTACAGCATCTTGGCTTCTACTTCTTCACGATCGACGCACCGGAGAACAGGCCTTTACTCCTTGGATCAGCCATGGCAAAGAAGAAGTGCGAGCGATGGCAGCAGCTGCTATCGCTGCCACAGGCCCCTATGGGCTACGGTTGGCGTTACAATTGTTCGAGCAAACCACAGATTCATACCTATTAATGAATCTCGCTCCTTTGTTGATTCGGCAACGAGTGAATGCACAAGATGCCTGTCGTATCTTTGATCACGTTCTCCGCCATTGCCCTGAGCAACTGATGATCGAGCAGCGTGGTTTTAATCCTATTGTACGGAGCCGTTTAACTCATCAATCTGAGGTAGTCAATTATCCAGAAGTGATGAATCAAACCATACGATTGCAAATGTGTAATCTCTTAGCCATCTTGGAATATCCGCAGGCTGTCGATGTACTACGTTCTTTTCTTAAAAAAACTTCCTATGATTTGACTGGAATTGCCGCAGAAATGTACCTAGAAGAAGGGGATGAATTAGCCTTTGATCAAGTACGAGCGCTACTCCAAGATCCTGATGAGACCGTGCAATTAGAGGCAGCCCTCGTTTTAGCCACCTGGGCGAAAGAAGCCACAGCATTTCCCTATCTTATCGATCGATACCATTCCGCGGATCGGCACACGAAAATTCGTATCCTAGAAGCGCTAGGACGGGCTGGGAATACAGATTTAGCTCCTTTTTTAATGAGTCGCTTTGAGGAATCTTCACTCAATCTACGTATCATCGCAGCCGCAGTCTTACTCCAATGCCTCAATCGATAAGAGAGAAGGATCTCATCAGTAAAAAAGTACTTTTGCATACACAAGGGTTGTGCTTTTTTCATGACTTTGGCACGTTTTCGAAATAAGAGATGATGATGCAGATAGAAACCATACAACAACATGTACTCGAATCAGGGAGTGCGGGGTGGTTAATTTATGGTCATATTCCTTGTCATCCTGTTGTGGTACAGTTGCTACGATTGCATGCGCACTTGGTGACACGTCGTTTTTTTTATTGGATTCCAGCTTCTGGAGAACCCGTTCAAATTGTGCATCAGATTGAGGCGGGCGTGCTGAGCCATCTTCCTGGAATTCAGCGTACCTACATTTCGTGGCAAGAATTGCAGAAACAAGTCGAGCTCTGTATAGAGGGCTGTCATACTCTCTTTATGGACTACTCTCCATCTAATATGAATCCTTATGTTTCGTTGATAGATGGAGGAACGTTAGAGTGGATACGTAGCCTAGGACCATGCGTTCTCTCTTCTCAAAATCTCTTGCAAATGGCTACGAGTTGTTTTACCCCAGACCAAAAGAGTAGTCATTTCGCTGCATCTCGACTTCTGGAACGCACGGTGGATGCTGTTTGGGAATTCATTTACAGCCGTATCGCGAAAGAACAACGGGTGACAGATTATGAAGTACAACAATTTGTCATTAGTGAATTTGCTGCACATCATGCAATTTGCGAAGAAGGTCCTATTTGTGCGACGCAAGAACATACTGCATTACCACACTATATCGCGACTAAAGCAACAGCCAAACCCATCGAGCGAGGGGACCTGATGATCTTGGATCTATGGTGCAAGTTAGATCAGCCAGATGCCATCTATGCAGATATCACACGTATGGCAATCGTCGCAGGAGAACCTACTCCTAAACAAGAAGAAATTTTCCGCCTCGTAAGAGAAGCTCAGAAAATCACTGTAGAATGGATACGTAATCAGTTTCAAGCGGGCAGACCCGTGCATGGTTATGAAGTCGATGCGGTATGCCGAGAATATATTACATCTCAGGGGTACGGGCCTTACTTCATTCATCGTACAGGTCATAACCTCGACCATCGAGTGCATGGTCTTGGAGCCCATTTGGATGGCCTCGAAATCAAAGATGAAAGACTCCTGCTCCCTTCGATGTGCTTTTCCATTGAGCCAGGGATTTATTTTCCAGAAGACTTTGGTATGCGCTTAGAGCACAACATTTGGATCGAAGAAGATGGTACCGTAGTAATTACGGGAGGGGAACAAGAATCTCTGACGTGTCTTGGGGGCTCTTGTTAGTCGCAGACAGTAATCCAACCGCATGACGCTTCATTGTATTCCAAAATGCCATCGCGCCATGTGTACGCGTCATAGATAGATGAGTTTCAAACGAAGATAAAAAGGGGGGCGGCATCCATAGTTCTTTAGGGGAACACCCTTGATAGTGACTAATCCATACAGCAGCAATTCCACGAGAAATCAATGCATCAGCATCTGCAACAAAATACAGTCTCTCTTCTTGGAGATAGGTATGTAAATACATGAGACTTTGACATCCCTCTACTCGATTAGCCGGGATGCGCCAAATCTCCTGAAAGGGAGGTAATCGAGATCCTAACTCTAAGAGCTTCTCGTAAAAATTTTCTTTATTGATAGGGTTGCTCATTGTGTATCTTTTATGGAGAAGAGTGAGGAGTGCTCGGCCCTGGTTCATTATTAGACTCACGGGGATTGGATGGGAGCTCTAATTGTTCCAATCTTTGTTCCAATCTTGATTCTAGTTTGAGTATTCTTTCTTCTAGTTCCTTTGTGTCCGGAACATAGGGAAGCTCCTCCACCACGATAAGAGTCGGGTCCCTCTTTGCAACATGATCATGCGTTTTTTTATACACGAAAAATGCTCCCCAAGATGCACCTAAGAGCGCTCCTGCGACATAAGGCTGTTGTACACATAGGTAGAGAAAAGCAGTGGAAATCAAGGCAACAAGAACAGTTTTAGTCCATTCAGGAACAGATTTGTCCCACTCCAATAATTTCGCTTTCCAGCTTGGAGTCACATTAGGATCTGAGTCAAATGTAACGAGAAAAAGTCCAGTTAGAGTGCATCCCAACACGAAGGCAGGAGCCAACCCAATAACAAGAGGTTTTGCGACCTGTGAATAGCCGTACATCGACCCACAGAAAATCAAGATCAAAGCAAAAATGACCAGATTGGCTGCAATAGGCCCCTTATGATTCCAAGCATAGATACAAGCTTGCTCGACAGGCCGCGCTACCCAATTCATAGTAAATTGGCCTATAGGCTTGATCACCCTCGAATATGTCCACTGTGCTCCTCTTAAGCAGCAACCAGGAATGTTAGTAAAAAAATCCCCGACCGCACCCGCTACTCGGCGGGTAAGGTCACATATTGCAGTTCCCCAAGCTGAGAGATCAGGTCGGGAAACACAAGAAAACGAGCCATGAGTTTCCATAATATACAATGTATTGTAACAAAATAGATATTTAAATGCATGACTGGTTTTGTGCAAGATGAACTTGTTTATATTTTTATTTTTAATTGCGAGAGTCGCGCATGTGAGTTTGGTGTGCATCGTTCTGGTTAATTGATTTGTTTAATTTTTTTGAATACCTGGTTTTGGTTCTCTGATCTAAGAGACTGCGGTATAGTTATGGAGACATATTCTTATGCACATGCGGGTCTCTGGTCGATCAAACCTTGCTCTTTTTTAAACGCTACGATTAGAATGTGGCTCACTTCATGTAAGCCGGCAGTTCTGCTGCCATGCCAATAGGGTTAAAAAAATATGTCGAAAGAAGATACGATCCGAGTAGAAGGCGAGGTGTTTGAGCTTCTACCTAATATGCAATTTCGCATTCGCTTGCAAAATCGAAAAGAAATTGTAGGACACCTTTGTGGAAAAATGAGGATGCGTAATATTCGCGTGCTTGTTGGGGATCTGGTTACAGTAGAAATGTCCCCGTATGACCTGTCCAAAGGAAGAGTGGTGTATCGTCACCACCGAGGAAAAACAGGGGAAAAAGTAGATCACCAAGTCGGCCCTTGATTTAATTTACTTTTTTCTTCTAGACTCTCCCTTTCCGTTGGGCCCAGATAGCTCAGAGGTAGAGCACTTGCATGGTAAGCAAGCGGTCGTAGGTTCGA
>CAYLUD010000041.1:0-11154 GCA_964386785.1 uncultured bacterium | reverse complement strand
GTATACTCTTCTTGCATAACATCTCCCTAAATCAAAAAAGACTTTGATTTTAAAGCCTTATCCAGAAAGATAAGCTTCTAAAAAATTATTTTTCTTGTCACGTTGCAGAAAAAATTAGCCCCGGCTCTCTTTACTTGCGGAATGTGGGTTAAAAGAATATGGCGAGTATTTTGGCATGACACAACCTTCGGTGAGCAATGCCTTTGCTCGATTGAAAATTACTCGAAAAAAAAGACTTTACTCTACAAAGAACGGGATGAAAAAAGACGTTCATTATTTTTGGAGAAAATAAGACAGCATCCCGTTGAAGCACTTGTTTTTGTTGATGAAAGCGGGATCGATTCCTATCTGCATTCACCCTATGGTTGGTCTAAAAGAGGCGAGAAAGTTTTTGGAGAGATTTCAGGAAAGCGTTTTGCTCGAGATAGTTTTGTTGCAGCGAAATGTGAGTCCAAAATTTTAGCTCCGCTTTGTTTTCAAGGGACTTGCAACACCAAACTTTTTGATTTATGGATTGAGCAATTTCTTATTCCAGAGCTACATCCTGGTCAGGTGGTGATTTTGGACAATGCGTCTTTTCATAAATCTGAAAGAACACGTGTTGTAATAGAACAAGCTGGTTGTCAGCTTCTTTTTTTACCACCATACAGTCCTGATCTTAATCCGATCGAGAAGTTTTGGGCTCGGTTTAAAAAGAAAGTCAAGTCTGTAGTTGAACACTTTCAAACCTTAGGCGAGGCGATAGACTATGTTTTCAATATGTAAAATTTTCAATCTATTCAACTATAAGCCTTTATTGGAGAAGGATCCTCATCCTTTCAATAAAATTTTCTATTCGTTCCATCAAAACGCAACGAACTTGGAGTCATTGATCGATACCTCTTCTAAACTTTGTAGGCTTGGAATGTGATCCGGCTGTTTAACAGACTATTTATCAGTGCAGAACAATCCTCAGATTGTGGGGGCCGAATACCAGTCAAACAACTAAACGAACCACTCAGCGGTTTCGTATCTATTGGGCTCTTATTCATGGATTCCAGGAGTTTGATACTCCCTAACACTTGTTGTAGCATATCCTGGGATGTGCACATGCGCTCCTCTAGCATCATAGCCTTTGCAGCGTCCTCTGGGGTCATACCATGCAAAGGTTGTTGATGTAAATTATTTGCTTCTATCTCAGTATTGAGTGTATCCTCCCCCCCCTTCTCGAGTACCCCTGATTCCTTTAGTAGTGAGTCGAGGGTAGCTTCGCTTTTTGACAGAATAACCAAACTTGTTGAGTGTATTAATTCTAATAATGGAGTGAGCCTTGGTTCCAATTTGAGCCACTGCCATTCTATGCCAATACAATTCTGCTGTTGTATAAAGGGGACAGCGATGCGTTCTTCCGAGAAGATCTCGACCACGCTATCCGAAATTGCCTTGCATAGGGAAAGAGAGAACCCTACTTCATTTTCTTCATTGTTTGGCGTGAGTACGCAGAAATATTGATCTGTTGCACAAAACGAATGCAACAGGCCTGCAAGCGTTTCTGGATCGGAGGTAGGATTATGTAAAGAGTGATACCCAACAAAAACATTCATATAAACTCCATGAGGACAAATAAATTTTTTATAAAAATAAAATACAAAAATAGCGCATTAATAATCAACTAGAAACGCAGTATCTGTTCAGTGGATGAGAGGTTGCGAAATATGGGACCTATTCCTTGTGTTCTAAAAATACAATGTTTTCTAGATGCCGTGTGTGAGGAAACTGGTCGACAGGCTGGATACGCGCAATGCGATACTCAACGAGGGCGTCAATGTTCTTTTTTTGAGAGGCTGGATTACAAGAGACGTAAATCATTTTAGGAGGAGCAACTCGTTGAATCTCTGCAATGACTTCATCAGAAAGGCCGACACGAGGCGGGTCGACAATCAAGACGGAGGGGGGCGGTTGCACATCAAAGCAGTGTTTGGCATCCTCTAAACGAAGAGTCATTGTGGAAATATGATTCAATTGAAGGTTGTACTGGGCATCCTCGACCGCTTCGGGAACAGTTTCTACACCTACTACAGAGGCGCCCGTCTTAGCTACAAACATCCCCATTGTTCCGGTGCCGCAATAGAGATCCCAGACGTGATCATCCTGAGAGATTCCTTGAGCTACTTCTCGATAGATTCGCTGTGCCTGCAAGGTGTTGGGTTGAAAAAAAGAAGGAGCTCGTAATCGACAACGGATCGAGCTGCCATCAGCCAGAAATAATTCTTCAAAAATATGATCACGACCTGCCAGGAGCTCCTCCGTAAAGTAGGTGGGCTGCTTGCGGGCGACATGTTGGGTACGTAATAGCAAGCTGGTATACCCAGGGAGCACTGCAGCCCAACTTTCTTTTTCCTCATCTGTTAAGAGACCGGATACGGTAAGAATAGCCATTCTTTCATCTGTATGGACGCCAGCGCGTAATGTCAGGGTACGGAGTGTTCCTAACCCTTTTGGAGGATAAAATGCCGGTATTGGAGTCGAGCTCCACCATTCATAAGTCTTTTCAAGAGCCTCTATCATCCAGGTAGGAGCAAGATGACATTCTTGCAAATGTTCTACCTTACCTCGACCCTTTTTACCTAATAAGCCTAAAAACCGTTCCCCACTCAACGATTGTGAGAAGGTAAATTCCATCTTATTGCGCCAGCTCCAGGGCTCCTCGCAGCCTATAATAGGATCACAGAATCCAAACAGTTCCTCAACAGCTCGTTCCTTGAGTTCGAGTTGATCTCCATAAGGCATATGTTGATAAGAACAACCTCCACAACGACCATAGTGGCAACAAAGGACTCGGGGCAAAGACATAAGGCACGCCAGTCTATCATAGCCAGAAGTCATGAGAAAGAAAAAAGGGAGGCGATCTGGTATCTACCTCCCTCAGCCTACACATAGCAACTTGATTTAGGCGAATATCTATCTTTTTTTAGAACGCTTGACTACTTTTTTCCCTTTCACAGGGCTTTTTCTAGCTAAATGGCTAGGTTTAGCAGCCTTATGTTTCTTAACAGGGCTAGCCTTTTTTTTGTGCACAGTTTTCTTTGCTGCCTTCTTAGGTGCTGCGACCTTTTTAGGTGCTGCTGCCTTGGGCTTAGCTACTGCCTTGCTTTTTTTCTTGCTTTGACGACGTTGTTGAGCAGCCTTAGCCATCTCTCCACTTTTCGCAGCTTTCACCGATTCTTTGCGAAATAGTTTTGCTACTTTTTCGAATCGGATCGTATGAGTACGGACACGCTGTGCTGCAGCTTTGTTGCCACCTTCTGCCTTTTGCAGATCTGCAGCAATTTCTTCTAACAGCGCGCGCATTGTATTAGAGGTATCTCGAAGTCCCATAAATTCACGCCTCCTAAAACGCGATGGTTATCATCTCCCTCATAGGTCTGATCTCAGATATTCTGCAAGTTTTTTTTGATTTTTTACTCAGCCCTATCCGGTTTTCAGATGACATCAACCATTTCCTCGGATTAAGATCTCCTTGAACCAGGGAATGATATTGTCCCTCTCGCATGGGATCACTTGCGCATGGCTAAGCATTTTTTTGCCGTAAAGCCCCTCCAAACCTCTTATTATACGATGCACTCCATCCCAAGGAACAAGGCCTTATTGCATTCTTTCTGCATCCTGGGATGTGCAGTGCTGACTCTTTCTTTTTTTTGGATCGAGACTGAGACCACAATCGCGCAACTTGCAAACACAGCAGACCAAGCTCTCCATGATCACCAACTTGTGGAAGCACGAAGTGCTTTAGAACAGATTATGAAGCTAGCGTATTCAGATGCTGGAGGAAAAAAAATTTCCTGGCCCCTCCTAATTGAATATTCTATGAAACTGGCTCATGTGTGTGAGTCTTTAGGAGAAAGCGAAGCAGCTATCGATGTATTAAATCATTTATTACAAAGAGATCTCCCTCCTCCTTTAACCCCAAAAATTCTACTACTCAAAGCTCGCCTTTCTGCTCCCCAGCACTCTCCTGAAGACTCCTATCTTCTTTTAAAGAACCTATCGAAAGAGTTCCCTATGGAATACTGGTCAAAAGAAGATCTTTCTCTTTTTCAAGCTCTTTCCTATGCCTTAGATGAACACTTTGATGGGCAATTAAGGAAAGCCAAGCGACTATTTGTAACAGGGAGTTATGGAGAAGCCTCCACCTTATACCAAGAGGTCTTACAAGCTCTAGAACAATCTTCTTTTCCCAGAGGCGAGCAACAGGGCTCTCTGCTCAAGAAAAAAATATGCTACGCGCTGGCCGAGTGTGCTTTTGCAGAATCTGATTATGTACGATCCCTTTCTTATATAGAGGGAGGGGCACATTCCTCACATGCTATTGATCGAGAATCCTTATATCTGATGGCTATGTGCTATAAACAACAACAAGACTATGAGCGAGCGATCCAATATCTATTAGAATATACGCAGAAAGACGGAAGTAAGGACCTATCTCACTACGATCATGCTTTGTTGGAGTTAGGCCTGTATTACTACCAACGGCAACAATGGGGGAGATCTAAGGAGTACTTAACCCATCTGGTTGCTCAATCTAAAGAAGGTCGTCCTCTATGTGTAGGGTCGCTATATTTGGCTCGCATCCTACTACACGACCATCAAGTAGAATGCGCTGGGGCCCTGTTAGATCGCATGGGAATGCATCTTTCTTCTAAGGATCCTTTATATCCTGAATGGTCATTTTTACAAGGGGAAGTGGCTTATGAGCAGGGGCGCTATGTCGAAGCACAACATCTCTATGAACAGTCTAGCCCCTCCCCAACAATATCTGGATGGCGATTACAAGCTTATCACCAGCTCGCTTGGTGTTATATTCAGGCGGGGTGCACCACTTCTATCTCTGCAAATGAACGGATCGCCACCTTTACCGCTGCAAAACAGATGCTCGAAGAACTGCTCCCCTATCCTGTGGCAGCCCTTTCTCTATCTAAGTTAGCGATCTTGCGCCATCAGTGGTGCAATGACCCTGGTGATCTGCTGGCTGTAGAAGGGTGGATTCAAAAATATTTCACGGATCTATCCTTTGCAGAGCAACACGAAGCTCTGCTCGTGAGGGCTGGCGCCACCCTGGATCCTGTCAAGAAAATGGCTCTACTCAATAAAGCCACAGAAACCTGCTATGCTTCTTTACCCACCTACGTTACCGCACTCTATGAAAAAACTCGGTGTAGTAAAGGGGGCCACACATCGATACCTCAAGATAACCAGATTGCTGAAGAAGCTCTCCAGACTGTCCTAGCGCTCGATCCTGAGGGCCCCCATACACAAGAAGCGCGCTATTTATTAGGTTCTCTCTATTTTCAGCAAGGTGCTTTTGAGCGAGCCCTTCCCCTATTACAACAGGTAGCTGAAAGTGATCACGCTCTTACCCCCTCTGCTCTCTTTTTTGTTGCAGAAACTCTATGCGCATTGGGAGACAATGCGCATCAAGCCAATCTGTATCGCCATTCCCTATATCTTCGATTTCCTGATTCTTCCTATGCAGCGGACGGTTGTTTTCGTTGCTTTTCCTTTTCCGATTACCTAGTGGGCAGTCCCGAGGCATTAACACACCTGAAACAATTTCTAGACTTATTCCCCCAATCTCCCTTGACCATTGTAGCGGATTATGTATTGAGCTTGCACCAGTCGGCAAGCACAGCAGTAGCCTATTTGGATCGAGGAATCGCATTATTTGAATCCTTATATAGGATAGACAGTCCTGATGCACAATCGCTCCATTTTTACTATGAAAGCGTTTATGAACGGGGTATGCGTGCTTTCGAACTTGGATGCAAAGACGAAGGCATTTCCTATTTATTGCGTATCATTCAAGCATTTGAGGATTCCACCAATGCTCATATGCAACAGGCAAAAGAGGCAGAGCCTCTCCCTGATGTTGTGGCTAAGTCCATGTATCACCTAGCCGCTCAGCACATAGAACACCAAGCACGAGCCCAAGCCGAACCTTTACTTTTTTCCTTGCTCATGACCTACAAGGATCTTGGGATTCAACATGCCCTATACCTCTCCCTGGCCTGGCAAATGCAAGGAAAATTGGCATTATTAGATCATGAATATGAACGTGCCTTACAGTGTTTCGATATCGCAGAGGAAGCTGGGTACGAACAACTTTCAGATATGCAAATGCTTGAATTATGGTTATGGAAAGGAAAAAGTCACTTTGAAGCCAAAGAACTTGATCAAGCAATGCGCATTTCATCTAAAATCATCAATTCTGGCCTCGATCATCCTGTCTGTGTGGAGGCGATGTGCTTACGTGGGGAGATTTACCTATTACAAGGTCGTCCCGAACTGGCGTCTAGACAATGGGAAGCGATGATAAAGAAAGGGGGGCTTGCCGCTCTACGTGCGGAGCAGAAACTACGAAAAGGAACTACATAATGGAAGAACTGTCAATATATTTTTCTGAATGGAACACGATTTTGATGATTTTGATGTTTTGCTCCTTATTAGCTATGGCTATTTTTATTGAGCGATTAATTATATTGCGCCGTGCTGAAATTCACACTAATGCCTTCCTGATGCGTGTCAAACAAGCGATAGCAGAACACAATGTGGTGGAAGGGGTACGCATTTGTGAGGAGAACGGGGGTGCCGTTGCGCAAATTGTACATAGCGGACTGCTACGGCATGATCGTTCTAAGGAGGAAATCGAATCTTTTATGGAACGTACAGGCCGAGCCACGATCGCCGATCTAGAGAGACATACCCGTTTTCTTTCCGTGATTGCACATATCACACCTTTGATTGGGCTTTTAGGTACTGTGATTGGATTTATTCAAGCATTTAGCGAAATGCGTCTCTCTGGCTTGATGGATATTTCCACATCACGCGTTGGAGCCTCGATGGAATATGCACTGGTCACAACAGCTGCAGGGTTGATTGTGGCGATTCCTAGCTTATTAGCATATAATTATCTTGTGGCTAGGATTCAAAGAATCGTGTTGGAAATGCAGTTAGTAGCCGGAGAAATTGTGGACATTCTGGTATATGCAGTTTAAAACGAGTTTACAACCAAATGCCTCTCTGATTGATCTGACTCCTTTGGTAGATGTCATTTTATTGATGTTGATTTTCTTTATTATTACTTCCGATATTCTACCATTCAAATCTTTACCCATTGCACCTCCTCAACTCGAGCTTCCATCCACAGGGAAAACAACACAATTATTAGTAGTGATGGATGCTCATCATGTAATTTATGTAGGAAACAGAAAGCAAATTGTTGATCTTCAAACATTTAAGACTGTTTTATCGCAAGAGGTGTGTGATCTATTCGCCGATCACCCAACTGCCTCCCCCTCGATTGTACTCAGCGTCGATCGCTCGGTAGATTATGGTGAATTTTTACGACTGTTAGCATACACTCAAGAAATAGGTCTTCCGATTCGCCTAATGTACAATGAAGGAGCGGCTCTTGCTACACATTGAGCGTGATCATTACGCAGTACGCATGGTATTTCGCAATGAGTCATCCTTATGGACTCTTCCTTTATGGATTGGTGTAGGGGTGTCGCTGCTTGTGCATATTCTCTTGTTGTGTAGTGTTCATGTGGCACCTTACCAAGGAGAATCTACTCTTTCCTTACGTCCCCTCATCGTACAGATTGATCTTCCCTCTCAGCCTGTATCTGGAGATGTCCCAGTGCCTATTGTCCGATTTTATACTCCTAATTTGTATCTTGTACCCTCTGAAGATTGGAATTCTTCTCTATCATTGTGTACAGAGTTGCCTCCAACCATCGAGTACGAACCGCTAGACATTGATTTTGACTATGATTGATGTCGCATGGAAAACTGCATTACTTGGATATTTTGGGATCTGTCTTCTTGCCCTATTTGTTGTCTGGTGTTGGAGTAGGTGGCGCCTACGCAGGCCATTTCGTAGTACACTATACCGTATCCATACCTGCCCCTTTTGTGGATATCCTATCGCAGTTCAAGAAAATCAACATCTCATTAGATGCTCCCAATGTACTTTGCACTCCTCGACCACCCCACTCTCTTCTAATCCAAGCGCACCGAACCAGCCTACTCAGGCTAAAGGTCGCAACACATTATTTTGATTTTTTTTCTTTATGTTTTTTTGGGGCAGCAGGAGTCTCCTCTTCTGGATTCTGATCGGTGCGTGTTGCTTGAAGAATGGACTGTTCAGCAGCAATGCCCTCTATTTTGCGACATATGCGATGCATAGTATCAGTGTTTCCTTTATACTTACGTCCATGACCCGTACCAAAAGCAATGGTGCACCCATACCAATTAATGATGATGTGATTGCTCTTTGAAACCTTAGAAGGTAAGTTGTGACATGCTAACAACTGCGCCAAGTCTTCTGCTCTTCCGTTAAACATAAGTAAGGATTTGATGAGTTCTTTGCTCGTTTCCTTGGGCGAGTGATGCGATTGTGGATACTTGCTCTTTTTTATTGCTTGGAGCGGTACAGTTGGTTCGTGACTATTCCCGGTCATCATGCCTTTTTTCTGCCCGCTGGGTCCTAATTTCTTGTTTGTAGATTTCGTCTTGCTACCAGGATGGCTATTTGGAGCAACTGGATGGAATTCCGTATCCGTACTTGAGCTAGGTATGGATCGTTGTGTGTTGCACTGTTTTGGCATACTACAATCCAATTGGCCGGGTCTCGCTATGATATCAGAGCTTGGTGTAGTATCGACAGAAATTGTACTATCAAAATGGGAACTAGATGCTACTTCCAGCTTAATTTCCTCTTTAGGACTTACTAATTTCGGATACTGTTCCATTACAGATTCTTCAATTCGAATACTTGGAAGAATAAACTCTTGCTTGCCTGAAACAACAAATAAACCGGTCAAGGCACATTGTAATTCGTACAACATATCTACGAAATCCCATTCATTGTTGTTCAATTCTTGCAGCACAAGGGCCGCCTCTTTTTCATCGGCACATTCAACAAAAAAATCGAGTTTAGCTGTAATAATTGGAGCAAAAACCGCAAATCCTACTACAGCATCCAACATATCCATGGAGTAGCAACTGTGGCTCTCTTGCCATGTATCAATTTTTTTCTTTATCGAACTTGTCACCTTATCAAAGTTAATTGTTGGAAAATATTTAAGAATCTCCCGAATAGATTCCGGGAAATTCTTGCTTATAAGACAATCGCTCTGCTGCAACTGGTTCTTATATACTGCAGCCGAGCAGATCGTGTCGTATAGCAACTTCCAACAATCCATAGCATGGACCATCGGAAACTCACCAAAACTCAACTTGTGTTTTAATTTTGAAATCAAATTATTTTTTTCATTACATCTTTTATATAATAGAAAGCCATACATTGATTTGTTGCTGCCTATTTTTGGATTGTGTACTGCAGGGCTCAATTCATGAAATTTAATCAAAATCTCCAGTACACGATCCGGCGGGTTGTCTGTTTTATCATTTTTGTAAAATTCCAGTGCTTCCTTGGTGAAAGCACACAGTTCGCCTATTTCTGTTAAGATTTGCTTACGAAAATCAGGTTCTTCTGCAAAAGCTCGGGGCATCTGCCCGATATAAGAAATACATTCTTCCTTATATATACAATGCATAGGTACATGAAAGGGTTTACCTAAGCTGTTTGCACAAGAATCTTTTACATAATCTTGCATCAACGCCCAGGTCTCATTGAGCATCTTTGTGCGTGTTACCAGCTCGTTTTTAAGTGTTGGGATTATACTACTTTGTTTCTCGCGTAATAGGGTCCTATACGCGTCTCGAATTATTGAGTCTTCTGTATGCGACAGTTTTATTGCAAACCCATCTGCATCTATTTTTGGGAAGCTTTGTTGTACATCGGGAAATTCTTTTTCATCTGAACTAGGCAACTGGTTCTTAGTATCATCCAATATGCAACCATATTGGATGATATCTTCTGCGCGCGCAAAACCTTGCTCAGATCCATTTAGTGTCTCCAATCTAAGAAGGTTACTATGCAGGTTACTAAGCTTACTACTATACTCCCCCAGATTTTGGATTAATGCATTCTGTATATATCCGTCAAAAACATGGAGCTCAACTGGTTTTTCTGATTTTCCTAGTGATGGAATCCTCTGTGTTAATATGGATTTATAAACATCAATATCACTTGATTCATGTGCTTGCGCAAGATTCAAAAAAAACGATTGAACTTCTATCACAAGTGATCGTAACAAGGAATTGTTCATCGTAGTGCAAACTTCATCACGTGTAGTGATATGAATTGCATCCAAACGCCTAAAAACATCTTGCAATATTGCAATAGTAATTGCATTTTCTTGCTTGTCACACAAAAAATTTAATCCAAAAAAACGAAAACAATAATTTATATCAAATAATATTCTATTAGCAACATCAATAGGCTTGGTTGACCTACAGAGTAATTTATCCCATACAACACAGAATGATTCCTGTAATTCCTTTGATTCCTTTGATTCCTGTAATTCCTTTGATTCCTTTGATTCCTTTGATTCCTGTAATTCCTTTGATTCCTTCTTAATCCAATCCACCAAATACAGGTATAAAATATGGTTGGTCAAGATGTGACTGCCATAGAGCTTGGTGCAGTTATATAATTTTTGATAAACATTTTCATCGTTCTGGCTCTTATACAGCTGGTCTGATTTCTGTTTCGCAGTATGTTGCACCTGTATAAGAAACCCAGTTGTAAACTCTAGAATCCGCTTTACTCCATCAAATAGGAAGAGTGAGCCTGGTTCTTTTACAGGCTGCATTTGTTCAATCCAATAACGACCTAATGCAAAATCTTGCACGGGTAAAAATAATGACTCGATTACAACCCGTTGCCACTTGACAGAACGTTCACGAACGACCACGCATAACTGACCTGAAATCTTTCCCCATGCACATTCTTGTTGAAAGAGTGTGATCCGCAAATCTAGCTTTTTCGTGATCGTCCAACCCTGGATGCTGGATGGGGATTTGAAAATTCTTTCAATCAAGTCCTTGATTTTCTTCTGTAATGTATCGGGAAAGTTGGAGTAATTGAGTATATGAGCTATGTGTACCGGTGATACGCCAGATTGCGATGTTGTCATAATAGACTCCATAAAAAATTATACCATTCCTAAAAAATAAATTCATAAATTTAATTGACAGAATCTGTTAGAC
>CAYLUD010000040.1:10510-11875 GCA_964386785.1 uncultured bacterium | reverse complement strand
TTTGGTGAGAAGCTGCAGTCTAGGAAACTAGAAAATCAGAGGGGAGAAGTGTACGTTACATCAAGTTCATATATAAATTAATTGTTTTTTTGATTTTGATTTGTTATAATATGTTTTTACAATATTTATATATGGTGAAATATGAATAGCAGTTTGACGAACAATGATTTTATAACTTTAGCTACCAAAACATGGAATCCAGAAAAAAAAGAGGGGTTACAACTAGGGGAGAAGTGCCTTGCAATTGCTTCTGCTATAGAAAATAAAAACCTTACCCTTCCCTATCGACACGAGGTAAAATACATAATAGAAAAATTGTTTATTTCTAAATGGGACGAGCTAAAGGGTTGTGATGATTCAAATTCTCGAATTGAAACCACAGGAAAAGATGCCTTTAATGAACTAATTGAATCAAAATCATTAATTAAGTTAAATCATTTGTTTGAATTTAGATCGAATAATTTTATTGCATTTCTCAATTCAAATGCCAATATAAATGAAAAAATTTTATATCAAGCAGTGCTATACTGTTTTGAATTTGATCAGGATCCCGTTCATACAGCTACCGAACACTATAGAACTGAGGAACGCAAACCCTCTGATGCAGTTCTTCGTTGGTGTATGGGACCCTCGAATGTTCCTCATTGGTGGGCTGCTTCCGGAGGTATTGGGGATACATTTCAGATGCGATATGGATTAGGAGCTGAATGGACTTGGAAGAGTGTTCCCTATGTGGTGCTTCGTGATATCACCTATGTGATTCGAGATTTACTAGAATTCCTCTTATTTGCACCTGGGAGGTGGCAGGCATTTCAAAATTATCTACAAGACCCATCTCTACATAATTTAGAAGAGTTGCTTAAGTCTGGTGTGACTATGGCATTTTTGGTTGTATTGATCGATACAGCTATGCGTGTATTGATTTATAATCGAGGTGAAGCTGGAGAACATATACAACAATTCATACAGAACCCTTCTCCACAGAACATGAAAAATCTACTCGTAGCATATCCTGGTTTGCTGACCGCTGTGTTTATGACAGTCAGTTTTCTTGTTGTGCAAGGGGGTCGTTTTTTAATCTACAATCCCCAAGCCGAAGCCCAATATAAAGAGTGTTGTCGTTCTCTCAATTTACAGAATCTTGGAGCGCTGTTGCGTCATAATCCTGGGGTTGCCGGTTTTCTTGCTATGGCCACTGGATATGGAGTAAAAACAATTGTAGAAACGGCAATCTTTAACTACCACGCCAAGGCAACGTACTCTAATTTTTACAACCAGGTTTCATGGGAGCACACGAAGGCACTGATTACATCGAATCCAGGAGTGGTAGGAGCAGTCCTGCTTGTCGCGACGAAAGCAGTACAA
>CAYLUD010000040.1:0-10410 GCA_964386785.1 uncultured bacterium | reverse complement strand
ATGCTGTCGCGGGATTGGGAATCCTGGCATTCCGAGCCCTGATCTTCAATCCCAGTGCGACAGGTGCATATGGCCAGTTTTATGACCGGGTTTCATGGGAGCGCACGAAGGGACTGATTAGATCGAATCCAGGAGTGGTAGGAGCAGTCCTGCTTGTCGCGACGAAAGCAGTACAAGAGGCGATTACTGGTCTCTGGCGTGTTTTGGTGTACAATGACCAGAACAAAGTTCATCACGAGTTTTGGGGTCAGTATACCTGGAGTGGATATGGAAAGATGATAGGAGGCCATTGGGCAGGTCCTGGTGTGATGAATGCTGTCGCGGGATTGGGAATCCTGGCATTCCGAGCCCTGATCTTCAATCCCAGCGCACTCAATAACTATACAACCTTCTGGAATGAGAGGTCTGTAGGCTCGATCAAAACATTATGTCAGTCTAATCCAGGAGCTTTGGGGGCGGCAGGCTGTGCTTTTGCTTCTTTCCTAGAAACAGGGGCACGATTATTCCTTTGGAATCCTACTTTTGCCGCCAAAGACTTTATGTTTGGTATGGAAGAAGAGACAAGTACATTGCAGGCTATTGGCATCTCATCCACAGATCAAGGTCGACATTTTGGATTGATGCTCGATAAGTGGCCAGGGCTGATCTATGGATCTCTTTTGTTAGCTACAAAATATGGGCTTATTAACTGGCGAGCCTATCCTGATTACATGGATGCAATTAAGGCCGTTGGAGGAGCCTCTGAAATGCAAAAATTAGTTCTGAAAAGTCCTGGTTGTATTGCATTTATTGCGTTTATGACTCTTAAACTCGTAGAAGAAATTGGGTTTCATATTCTCATTGACCCACGCCAGCTAGATGCTTATAGAGCCTATGAAGAGAATCCAGGCTATGACACAGCCAAGGGTCTCTTTGCCAGTGGCGTAGTAGGAGCTGCATTTTTTGCCTTGGGCATAGCGGTACAGAGGGCGGGGAGTTCTGTAGCACGCGGCTTAGGAGCCTAGGTCGTGGCGAGTTGGGTCTATGGTTTTCCGGGAGGCTCTAGTTTCTTCTCTTGTGTCGAAGCTCATAGATCTGACTTGCGCATGGAATTACAATAACGATGATACCATACGACAGAGATCAAGCCCCCTCCTAACATTAGCATCATACCCAGAAAGGGGAGGAGATGGGGAAGCGTATGTTTCCAAAGATATATATAGGTTAGTCCGCATATCGATTCCAATACCATAAATGGCCCTAGCACGGATAGGGGTAAACGGGTGCTGGCATGGTTCCATAAGATCGAACCTAACCAAGAGCATAAAACCCCTAATCCCAGGCTACCTAGCCAGAATGTAAGGTGGATATCCCAATGGGTAAATAAGATCGACCAATCGATAAGCCCAAAACATTGAGCACCTAGCCCCAAAAGGAATGCCCACCCTACAGCAGTGACACCTTGTGCAAGAGTCCAGTCTATAGGTCGTACGTCAGGATGCTGCTGCAAGAATTGTGTATTTTGTATGATGTAGGCGGTGAGGGTAGTTAAGGCAAGCAAGAGCCCTCCAAGACCCAACGCATACTCGCGAATAGACTGATCCTGAAAACTCCAATCGACCTCTTGCCCATGGACTAACCATAATCCCGAAATAATCATGCACGACATCATCAGGATGGGCTTTCTAGGCAATAACCCTTCTTTCCAAGTGCTATACCAGACCACCAGTAAGGGAATCAGTCCTAACACAAGAACCGTCATGGGGGCAGATACAAATCGTATGCCCAATACAGTGCCAAAATAATACAGAGGGCCTGCCCAGAAAGAAAAAATAGAGGCAGGCCCAATACAAGTAGATAGAGATTTCCATCTGGCCGGCCCTCGACAGATCAAATAGATAACAGAAATGAGGCCGAAAAATGCATAACGACCGCATACAATCGCGATAGGAGGCCATGCAGATAAAATATTAGGGACCAAGAAGGCTAATCCCCAAAGAAGAGCCGCCAACGCTGCCAATCCCAATCCTATCCACACAAGGGAGATTATATATTTTCAGATTGTTTCCCCTCAATGAATCTGTCATACTTGCCCTGTGGAGCAAATTTTTGGATCGATCATACGGATCACGTTCCGCAACGAAGAGACCGGATTTACAGTTGCTCGGCTACAGCAGCCTAGAAAAAAAGATTTAGTAACTCTTGTTGGGGTGCTGCCTTGCGTAGCTGTAGGAGAATCCGTGCGCCTTCAGGGTGCCTGGATATCCCACCCTCAGCATGGGGTACAATTTGAAGTGGCAGCTTGTTTTTTAGATACCCCTACAGATCCCGAAGGTATCTTACGTTACTTAAGTTCTGGTATCTTTCGTGGTATTGGCGCTACCTACGCGAAGCGTATTGTTGATGAATTTGGAGTCAAAACGTTAGAAATCTTAGAATCTAACCCGGAGAGGCTATTAGCGATTGAAGGAATTGGAGACAAGCGTCTCGAGAAAATTACAACATCCTGGAAAGAGCAACAAGCAATTCGTGCTATCATGTTATTCCTGCAGTCTCATGAGGTGAGCCCTGCTTCAGCCCGTCGCATCTATCGTACTTATGGAGAAGAAACGATGGAAAGGATGAAAGAAAATCCATACGCGTTGGCTACAGATGTTGCGGGAATCGGTTTTGCTTCTGCAGATCAGATTGCGCAAAAGATGGGCTTCCCTAAGGAAAGTACCCTCAGAATTGATGCAGGCATCCTATTTGTACTACAGACTTTAGCACAAGAAGGCCATACATGTGCGTATCCCTCCGCCCTTGAAGAAAAGGCAACCCAATTATTAGGAGTCTCCGTTCAAGAACGTCTGCAGCATGTTATTGAAGAGGGACGTATCGTCTATCAAGAAATCCCTTCTGCTGGGGAGGGTGCTCCAACTGGAAAACTCTTTCTAAGAAAATATTGGATTTGTGAACAGGCGATTGCGCATCATATTCATAGACTCCTGTCCCATTCCTCTTCCCTTCGTTCTGTAGATGGGCCTCGGGCTGTGGCTTGGGCTGAAGCGCAACTTAGTATTCAATTTGCTTCACAACAGTCCTTGGCTGTGGAAACTGCGTTGCGTGAAAAAATTCTGGTAATCACAGGGGGGCCTGGTACAGGTAAGAGTACGATCACAAAAGCAATCCTTGCGATTTATCGTCGCCTTACTTCTCGTATTTTGTTAGCAGCCCCCACAGGAAGGGCAGCGAAGAGGTTAGCTGAAATTACCCATTTTTCTACTTCCACACTCCATTCTCTATTAAAATTTAGTTTTCAAGAGGGGCGCTTCTTTCATAATAAAGAGAATCCATTGCATTGTGACCTATTGTTAATCGATGAGGCAAGTATGCTGGATACCCAGTTGGCGGCTAGTCTCTTGGCAGCTGTGCCTTCCTCCTCAAGATTGATCCTAATTGGCGACGTATGTCAACTTCCCAGTGTGGGACCAGGCGCTGTGTTAAAGGATCTGATTACTTCGGGGCAAGTACCTGTGATCACATTGCATGAGATTTATCGACAGGCAGCAGGATCTCGTATTGTCACCAATGCTCACTTAGTGAATCAGGGATTATTTCCTGAACTAGCTTATGAGCCAGGTTCTGATTTTGTGTTTTCTAAGGCTGAGGAACCGCAGGAAGTGATGGACTCTGTTGTCGATTGGATCACGAAAAAATTGCCTCGCCGCTTTCACCCGATTGACCAGATTCAGGTATTAGCGCCTATGAAGCGAGGGGCCATTGGAATTGAACAACTGAACTATCGCTTACAGAGAACATTAAATCCTAATTGGAAAGAAGGACAGCGGTTTGCAGTAGGGGATAAGGTGATGCAGTTGCGTAATGACTATGACAAGGAGGTATATAATGGAGATATTGGTAAGGTTCTCTCTATTGAAGAGGACCTGGTCGTGGCATTTGATGATAAACAAGTTTTATATACCTCTGCTTGTTTGGATGATATAACTCTAGCTTACGCGATATCGGTACATAAATTTCAAGGGAGTGAGTCTCCTTGTATTATCATGGTAGTCCACCCCTCTCACTTTATGTTATTGCAACGTAATTTGCTCTACACAGCAATTACGAGGGGGCGAAAAATGGTCGTGTTAATTGGATCCGCAAAGGCGATTGGAATGGCATTACATCGTCAAGACGGTATTCAACGAACCACTCACCTTTGTGAAGCCATTCAAAGCGCGTGTGTTGTGAAGCAAGAAGAGCCGCCCCTATTTGATGCAACATGTCGATGAGATGTTAAAGAAGATAATCAAGATATATATTTGCAAATAAAAAGCGCCATAGGCAAAAGCTCTATGGCGCATAAATAGCTCCTTCGAATTCTTAGTCTGTCAGGAGTTTTAAATTAGTCGCAGAGGTTCTTCCCTTGCTTGTCGTAAGTTCATAGACAAGGTTTTGTCCTTCATCTAGATGCTGGATGCCTGCTTTTTGTAAGGCGCTGATATGTACAAACACATCATTCCCACCTTCTTCAGGGGCGATAAAACCAAACCCTTTTGTCTTATTGAACCACTTTACGGTACCTTTAGCCATTTCTTTTCTTAGTCCTATATTAGGCTCCCCCTCATTGAGGTGAAGCGATTTGTTGTGCCAAAATCACCCACATATGCTGCATCCGATCGGATACGATAGGGTGTCTTGACGTTCCTTAAGGAAATCCCTTAGGAAGAAGCAAGTTTAGCAAAGGAAAATATTTCCGGCAAAGCCGTTTCAAAGAAAGCTATAAATCCTTTCGGGGAATAGGGAAGAATAGAAGATAGGTGTAATATAGTAAAAAATTCATTGGATGCAGAGGAATTCGTTTTGGAACTCCTCTGCATGAGGTGACTTATTCAACAGCTAGGACGAAATAGGCAGGAAACGCAAAATGATTATTTGGACGAGGAGAGACTCGTAGAATAACATTTTTCCCTACATAGTTTTCTAGGTTAACTTTCGTGCTGTAGAGGAATGCTGTGGCATGATGATCTACTCGTAGAACATAATCCCCCGGCATATTTTTGACTGGGCGATTATAGAGTTCTACCATTCCAGAAAGTATTTGAGCTTCTTCAGATTGGCTTTGATAGAAACTTGTCATATCCTCGCCTGGATGGGTAGCGGCCCATAGGTGGTGAAAGGCCTGTTCAATGGGTTCCCACATTAACATCTTGTCTGTAAGATCTTTTGCTTGGGCAGTTGTAGCGCATCCCACGAGATCTACTGCTGCTTGAGCAATATGAGCAGTAGGTTGCAAAGAAACCCCAAGGTCAGCTAATCGAGACACGATTTCAGGAGACACAGATCCTGATACATTCGGTTGGCCAGATTTTTGTTCTAGAAATGCCAATTTTTTTTGGATGTATACCTCATGTAGTAAACGATCGACTTCCTCTGCTCGTGATACAAGACTAGGAAAGTCGGAAAATTCACGACTGAACTGCCGAAACCGTGTCATCATATTGTCTAAATCAATTTGAGGCACAGGCTTGCGTATTTCTGCTTGCGCGTACAGACAGAGCGCAGATAGTTTATGATGCGCTTCATTTTTCCTCTCGTGCATCTGTTGTACTAGAGTTACGGGACCTGCTTTTTCACAGAACTCCTGCGCAATGTAAAATCGTGTTTGGGCAGGTAAATCTATTTCAAGCCATTTTGGGTTGTTTTCACAAGGACGTGCTTGCACTACGTCGCCGGTATTTAATTGAGCAACTGCAGGAGCTTCTAAATCGGGAAATAGGCGCACATTCACGTGAGAGCCTTCAATCGCTCCATCTAATACATAGGTGCGGAATACATATCCTTTAATTGTTTTTGGAGCTTCTACAGCTATAAAACCATCTTTTTGTCCTGTCGCAGCGAATAAATCACCAGCCTCAATTTCTTGAACAATAAAGGCGTCTGTAGAGGGATGAACGCGCATCCTTACCTTGGATCCAATAATTTTTGCAGCAAAGGGTTCAAAAGTAGGTTCAGAAGAATCCGGATTTGCAAATCCTACAGAGGTAGCAAGACTTAATAGGGTTAGAAATGCATATTTATTCCACATACAAGGCTCCTTGAATTTTAGATGCATTTTTATCGTTTGCATCAGAAATTGACAAGGAAAATCCTGGTGAGTAACTCTAAGCTAGGTATAGCTCTTGAGTACGGAAAGAAGATGTGGGCATCCTGTCTCTCCGCACGTGCATCCCAGAGGATTTCCTAAATGGACCTGGTACCTTTCAGAGGGATTTAAAGGATTAGCAACTTGATACAGTTGTTCCCCGACTGATTGGATATCCCATTCCTTAAACTGTAGATCCGCTTCTGAACAGATTTCTTCTTCGACAGGGTTAGGATCTATATATCGCATCAATTGGCAATGGGGACAATGGCACCCTTCTTCAGCTTTTGATAACGAGGATAAGTCATCGTTGAGAATCCAACGAATCACCTGCGAAATGCGTTGGAGCATTTCCGGGTCAATTGGATCGGCGCTGCGTTTTGGATCGTGGTGTAATGCGATCTCGAGAGATTCTGGAGTCATAAGAAAGGGGGGAGGGGTAAACAACGATTCTTTCATATCGGAAGAAAGGTGAAATAACTGAGCTAAGAGGGCCAGAGGGTGTGAGGCCCCATGTTTTTGTTGTATTTTGTTTTCTAAATAACGAAGGTGACTAGCAAAGGCAAGATCAATTAAAGCTGGATCGAGCTCCATATGAATGATCTGCCCCTGATCTAGATGAATGGACAGAGTGTAGGACCCTTCAGGGCTGTGTTGGGTATATAAAGAATGAACGTGGTCCCAACTTGTTGAGATGTGGGGAGGGATGCTTAAGATCCTATCGTTAATTTTTGCTTTCATCATGTTGTTCCTAGTTGCTTTTCTTATTCTATCGAAAGGAAAAGATTACAACAAGTATTTTTTAGCACTCTGCATGGTCGAGTGCTGATTTTTTTTGCCTTTCTGAAAATCCAATAGCCTACTACAACAAGGTGGATGGGGTATCACACTGTGAGGAATCGAAATGAGTAGAAAAACATTTGTACTGGACACAAACACCTTACTTCACGATCCAGGAGCCCTCTCGGTATTTGGAGAACACGATGTCGTAATTCCGTTAGCTGTTTTAGAAGAATTAGCGCAAATGAAGCGCAGTCGAGATGAATTGTCTAAGAATGCACGTGCTGTATTTGCTGCTTTTGATTTACTCAAAGATCAAGGGGATGGGGATCTCAAGCGAGGTATTCGATTAGCAAATGGAGGTTCCTTACGCATTCAAGTCGAAATGACTACAAATTATAATTCTAGTTCGACAATCAACTTGTCTCAAGTACATTACAGGATCCTAATGGCCGCTCTCTATCTTCATGAAAAAGGTGAACATGTGATCTTTGTATCCAAAGATTTAGCCATGAGAGTGAAGGCAGAAGTTCTTGGTATAGAAGCGCAGGATTATAAAAATAAAGTATATTCTTACGAATCTTTATATAAAGGATTAAGACGCATACACATAGAAAAAGAAAAAATAGACCTATTCTATAAGGAAGGGTATGTAGACTTGGGGCCTAATGATTATATCGCGAATGAGTATATTGTCTTTGAGGGAACGGAATCTTCCTCAGCAGTGGGTAAATATGATGCGAAAACAAAACGAGTAGTGAGTTTATTAAAATCTCCTCCACATGTGTGGGGTGTTTCTGCGTTGAATGTCGAGCAAAAATGTGCGCTGGATTTATTGTTTCGAGAAGATATTCCCCTTGTGACATTGATTGGCCCTGCTGGCACAGGAAAAACGCTGTTAGCTCTTGCTGCTGGATTAAGGAAGGTCTTTGATGAGGGTGTGTATCAAAAAATTTTAGTTAGTCGCCCGATTATGCCTTTAGGTAAAGATATTGGATACTTACCTGGTCTTAAAGAGGAAAAATTGATTCATTGGATGCAGCCCATTTATGATAACTTGGAATTTTTATGTAACTCCAGTGGGATGGAAGGATCGGAAACATTACAGTGGGTACAAGAAAGTAGAAAATTAGAGATGGAAGCAGTTACCTATATTCGTGGCCGCTCTTTACCCAAGATGTATATGATTATTGATGAAGCTCAAAATTTGACTCCTCATGAGGTGAAAACAGTCATTTCCCGAGCTGGGAATGGAACCAAGGTAGTCTTGACAGGGGACCCTACACAAATTGATAATCCCTATTTGGATAAGAATTCTAATGGGCTTACATATTCTGTCGGTGTATTAAAGGATAATCCGCTCTTTGGACATATTTTTATGGAAAAAACGGAAAGGTCTCCCTTGGCTGCACTCGCTGCTGAGCGCATGTAGTCTAGCGGAACGCTTGTTTGAATGTCCCCATACGGATTACATCTTTTGCTAATTCAATTGCTGCAGTGGTAGTTGTAAAAAGACAGTCTCGACCAATTAATTCATCAAAATGATATCGACGGAGGTCTTGGAGGACCTCATCCTGTACCCCAGCAAGGAGAAGGACCGTACGGTGTTGGTGGCATTCTCGATAAAAGGCTTCCAATGCATGCATGCCACTTGCGTCAATGACCGGTACTTTATGCATGTATAAAATAAACACTTTAGGTGGTTGCTCTAATTCGCTAAAAATATTTTTCAGTCGGTCGACTACACCAAAAAAAAGAGGACCATTAATTTCGAAAATCTCTACGTCAGAGGGCACTTCATGAGAGAGAGGTTTGTCTGCAATCACATTACTAGGATGACGGACATTTGAAATAATTCCAGATAGATCACTCATTTGTTTCATAAACAGGAATGCAGCGAGAATCATGCCGACTTGTACTGCTGCCGTCAGGTTGATGAGAACAGTAAGGGTAAATACAGTAACTAATACGAGAATGTCTCGCTTGGGAGCCGTGAATAAATGAAAAAAATGGCTTAATTGACTCATGTTCCAAGCTGTCATTAGGAGAAGAGCCGCCAAGCTCGCCAGGGGAATATGCCCCACAAATGGAGCAAATAAGAGTAAAAACAGTAGCATTACAACCGCGTGAAAAAGTCCACTAATAGGAGAAGAAGCACCTGACTTGATATTGACGGTTGTTCGTGATAAGGCTCCAGATGCGGGCATGCCACCAAATAGAGAAATCGCGATGTTAGAGAATCCTTGTGCGATTAATTCTCGATTAGAGTCATGCTTCCATCCCGTCATACCATCTGAGACTACAGCTGACACAAGGGATTCAATTCCGATCAAGATAGCCAAAGTGAGCGCATCAGGAATGAGGTTCAACATAGCCAATAGGCTAATATGAGGCCATGCAGGCAATGGAATAGTACGTTGAATAGGGCCATAGCGGCTACCAATAGTTTCTACTTCCAGCCCTAATAGGGTTGTTGTTGTGGTTACCATCACTAGTGCAATAAGTGCGTAGGGTAAGTGGGTATGAAAGCGGCGTAAGTACAGCATGAGAATTAGAGTTGTCATGCCAACTGTAAGCGTAAGTGGATCAAGGGTATGGAGATAGATCCAGTATCCTTTCCACTTCTCCGCAAAGTCAATAGGCAATTCAGGCATGTTTAAGCCGAAAAAATCTCGAAACTGAGAAGAAAAAATTACGACAGCAAGTCCTGTTGTGAGACCCGCAACGACTGTGTGAGGGATGTATTTGATATATGTGCCAAACCGTGCAATGCCAAATAACATCAGGATCAATCCTGCCATCAGAGTTGCTGTTACCATCCCTTCAAATCCATGGCGAAGCAGAATGCTGTACAGGATGATCATAAAACTATTCGAGGGGCCACCAATCTGCACACGGCTGCCACTGAACAATGCAACACAGAATCCTCCGATAATCGCCGCAATAATACCACGATTAGGACCTAGATTCGCTCCAATTCCGATGGCTAAAGCCATCGGAAACGCAATGACTGCAACATTCGTTCCTGCAAACAAGTCTTTGAAAAAAGACTGAGTGTGATACTGTTCTCGAAAGAAAGTAGCAGACCTTGGAAGAAAGTCCTTGAGTTTCTGTAAAAAAGGAGAAGACCGTTCCATAAGCCTACAAGGGATTGAGAACATTCTCCATGATTTCTTTGTTGAAAGTCAAATAGAAGCTAAATTTGTAGTTTTGGAGAGGTAGTATCAATGAGTTTTTATACTTATTGCGAGAAGCGTATTGCGAATTTTCTCTGCTTTTGCACGTAATGGCAAGTTGTTGTTCATGCTTTGCAACATCTGAAAACCACTGCATCTCCAACGGCGAATTGCTAATCAACCTCTCGTTGCTTCACATGTATTTTGGTTGCCCGTGCTTCTGTCTATTTGCTCAAGGTATCCATGTCTCCCGCATTCCGCAAGTGAAGACCGAACAGTTATGAACAGAATGGTTGACAAGGAGAGACAATGGCCAAGTATACTCGAATTTCTTATGACGAAAGGAAG
>CAYLUD010000039.1:0-12723 GCA_964386785.1 uncultured bacterium | reverse complement strand
TAGCGCAACTGCTTTGGGAGCAGTGGGTCGGGGGTTCGAATCCCTCTACTCCGATTAGGAGACATGTATGGGTAAGATTATCTTCGAAGATCTAGGCGAAACCTACTCCGTGGAAGATGGAACTTCCATTGTAGAAGCATGTGAAGAGGCTGGAGTCCCTTTTGCGTGCACAGAAGGTGTATGCGGCACCTGCGTCGTGGAAGTGGAAGAAGGGATGGATAATCTCTCTCCGTTCAATCAAGAAGAAGCAGATTTTCTTGGAGCTTGCAAAAATGAACGATTAGCTTGCCAATGCAAGTTGTTACAAGGAAACGTTAAGTTAAAATTCTAAATATATCCCGCCTTGTGTGAAAGGAAAAAGAATAGAGGAGTCCCGATATGCAACAAGAATGTAAGCCAGCCATTACGCTCGACATGACTATTGGCGAAGTATTCTCTCTATTCCCTCATAAAAGTCAGAAACTAGCCCACGCATTGACTGTATCTGGTTTGAATTGCTCCAACTGCAGTGCTGCGACATGGGAAACCCTAGAAGCTGGCATGTTAGGGCATGGATTTTCTCAGGATGAGATGGAAAAAGTCCTAGCTAAACTCAATCAAATTCTCGAAGAACAGGAAGATCTTTCCACGATTACGATGACAGAACGCGCCGCAAAAAAATTCCTAGAGTTTGCTAAAGAAGAGGGTCTACCAGAAGCCAATTTGCGATTTGGAGATCAAGCTGGTGGATGCGGTGGCTTCGAGTATTTATTAGACTTTGCAGTCTCTCCAGGGGATACCGATGTTGTATTTGAGGCTCATGGCGTACAAATCTTTGTAGATGAACGACTCGTTCCTCGCCTGATGGGTTCTGTTATCGATTATGTAGATGGACTCCACGGGGCTGGGTTTAAAGTCTCTAATCCCCAAGTAAAGTCTTCTTGTTGCTGCGGCAAGTCCCAGGGTTATTAGAAGATACGATCATATTTCCCTTGTCTTAATTTCTTCTTCTTGTTGAAATTAAGGTTGGGCGAATGATTCGCTCTATTATAACAAAAGACAAGGAGGTCTTTGTATGTCTAGTAGTATTCCACGTATCCATATTGACGTAAGCGATTCTTGTACAAATTGTTGTACCGGATCCTCTTGTTGTTGGCCTAAACGTAAATCCCGCGTCGTGGTCAATGAAGAGGGCGAATTTAATGTCCAGAGCCACACGGAAGAAGTACGTGATGCCATTCAACAAAAGTTTAGCCCTGCAGCTCGTAAAAAAGCTGCCGAAGCAAACCTTAAAACTCGTCAACGGCTTCACCAAGTATTAGAAAAGGCTGGCACTCCTGTGCCACCAGAAATAGAATTTGATCCACAATCTACCTTGCCCCTCTCCCATCAAGAACTCCACCTGTTACTCGATTTAGCAGAACAACCCAGAACCCCTTTAAGAGGTTCCCCTCAATCTGAAAGAAAAATTCGACAGCTAAGAGGTTCCCCTCAATCTGAAAGAAAAACTCGACAGCTCCCTACTCCCCCTCCTTCCTATTCTCCTGGAGTTAGCCCTCTGCGCAATAGTCAACTACTCTCCTCTCCTGGAAGCAGCCCTTTACGTGATAGCGAACTATAATGAGTAGATCTGCGATTCACCTTAAGGTGAATCGCAGATTGCAATGATTTCTTGTTCAATCTGAACTTTCACTGTATTTAGGAACGCAATGGCTTCCTTGCCATCGAGCACACGATGGTCATAGCTTAAGGCCACATACATCATGGGACGTATGACAATCTCGCCCTGCACGACAACGGGTCTTTCTTGAATTGTATGGAGCCCTAACACCCCAACTTGCTTGGGGGGGATGAGGGGTGCAGAAAATAAAGAACCATAGACTCCCCCATTGGATATTGTAAAACCTGCTCCATCTAAGTCGCCAATGGCAATAGTTTTTGACTCTATTTTTGCTACGAGGATAGAGAGTTGTTCCTCGATGTTTTGGATAGAGAGCTGATTCACATGACGTAACACAGGCACCACTACACCCCGATCTGTCCCTACCGCAACACCTATATGCACCCCCTCTCGTTCTACTAATTCTTCTCCATCTAAAAACGAATTGAGAATAGGGTATTGCAACAAGGCCTTTCCAACGGCTTTGATAAAAAATGATACAATGCCCAATTGGATTCCAAACTCGCGTAGCCATGGTTCTTTATGTTCTCGACGAAACTGCAATAAAGCAGTCATATCTATCTCATTGAACGTAGTGGTTGGCGCCATACTGTGCAAGCTATCTACTAAACGGTGTGCGATTTGCTGACGTAAGGGAGAAAGGCGTTTTCTGTTTTTGCCCACTAAGGTTTCCTTTACAGATGGCTCGAGTGGTGGCGTGAGTGATGGCACCGCAATCGCCTGTTCAGTCGATCGTAACGACTGTGTAGAGTCAAGTGGTGTGGTTTCCGATTCAATAGCCCCGATGGAGTCTCCTATGGATAGAACAGCTCCTGCTTGTATTAAGTGAGTCAAACGACCCGACTGGGTAGCATACAGAGGTTGGTTGGCCTTAGCTGTCTCGATTTCTGCAATCTCTTCTTCCCTCTCTACCCAGGATCCCTCCTCTTGTAACCATCGTACTAGAGTTACTTCCTGTATGGACTCACCCAGATATGGGACTTGAATAACCTGTCGCATGTGCTACCTGCTCGATCAATTGTTGATATTCTGCCTGATGGCAGGCAAAAGAACCTGTTGCTACCGTTGCACTCGCTGGCCGTGAGCAACACAGAATAGGGCGTCCCCACACTTGTTCCAGTATGGGATGTATGTAGGAAGCTGCCCCCATATTTCTAGGTTCCTCCTGAACCCAAAGGCATCTCTCTGCATGAGGATATTGTTGCAATATCGCACGTAATCCTCCTATAGGCAAAGGATAGAGCTGCTCAAAACGCACAAGAGCCACATCTGTCCATTGTCGCTGTTTGCATACCTGCTGCAACTCATAGTATATTTTACCCGAACAACAGATCAGGCTTTTAGCCTGAGGCAATGAATCTGCTACGAAAGGCTGGAATGAGGATTGCATGAGATCCTGTATAGAAGAAACACACGCAGGATGACGTAAGAGGGATTTAGGGCTTAATACAATCAACGGCACTCGGAAAGGAGCAATCACCTGCTGTCGAAGAAGGTGAAAATAGTGGGCTGGTGTTGTAGGATTGCAAACGCGCCAATTTGCATTCGCACTCAGCTGCAAATAACGTTCTGGCCGAGCTGAAGAATGTTCTGCACCCTGTCCTTCGTAACCATGAGGTAATATAAGCACCAATCCAGAACTTCGTTTCCATTTTTCTTTTGCCGCAGAAATGTATTGATCAATGATCACCTGAGCCCCATTAGCAAAATCTCCAAACTGTGCTTCCCATAAGGTTAATCGATAGGGAGATGCTAAGGAATATCCATATTCGAATCCCAATACTCCCATTTCTGAAACAGGTGTATTATGCACCTCAAAACGACCTTGCTGAGGAGCAAGAGAAGCCAGTGGGATAAAACCTTCTCCCGTCTTTTGATCGATCCAACGAGCATGGCGTTGCGAAAAGGTGCCTCGTTCTACGTCCTGTCCAGTCAACCGTACATCATAACCATCCAAAAGAATCGAAGCGAATGCCCATCGTTCTGCTGTAGCCCAGTCTAAAACCTCAGATTCTAGTTGGCTATTTTTTTGCAATTTAGCATGGAGTGTAAATGAAGCAGGAACTGTTTTGTATGCTCGTTGAATCTCGTGTACTCGTTCTGCTGTAATGGCTGTAGGGTAAGGATGGCATAGCTCCTCTTCTGTAGGGAAGAAAAAACCAGTCCATATTCCTTCGAATGAAGAGGGCTCTCGCTGCAATGAGGGGTGGTATTGTGTATATGCGGTTTGATGCAGACTACTTCTATCCGTAGGAAGCTGGATTCCTCGTTGCTGTAGCTGCTCTCCATAGGTCTGATATATAGGTCTTTTTTTTTCTATTGCTCGATACAACTGAGGGTGAGTAAATCGAGGTTCATCTAATTCATTATGACCGTAACGACGAAATCCAATGAGGTGTACTACCACATCAATATGGAATCGGTCGCGCACCTGTACAGCTAACTGTAAGGCGCGCAAGCACGCTTCGGGCTCTTCACTATTCAAATGAAATATAGGGCAATGAAATGCTAGGGCTAAGTCGGTAGGCTTTCGTGTGGAACCATATTCGTTTGGAGAGGCTGTAAATCCAATTTGATTATCTAATATGATATGGAGGATGCCTCCGGTTGCATATCCATTCAGGCGAGAGAGCTGTAGCGTTTCATAGAGAACACCCTGCCCTGCAAACGCAGCATCTCCATGAATGATCACACCAAGAACAGCTTCTTGTGGATTGCCAGAGTGAGATTGATTTTGTTTTGCAGCTACATGGCCGCAAACCACTGGATCTATGGACTCTAAATGACTTGGATTAGGCAAAACACTCACATGCAAGGGGGGGCCCATTGGGCGCGAAAACGTTTTACTATACCCCTGATGATATTTGACATCTCCCGGGTTTCCTGCGTCTAGATGGTCTAAAAATTCATTAGCAATTTCTTCGTACGGCTTATCTAGGACTTGTTTCATTACGCTCAGCCGACCTCGATGGGCCATTCCTATCACAATCTCTTCTCGTGCATCCGATATATGCAATAACGTTTGGAGCATGGGGATGCAGACTTCTAAGCCTTCAATAGAAAAGCGTTTTTGCCCTACATATTGCTTATGCAGCGTTTGTTCAAAATGATGCACTTGAAACAGTCTATCCCAAAGCAGAAGGCTGTCCGTTGGCGACAGAATATCTAACGAGGAACCTTCTATTGCTTCCTGCAACCACGCAATGACAGGAGGATCACAATGGGCATATTCAAAACCAATTGGACCACAATACTGCGCATCAAGATTTTTTTTCACGCGAGCAAGAGAGTCTCGTTGCTCGGGTAATAAGCCCCTGCTCACAAGCCCGGCTATTTCTGTACCCCAGCCAAAATCATACTGTTCTGGCGTGTTAGGTTCTGTTAATGGATTCGTATGAGCCCACCGATGCCCTTCTTTCCGATACCATTGTAGTATCCATTCCGTGCACAGGTGTAGGTTGTTTACCCCCTCTTTCGTCTGCAACTCCATCCCTTGAAATAAATACCGCCAACTAGGATCGAGTTCTGCAGATTGATTTTGGTACAGATTGTATACTTGGTCGATCCACGCAAGAGAACCTATCGTAAGAGCAGACTCCATGAAAAGATCCATACCTGATTTCTGAAAAGCTGTATATTGCAAACCAATCCTGTGTACCACCACCATGTTTTGGCGATATATTGGATACAGACAATTTCTTTACAGCAATCGATTGTCTCGTATGCAATGCACACTGACTGATATGCGCTTTCTGTGTATAGCATCTCTTTCAGCTTAGACAGGCTAGAGAAGACGCTAGCAGACTGGACAGATTTTGTTAAAAATGCATTAATTGTTTTTGAAATCACTACGAGATAATGGTTGGAGTTGAATGTCTCCGTCTGCGTCTGCGGGCTGCTTGTGAACATGGGGTGGTTTGTTATGCCTAACTTTCGGCGCATTGAGTAGCAGCCACCCGATGTAACTAATAACCGTTCCTGAGATGAGCAATCCAGAAGATAATCGACCCGATGACACCTTATTTGCCAGAACAACTCCTGAAGAAAATAGCCCAAGCCCACATGCTAAAATAGCCAGCGCCACAATGACCTTGGTCTTGCTAGTATCATCTAGCTCCCTCCAGCAGGCTTTTATATTGCTACACATTGATTGACCTGTTTTCATTTCAAAACTCCTAATTAATTTGACTTAAACAAATTATAATTTGTTTATATTTATTTTTAATAAAATTTTAATTAATATTTTTAAATCAAATGATAAATTATGCTTAGATGTCTCTATTTGCCTTACATGAGGATTTCAGCTGTTTTAGAGTCACAAAAAAGTCTATCTATGTTAGATCAGGACTTGTGATTCAAGTCCTCTTGTATTTGTCACGGGATTAGACCCATAGAGAACAGGGCTATCAGGGTTCAGAATGTGATAAGAACATGTGTAACAAATACTAAGGCAAATACATAAATCTAACTGGGGTGTATAGGATGTACGGCACACACATATTTTCATTCATCAGAATGCTGAGTTCCATGCCATTTTTAGAAATGGTATGTCTTATTACCAGTGGTGTGTTGGGACTCGCCATTTTATTGATGTTACTTTTACATTATTTTCGCAGGTCTGACCTACACTCTATCCAGGCATTCGGATACATAGGAAATGATGTAATTACTGCTGTCTTTGGACTCCTCCTAGCGTTTTTGATTGTCTCCATGTATGAAAGCAATAAAAGTGCGATGGAAAGTGTAGAAAAAGAAGCGAATGACTTAGTCTGCATTTTGCTTTCTTCTCAAGAAGTTGACAATCAAGAAGCCATTCATAAAGAAGTCCAAATCTACACAGAAACATTACTACATCAACAATGGCCCGCTATGGTTGCTGGGGACTTGGCGGCAGCTTGGAAACTAGAGCCAGAAATGATCAATCCTCTTTATAAGGTGATTCTAAACTCCAAGACTCTACCAGGCAAACAAAGTATATTCCAAGACACATTGCCACTTCTCTTACAAAACCTGGTCTCAGTCCATCGACTGAGGCTCTTGCAATCCGATTTTCATTTACCCATTCAATTTTGGATCGTCATTGCATTCATGACTGTGTTTACTATTTGTTTTTTAGCTTACATGAATCCATGGCAAGGATTGCACTCTCTGATTCCTATCGTATTTCCTAGTGTGATCATTGCGTTGTCCTTATCACTGATTGTGTCCTTACATTTTCCCTTTCTCGGGCCATTTGCTGTAAAAAGCACTCCATTTGAAAGCGGATATCTTAATTTTAACGTTGGCTATAATAGCGTAGACATTGTTCCAGAAAGTTTTTATACCATAGAACAATCCGAAAAAACAGATACACAGAATTCCTGATCTGCAATTTTCCTTGACGAGGATCCTCTGCCCTTAAAAACTAAGTGCAGAGTAGACCCCTCCATATAGAGAGGCTCGAAATTTATAGTGGGTACCATGCTCATCTGCGGAATTACGTATCGTAAGGTCCCCTCGAGTTGTAGACCCAAGAAATCCATTAATAAAAAACCAAGGGGCTGGTTGGAAACGCAGATCTCCTTCTACCCCCCAAGTCTGGTAAATGAAAATAGATCTAGGATCTGGCTCGTTAGGGCCTACTCGATGGCGATTCCGAAGAATACGAATCGCCCCTCCTACTGTAACCATGGAACCAAGATCATACTCTAATTTCATATCTAAGGGATATACAGCATGGAGGCGACAACGATCATTATAGCGATATATAAAACCTAAGATAGGCCATGCCTTATCTTGGCTTAATCCTAATTCGATTAAACACCCAACATCGAGTTCTAAATTTGGATTACATTCATATTTACCCCATAAAAGACCCTGATATAGAGCATAATTAGCTAAAGAAAAATAGGCTGTATCTAAGAATGCAGACAAATTCAGTGTCCATGTCCAACAAACACCTAACTTCTTAAACCCGCCAGCTGACAGGTTCACATAATTGAAATTGGTTTCATTAAAGGCTGGATTTTCATTCCAAACAACATCTGTCCCGACCCACCCCGTGCCAAAGATCAACCCATGCGTTTCAGAAAGAGGGTGAGTGTAGGAGAAGTTGGCATCAGATTGTTGGTATACTACGTGTTGTCCCTCTACCTCCGTGCTATAAAAAGAGGCTGGTGCAACCCTGGCATAACTCCCCCCTAACGAAAAGGGATAAAAAGGAGCTGGTTCAGGAAAAGATTCTTGATCCCCCCACTCCACTGGAGCGGCCCATAGAGAACTCAAAAAAAGAGGAAACCAGATCCACAATCGCTTCATAAATCCAAGATATCTTGTTTTGTTTTAAAATGTAGCTTTGCTACCCGGTGTAGCTGTTCCACACCCCAAGTAGTTACCCACCGCTTTCCAGCTTGGAGTACCGGATCCCCTGCCCCCTTAGGCAAAGGAAATCCTGCTTCTTTAGATAGCATCTGCAATCCCTGCAAAAAGGCTGCTCGCGCCAAAATGGATGCTGCTGCTACCACGGGATCTGCCTCAGCTTTTGTACGTTGATGCACATCGACAGCTCGCTGTTTTTTTTTCAAAGCCCGTAATACTACTTGTGGGTGAGCAAATTGATCAATAATGACATGAGTACAAGACACTCGATCTAGAAGTGTATCAATAGCTGTGGCATGTCCCCAAGCTAATAGGGAATTTAAATTCTTAAAGCTTTCATATAACGTATTGTACCGCTCTGGATAGATACGTATGACTTCATGGGCATATTGATCTATGATCTTTTTAGAAAGGGTTAAAATTTCCTCATCCCCTATTTTTTTAGAGTCTCTCACTCCCCAATCTATCAATTGTTGTACTTGACCTTGAGAGGCAAAGACAGCTGCAATACAAAGAGGTCCAAAAAAATCCCCTTTCCCAGATTCATCGACACCGATTCTGGGGGTTTCATCTACGACACCATATGTGAACGTTCCTAAAACTTCGGGTTCTACTGTGTACCGAATAAAGTCATCCATGCCCTTTCCTTGAATCACTACCTTGCCTGATGGGTATGCAGTGCAGGTGACGGAATTAAATCTCGCTTGAAACAAAGAGTATGCAGGCTGTTGAAACTCTACTCCTTTACTTTCTAAAATGGCACGCAACTTGCTTATCTGTACTGGATCCATAGCCACTACGTAGACGGAAGACATGAGCCAAAGCTTACAACGATTACGAATTCTGTACATAAGTTTTTTCCTTCTGACAGGTTGCTTGCATACACAATTACATGAAGCACCTTTGACTTTAGAAGAGACCAGTTGGCCCGACCATTTGCAAACAGGTGGCAGATCTATTTCTTCTAAAGAATGGTGGCTGCAATATGAAGATCCTCAATTAAATCAATGGGTCTGCTGGGCTTTAGAATCTAACCCAGGACTGGCGGAAGCTAGAGATCGTATTCGTACAGCTTACGCACAAGCGGAAGCTATCCATGCTCGCTTAGTACCTCACTTAGACCTGTTCGGTAGTTATTCAAGGCAACGCCAAAGTCTCTATGATGTAGGCATTCCTGCTTTTGTTCCCTTAGTAATTAATCAAAACCCGTGGTTCAACACGGCAACAGTACTCTTAGAGGGATCCTATGAACTCGATATTTGGGGAAAAAATAGGGCAGCCTACCGTGCAGGATTGAGTACATGGCAACAACATATTGCCGATCAAGAACAGACGAAATTAATACTCGTAACCACTCTTGTATCTACTTACCTAGACTGGCAAAGCAAATTGTTGCAATTAGAGTGTTTAGGAGAAGCTATTGCCGTACAGAAACAACGCATTCATCTCATTCACTCACGCTTCAAACAACAGATTCGCGACCTTTCTCCTACGTTAGAAATCGAACGAGAACTCAGGAATTTAGAAATACAGCAGGCAGAGCTACAAGGCTCCATAGAAATGGATGAACACGCCCTCATGGCCTTGGTAGGACGCCCTCTTTCTTTAGAATCCCCTTCTGCGCAATGGCGGGTTCAAGAAGATCTTCCGGACACACTACCCCTTAATTTCATCTGTCATCGACCTGACTTAGTCTCCTCTCTATGGTCCATTCAATCTCAAACGTTTGAAGTCGTAGTAGCGAAAACTCAGTTTTATCCTAACCTGAACCTGACTGCCAATTTAGGACAGATTAGTTTCTTAGTCAGTCGATTTTTTGAACAACCTGCAACTAGTTTATTAGGTTTAGCATCCAGTGTTCTCCCCATTTACCGTGGAGGAGAATTACGAGCTCAATACGCAGAAGCTCAAGCCATGTTGGATCAAACCATTTCTCAGTACAACACCACATTATTACAGAGTATCGAAGAGGTATCTGATAGCCTTTCATCTTGGAAAAGCACCAAATTAAGTTGGGAGGCTCACACAAAGAATCTAGATGATGTAGAACAACTCTATTCGTTAGCTGAGGCTCGTTGGCAGAATCAAATACGAGATTTAGAAAGCGTATTATCAGTGAAGAAACAGTGGTATGATCAAAAAATTATAACCTTACAAGCGGCCTTGGATGTAGCTGCTGCACAAATACAATTTGTTAAAGCGTTAGGAGGCGGCTATGACGGAAGCTGAAACCATTCCGCCTGCCTCTTCAAATAGCAAGAGGAAGCGCGCCCTGCTTCTAGCGAGCTCCATCTTTTTGGGGTTGGGCATCCTGTACTTAGTGTACTGGATTGCCTATGGACGTTTTTATATCCATACGAGCGACGCTTACGTGCATGGAAACCGCATTCCAATTACCTCTATCGTGGCCGGATCAATTGATACTATTTTTATTGATGAAACGGATTGGGTTGATGAGGGACAGCAACTCATACGCTTGAATCGGAATGCACTGGATCTGCAAATTACAGAATCAAGACAGTCATTAGCTGCTACCGTACGAAGAGTAGCTGGCTACTTTGCGCAAGCCCAGTCTATGGAAGCTGAAGTGGCTCTTAAAAATGCAGAATGGAATCAGGCCCGCTTGAATCTACGAAATCGAGACGGATTATCGGCTATTGGGGCTATTTCTTGGGAAGAGTGGGAACAGTACACCACACAATTTGAAGTATCGACTGCAGCGCTACTGGCTGCTCAAAAAAATGCTGAACAATCCTTGTCTCTCATACGAGGCGTGACCGTACCGACCCACCCAGAAGTGCTGGAAGCAGCTGCAAAACTACAAGAGCTCTACCTGAGTTGGGTCTACTGCGACCTATTGTCACCCTCTAGTGGATTCGCAGCAAAACGACGTGCAGAGGTCGGAGAAATGGTGCTGCCTGGCCAAGGCCTTATTGAGGTAGTTCCTCTTGATGAGATTTGGATTGAAGCCAATTATAAAGAGACTCAGCTCAAACGATTACGCACAGGACAACCTGTTACTTTTACCGCAGACATGCATGGGCACCAAATCACATACCACGGTAAAGTGGTGGGTTTTCAACCGGGATCTGGGGTTGCTTTCGCCGTTCTTCCGCCACAAAATGCTTCGGGCAATTGGATCAAAATTGTACAACGAGTACCTGTTCGCATTTCTGTTGATCCTCAAGAAATCAAACAATATCCCTTGTTACTGGGTGTATCGCTGCATGTCAAAGTAGATACACATGACGATAGCCAAGAAATGCTCGTTCCAATAGCCAGAACAAAAGCGCTGTACGAAACCAACATGCTGACGTATCAACGCGAGCGTATGGAGTTATTAGCTCAAGATATCGACCTCATCATTGCAGAGAATATGCAACAAGGATTCCCGTGAATGGTGTAGGCGCTGTTCCCTTACAGCCCTGGCAAAAAATGCTAGGTATCTTTGCCTTGGGACTTGCAGTGTTGATGATCACCATTGATCAGTTTATTGTGAACGTTTCTATATCGACGATTTCTGGCGAACTGGGCGTAAGTGATAACAATGGCACATGGAGTGTCACCGCCTACTCTGTAGCATCGGCCATGATCATCCCATTGGCTGGATGGTTATCCGCCCGTTTTGGATGGATTCGCGTATTATTGGTTAGCGTTTTGCTCTTTACCTTCTTTTCTATGTTATGTGGGGCATCCAATAACTTAGGCACCCTCGTTACGATGCGCCTATTACAAGGAGCAGCAGGAGGCCCTTTAATTCCATTAGGTCAGGGTATTATGTTATATCTTATGTCCGATCGCAAAGCGGTTGCGATGGGGATATTTGGATTGATTGTGACAGTAGGTCCGGCTGTAGGGCCTGTTTTAGGAGGATGGCTTACGTTTGACTATAGCTGGAGATGGGTATTTTATGTGAATTGCCCTGTAGGGATCCTATCGGCAATTTTGCTTGCTATTACCTTACGCCCGATCGAAAGCAAAACAACTCGAGTACCTCTAGATTGGTGGGGTCTCACTTTATTTTGCCTATCCATAGGCTCTTTACAAGTGATGTTAGATAAGGGTTTTGATTACGATTGGTTTAAATCAAAAATCATTGTAACCCTGCTAGTTACATCCGTAATTAGCGGAATTTTCTTTGTTATTTGGGAATGGTTTGAGCCCAGGCCCATGATCTATTTAAAAGAATTAAAGTCCCGTAATTTTACTCTAGGAACCTTTCTTATTAGTTTAGCTATGCTACTTCTCTTTAGCAACCTAATCGTAGGTCCCTTATGGGTGCAGTCACAATTAGGTTACACTCAGGAATGGGCTGGATTTACGCTAGCTCCTCTGGGTATCACTTCCTTATTTTGTTTTCCACTCGTGGGCATGAATCTGCATCGCATGGATATCCGTTTATGGATTATTTTAGGCTTTTTGGTTCTTTTTGGAGGCTTCTATTTACAAAGTAGTCTTGTGATCCAAACCCCATTTTCTTACATTGGTTGGTCTCGTGCCATCATGGGAATAGGGTTTGCACTATTTTATGTCCCTTTAGCTACGATTACCCTGTCGGAAATATCGACTGCAGACTTAGCTCATGCCTCTGGTTTCTTTTCTTCTTTGCGAACGATTGCTATGTCGATTGGGATCTCTACAGGAACAAATTATTGGTTGCGTATATCTAATTTTTTCCAAAGTCGATATGTAGAATTCATGATTCC
>CAYLUD010000038.1:0-13194 GCA_964386785.1 uncultured bacterium | reverse complement strand
TCCCCTAACATCATAAACATAAACGTTTATCTTGTCACCCACACTGAACGGATACCACAAACGAAGTAAATACAGATCGGCTTACAACCCATCACCCATCTACTCATCAAGGTTGGTACTATCTCGCTTTAGCTGTGGGCTCTTTGGTACTTGGACTGGGGATTTTTGGAGGTGTAGGTTTATTACAATCTCATGGGCTTATTTCTATTTCGAAACCCGTTGCATCATTCCTTGGCAAGTTAGGAGCCACACCGCACCATGTAAGTCTTTGGGTTACTGCAGTAGGGGGTATTAGTGCAGGTGGAGCACTCTGTGGCCTCAGTATATATAACATCTGCAAAAAAAATCCAAAGTCTCGTGATTCGAGCACGGATCAGAGTACGCAAGATGTTATCGAGGATCTGGAGGTGGTAGGTATCCCGTTGGCTTCGAATACTACGCATAATGCAGCATCTCCTTTCTCACAACAATCATCAAATTCAAGCAGCCAGGAGGATATTAGTCAGCGTAATACGCCGGGTTTGAATAATCGTACTTTAACAAATAACCACGAGAACACACCTACATTAGGGACACAATCTGATGCCTCAATGAACGGAGGATACCCTAACTTCCAGCGATATGATTCCAATATATATCCATGGCTGAATAAGCAGGAGTACACTGTTTTTCAAGATTCTAATGCCTTTTGCATTTTACGAAGAGCTATGGGAGGCCAACTAGAGATCGCGACTGGTCTAGATCTGAATAGTGTACGAATATTCCACAATATGGCACATGCGGGTAATTGGATAAGCACCCCTTACAGAACCCTGTTGTAGACAGAGAGGAGAGAGGAGGCTTCCATATACCTCCAGCCGCAGATCCTGTATATTGGTAACTCCTGATTTATAGGATCAGGTGATCTCCTTGACAAGGAAAGAGCCATGTAGGTTCCTGTAGCGAGGACTCCAGCTCGTGTTGAATACGATGAAACGCAAGCTGAGCCTTGCTCAGGTCTTTCTTACGATGGATGATGAGCAAGGGTAGGCCGCGTAAAGAGCAATTCGCTATGCGCCGTAAATTCCCTAGTTCTTCTATCAATTTTTCAGTATTGAGATGTCCATAATGGATTTCTCGGCTATCCGACTGCGGAGTGGAACATTCTATCAAAATTCCGCGTATTGTTTTCTCTCGGATGAGTGGACCAATGCGATGCCATAGTACATCTAATTTTTTTTCTGTTTCTTCGGAATCGGCCGCTGTATCTCCTAGATACAGGAAATAATAGCCCCCACTCTCTACAAGCAATGCACTCGATTGGTACTCATGGGGGTGAGAGAGTACAAAGATCTCTAACGTCATTCCATGAAAGGGGATCGGTTGCCCTGGAACCATCTCCTGGTAGGTATATACTCCTAGGCAAGGAGGAGTCCCCTCATTACCATAGTTAGGCCAGATCACCCAATTGAACACATGCTGTTGCATATGTTGTAAGGTACTACCCAAACCAAATATAGGTTTGGGTACATCTGCTTGTGAATTGATGACAAGCCCGGCTATATGATCGAGGTGAGCATGCGATAGAAAATACCCACCTACATGATTGCGGAACACATCACCGGCTCGGGATAACGACTCGTCTGTGGGGAGATATGCATTCAGGTGACCTCGTTGATGAGCGATCTCCAGGCCAGATAATAAGGTGCCAGCATCTAAAGCTAATGCATGAGAACCTGCTTGGGGGCGTAACAAATAGCCTGCAAGATCTCCATCATAAGGGCCCCCTCCTGTGCCCAAGGCAAGTAAAGAGAAATGGGTCATAGTGCTTGTGCCACTTGATCCAATGCTTCCAGGATTTCGTGGGGCAAGTGATCACCGAACGAGGCTAGGTATCGCCTCAATTCTTCTACTTCTGTTTGCCACGATACACGATCCACATGAAGCAATTCTCGCAAGCGAGGCAAAGTAAGAGTCAGGCCACTGACATTCAAATCGCTAGGTCGTGGTGTTTTCCCAATCGGTGTTTCATCTGCGGGTATGGCATCTTCGACACGGCGGAAGATCCACTCCAGTACTCGGACATTGTCACCAAAACCGGGCCAGAGGAACGATCCATCCTGCCCTTTGCGAAACCAATTGACTGAGAAAAATTTGGGTTGTTGAGCGGGAGCGATGCGCTGTCCCATATCTAGCCAATGCTGGAAATAGTCACCCATATGGTATCCACAAAAAGGAGTCATTGCAAAGGGATCATGTCGCAATTCTCCAATCACTCCTTGCGCAGCGGCAGTTCTTTCAGAACTCATGCACGCACCCATAAAGACGCCATGCGCCCAATCTCGTGCTTCCACTACAAGGGGTTGTGTAGTGCTACGACGTCCCCCAAACAGGATTGCCGAGATCGGCACACTTTCTTCCCATTGGGGGTCGATGACGGGGCATTGGAATGCAGGTGCTGTGAATCGTGCATTGGGATGCGCTGCCAACTCCACACTTTGAGGAGTCCAGGCCTGTTGTTTCCAATTGATGGCATGCGCTGGGGGAGCACCAGCCCCCTCCCACCATACATCCCCATCGGGGGTCAAGGCTACGTTCGTAAAGAGAGTATTAGCACGGCATGTTTCCATGGCATGAGGATTGGACTTCCAGGAAGTGCCAGGAGCTACTCCAAAAAATCCATTCTCTGGATTCATCGCATAGAGGCGCCCATCCGATCCAATATGCATCCACGCAATATCATCGCCTACACATTCTACTTTCCAATCGGGCAAAGCTGAGGTGAGCATGGCTAGGTTGGTCTTTCCACAGGCACTTGGGAAGGCAGCTGCAATATACTTTTTCTTTCCTTCAGGCGAGGTGAGGCCCAAAATTAACATGTGCTCTGCGAGCCATCCTTCTTGTCTTCCTAATACCGAGGCAATACGGAGAGCAAAACATTTTTTACCCATGAGAGCATTCCCTCCATATCCGCTCCCGAACGACCATACACTGGGCTCTTGTGGAAAATGGGCAATAACGGCGCGCTCGGGACAACAAGGCCAGGGAACATCCTTTTGCCCTAGATGTAACGGCACTCCCACACTATGCATGCAGCGTACAAAAGGGCGATCTTCTTCCAAGACATCGAGCACTTCTTTCCCCATGCGAGTCATAATGCGCATGCTGACGACAGCATAAGGAGAGTCCGTAATCTGCACCCCAATCCTGGAAGCAGAATGACCTAAAGCTCCCATGCTAAAAGGGACGACATAGAGCGTTCTCCCATGCATGCAATGGCTAAAGAGTGCATGCAGTCGTTCTTTCATTTCATGAGGGGCTACCCATTGATTGGTGGGGCCTGCATCTTGAGGCCGTTCACAACAAATAAAGGTGCGATCTTCCATGCGTGCAACATCTTGTGGATTCGAACGCGCGAGAAAACAACCAGGCCTCTTGACAGGATCCAGAGCCGTTAACGTCCCCTGATGGACCATCTCATTACACAGCATGCGATATTCGGCCTCACTACCATCACAAACGACCACCCTTTCAGGGGTACATAACGCAATCATTTCTTCTAACCAAGCGTGTAGGGTGTGGTGTTGTATGGTGTCGAGCATCAGATCATTGCCTTTCGTTTACGAAATTTATCTAAATGTTCTAGGGCCTTACCTGTACCTAGGCATACGGCTAATAGAGGGTGGGGTGCAATGATGACGGGCAATCCCGTTTCTCGAGTCAGCGTCTGATCTAGACCTTTAATCAGAGCGCCCCCTCCTGCTAACACCATGCCACGCTCTACTAAATCGGCAGCTAATTCTGGAGGACATTTTTCTAGCGTCAGTCGAACACACTCTACAATTTGTAAAATAGGTTCTGCCAAGCATTCCCGAATCTCTACGGAGTTGATTTTTTTAGTCACAGGTAACCCAGCCACTTGATCACGTCCCCGGACTTCCATTTCCAGTTCTTTGTTGCCTAATGGATAAGCAGAGCCAATGGTAATTTTAATCTCTTCAGCGGTACGAGGACCAATCATCAAATTATAGGTGCGACGCATATAATTAATGATGCACTCATCAAACTCATCCCCTGCGATACGCAAGGAACGCGATTCTACAATTCCTCCAAGGGAGATAATAGCTATTTCTGTCGTACCTCCCCCAATGTCGATGATCATGCTAGCTGCGGGTTCATCAACAGGAAGATCTACCCCTAAAGCTGCAGCCATAGGCTCTTCAATTAGGATCACTTCTTGAGCTCCTGCATGGAGGGCGGAATCTTCCACAGCCCTCTTTTCCACGCCTGTAATCCCAGATGGCACGGCAATCAAAATTTTCGGGCGAAATAAACTTCTTCCTGGGGTAACCCGCTTGATCAGCGCCTTAAGCATTCCTTCTGCAATTTCAAAATCGGCAATCACTCCATCTTTCATTGGACGTACTGCATGAATCTTACGTGGCGTTTTTCCGAGCATAGCCTTCGCTTTATGCCCTACTGCCAACACTTCATTTGTTTGGGAATCCACAGCCACCACAGAAGGTTCGCTGAGTACAATCCCCTTACCTCGCACATATACGAGCGTGTTCGCAGTACCTAAATCGATGCCAATATCGCTAGAAAAAAAATTAAACAAGGCATCAAGTTTTCTGACTGGACTCTGGTCCCAAAGGGTGCGAAAAAATTTCAGTTTGGGATGGCTCTTATTCAAGAGATCTTTGAACATGCGGTTCCTTACGTCTGCAATAATTCTAATACTTCTTCCCAGGATAACTTGGTAATGGCTTCATCATCCGAGCTGATCAGTTTTTTTACCAGTCCCTGTTTTCTTTTTTGCAATTCTACAATTTTTTCCTCAATAGTATTAGATGTAATTAATTTATACGCACTCACTGCCTGTGTCTGTCCTAAACGATGCACTCGATCTGTTGCTTGATGCTCTACAGCAGGATTCCACCACATGTCGTAATGAATTACTGTATCAGCTCCTACAAGATTGAGTCCTGCTCCTCCCGCTTTCAAAGAGACCAAGAAAAAGGGAATGGTACGGTCCTCATTGAATCGGTCCACAATCTCAAGTCGATGTTTACTAGATCCATCTAGATAGGCAAAAGGAATCTGTCGAGATTCCAATTCTGCACGAATAATACCTAACATCTTCGTATACTGACTGAAAATGACTGTTTTATGTCCTCCCACCATTAGGGAATTCAATAGTTCTAACAATAAATCGTACTTAGCAGAATCGCCGATTTCGGCTCGCTCTTTTGCAAAGATCGCAGGATGACAGCAAATTTGCTTCAAACGAGTGAGCGTTGCCAACACGTGAATTTGAATCTTATCAAATCCCTCTTTATCGACGAGGCGTGTTAATTCCTCTTTAGCAGATGCTGCATAGGATTGATAGAGCATCTTCTGCGTCGGAGTCAGAGCACATCGATACTCGATCTCTGATACAGGAGGAAGCTCTTCCAACACATCCTTTTTCATTCGCCGCAAAATAAATGGTGATACTTTACGCTTTAAAATCTCTAAAGCATCTTCTTTTTGTGAGCCTCCTCGATTCTTACGAACAAAACGATCTACAAAACGGTCGTACGAGCTTAAAAGCCCAGGCATTAAAAAGTCAAAGAGAGACCACAATTCATCGAGAGAGTTTTCGATGGGAGTGCCTGTGAGAATGAGGCGATGGGTAGCATTCAATCGTTTTACCGACTTCGCATTGCGAGTGCCTCGATTTTTAATGTATTGCGCCTCATCTAAAATGAAGTAGTAAAATTCTTGCTTTTGGTAAGACTCCACATCTTTTTGTAGCAGATTGTACGATGTAATCAAGATGTCAAACTGCGTCGCCCTTTCAATCAATGCTTTCCGTTGTACCGGCGCCGCATCAATCACCAGAACTTTAAGATGTGGGGCAAATTTTCTGAGCTCCGCAGCCCAATTATACACTAGGGAAGTGGGACTCACAATCAAGGAAGGAGCCCCAGGTTCTCGCTGACAAAGAGCCACGATCGCCTGCAAGGTTTTCCCTAACCCCATATCATCGGCCAAAATGCCACCTAAGTGCATTTGGCGTAACCGCTGCAACCACTCCACCCCTGTTTTTTGATAATGGCGCAAATCTGCTTGTACATGATCAGGAATCGAAGAAGGTTCTAAGGGAACCTCTCCCAGCATTTGTTTCTGAATATCCATCAACGCCGGACTCATCGAAAAGGTAATCGGGAGCTTCGCTATTTCATCGGGGCGCACCATGGTCAAACTCCACAAGGGGCATCGATGCACGTGGGAGTCGAGTCGCGTAATGCCCATTTCTTCCAGCAAGGAGATGATCGGGGTCAGATAGTCTAAATCTAAGACCAAAATTTTTGGTAACCCGCTTTTCTTGGATTTCGGTTTATTGAGCTCCAAGAATCGTTTTTTCGTAACAAGACAATCCCATACTTGATCTAGAGAGATCCCTTTAAGAGCTCCCTCTACTTTCAATGCTACTTCATAGAGATCCACACGGTCACTCGGCGCTAGGGTCAGAGTAAATGTAGAGTTGTCATAGACAAACTGCTGAGACAGGTTCTCTGGCGATTCAAATTGAATCACCTCTTGAAACCGAGGAATGACCTCAGTCATAAATTCAATGATCTTCTTTTCGCTTTTTAATCGAAATTTCCCTTCTCGTTCATCACATTGGAATCCCTCAAATAGATTTTCCATGATCGCTTGTTCTTCTACCAACTGACGCGCCAACACCCCCTCTGCGGTCTCGAACGCTCGTAGCTGCTCGTAAGATAGCTGCGATAGCATCGCAGGCACACTAAGGTCACCATAATGAAACTCTAATTCTGCATCTAACTCCCCTTCCAAATACTGCAACCGACAGGTCCCCTGCAATTTCCCTGTAAAAGGTAGCGTGGCAAAAGGATGCAAGAGCTCTAGGTTCATCACGGTAGCAAAACTTTGAAGAATCGGTAAGCTTTGTTCTACAAATGTCCCAATAAGAGGGATCGGAATAGCAATTCGTTCCAGATCTAAGATACTCTTCAGATGCGCACGACGGACTTGAGGAAGAAAGCGATAATAAAGCCCCTGGTAAAATACTCCAGGATCCACAGATTCTAATAGACAGACATCCTCTATCTTCACGCTCTCACCTTCCATCCGGAGCCTTGGCTGCAACGTCAAGGCCTGAATGGGAGTGCTTACGAGATCTAGATGTACTTCCAGCGCTGCTTCTGGAGCCCCGAAAAAGAGAGGTTCTTCAATATGTTCTACATAAAATCCCTTGACAATGCCTGCTCCGACCCCTTGTCCGTCCTCTCCTTGTTCTAAGGAACCGATTCGCTGACAATAGGTGGCGTAGAGAGTAGCCAATAATTCTCCCAATGCCTCTTTTGAAATTTGCCCAATTTTTAGGTAACGCTCATCTGAAGAACTGTGAGCGCGTAGATGGTGCATCAAAAAAGAGAGAATGAGATGGGATTGTGGCTCGAACGACTCTTCCTTCAAGAAATACTTCTTACCTCCTAAAACAAGAGGCTCTCTAGTATGGACCGCTTGAAGAAAGTGGTGGATGTTGGGAATGTGCAATGGCTTAGATCGACCTAACACACGCAGTGCAAGAGTCAAGTCTACTTGCTCTTTAGAAGCTTCTGGTTGGGACAACAAAATGCACGCTAACTCAACCTCTTCCTCAGTTGCATGCGTGTGGGAGATAAAAAAAGGACTAGAGCCCAATAGAGCAGCTGCTCCTTGGTAATCCGACAAGATCGTATCTCGCAATTCTGTCTCTTTTTGTTGGTCGACCTTTTCTTCTGCCAATTCTAATGTAGCCTGAACAGCACTCTCCATGTCCTGTACATTGACCTCTTTGGAATAGGCTACCAAGAGTTCATCGAGGTGTTGCTCTAGGTAAAAGAGTAGTGCTGTCAAATGGGCACAGTCATACCGAGCAGGGCAGTCGCAATTTGAATCCACGAGACTCGAGCCTTTTCTGTCGATCTCGATCTCCAGTTCGTACACGTGCTCAAAACTACCTTGCACACGGGCATGCAGTCGCATCGTGGCTACATCCAACTGGAGGATCGCAACACGAAGGACCCCTTTTTGATCAAAAATTTGCTTTCCGTTCTTTAAAACCCCAGAAGGAAAATCTTGTCGTAATGAGCGAAAATTGAGCATATTCTTTACTGTCTACAGGCTGTTAAAATCCGTTTTTACTTTGTAATCCTTTGCCTTCTTCGTCGCAATGAAAAAGTTTGGATAAAAAAGATCCACAAGAGTAGACTTTTGTGCTCAGCGCGGGTGTAGCTCAGCGGTAGAGCATCACGTTGCCAACGTGAGGGTCGTGAGTTCGAACCTCATCACCCGCTTTTTTTATGGATACATTTCAAGATACACATTACAAAATCGACATTGAAAGCCACCCTGATTGCCTACGCAAGGCAGAGGTGGTTCTCTCAGCTGAAGAAGTGCGGCGCTTACGCAAAAAAGCACTGAAAGCTGTATCGAAACAGATTTCGATACCAGGATTCCGCAAGGGCAAAGTACCTGATGCCGTGATTGAAGAGCAATATGCTCCTCAGATTGAACGCGAATGGAAAGAATCTGTCCTAGAGCACGCAGTCCACCATGGCCTTACTCTTGCACATGCGGTACCTGTGAATCGTCGATTAGTAGGGAATCCTAAGTTGATAACTTGCGATCTAGAGAATGGGGGCCAAGTATCGTTTGCTTATGAAGTCTACCCTGCTCTGGAAAGTATTGATCTGTCGCAATTCACATTACCTGATATCCCCGAGCGTAAGGCCACTCCTGCTGATGTAGATGAAAAATTACAAGAGCTGCGCCAATGGAAGTCGACGTACGAGCCCATAGACAAAGTTATTGAAGTAGGTGATCGAGTCACCATTAATTTAACAAACCTGAATACGGGAAGCCTGGCCCTCTCCGAATATCGTGTAAAAGTAGAACACCCGATGGCTCCTTGGTTAATCTCTTTACTTACGGGGATGCGTGCTGGGGAAAGCAAGGATGGGCAGACAGAGGGTGAAGATTCCTTCCCATGTACAGTGACTGTATGTGACGTCCTGAAAGAAGTGCTACCTGAGGTCGATCAGGCCTTTGCTGAAACATTCGGCGCTTCCTCAGTAGAAGAGTTGCATACCCGTCTAGAAAAGAGAGCGCAACAATCTTTCGACTCTGATCGACGTTTAGCATTCGTAGAAGCGTTGCATCAAGCTCTTATAGACACCTACCCTATTGAATTACCTCAATCTTGGGTAGAAGCAGAAACAGATATCCGGCTCAAAAAAGAGGATGCTGAATCGAAAACTGAAGAGCAGTGTGAAGCCATTCGACAAGGAGCCATACGGGCGTTACGGCTCCATTTTCTCCGTCAAGTGTTAGCTGAGCAACTCAAAATTAACGTCACCTCTGAAGAAGTCAAATACCATCAAATGTTGCATCGTCTCCAAAACCGTATTATGGAAGATGAGGAATCTGTTGATTCGCAAGAGCACACAGATCGCATTCGTGTGGATGTCTTGTTGCATAAAGCTTCTCAAGCAGCAATTGATCAGATCTTGTCAAGCCAAGTCACTACCAGCTCTTCCTCATAAAGGAAGGGCTGCCCCTTTTACTCGATTTACAATACGTCCATCAGATTTTTTTGGAGGACTGTCTGGAAGTGATGACCTCATGAATGGCTATCTAGCAGAAGTGCGCGTACGTTAGGTATTCTGTGATGCCTCTTTCTGTAAGATCCCCCAGATCTCTTCTGGATTCTGAAGCCGCCTTTCAATAGCGAGCCGCTCACCACGCTGTAACAGAATCCCCATCTCGGGGCCAGCTTGGATTCCTTTGGCCTGTAGAAAGGTAGCCGTCAAGAGTGGCTTCCCCTCACGGACTCGCCTGATTTCCTCTGCCCATCCTTCCTGCTGCTCCTGATGGAAGGCAAGAAAATCGGGTCCTTTAGCAGCGGCATGGACTTGTAAGCAAAGAACACTGTCAGGATGCGCATAATAATGGACCCACGTAACAGGGTCTGGTTCCTTAGGTAAAGCTAGAAAATGCTCGAGCAATTTCTCGTCTTTCCGGGACAATTTTAATTGTTTACAGAGCGAGACTCCCAGCTCCGGAACAATCGCATGGAGGTACAGAACGGCAGGGCATCCGAATGGATAAAATGCAAAGGGGGCTACTCGTTCCAATAATGCTTTTTCAGATAGAGAAGTAATTTCAGGAAACAGCACTTCTAACAATCCCAGCTGCTGCATGAATACCACAGCTTGATCCGGGTGAGGCCCTTGAAAGATTTTCGTCCATTCCTGAGCAATGCGCTCGATGGATACAGCAGGGAATAAAGAGTTCGCCTGCTGTCGAATGGCGACTCCTGTAGCGGGATCGATAGCCAGATCAAAACGGGTAGCAAAGCGGACCGCACGTATCATGCGAAGACGATCTTCTTGAAACCGTAACGTAGGATCGCCAATAGCTCGCAAGATACGACGCTGCAGGTCATTCTTACCTCCAACAAAGTCGAGCACCTCTTCTGTCAAAGGATCGTAGAACATCCCATTGATCGTAAAGTCTCGCCGTTGTGCATCTTCTTGCGCAGAGGCATACTGTACCTCCACGGGGTGGCGACCATCCACATATCCCCCATCGCGCCGGAAGGTCGCGACCTCAAAAAAACAGGAGTCAATCCCCACCATCACAACCCCAAACTGCGCACCTACAGGGATCGTCTTAGGGAATAACGACATGAGCACGTCGGGTGGAGCCGAAGTGGCAATATCAATTTCTTGAATAGGACAGCCTAACAGCAGGTCCCTAACTGCGCCACCAGCGAAGTAGGCAATATAGCCTGCATCCGTAAGAGTTTGTACTAGATGCCGAGCTGCATCATGCAATTTTTTCAGACGAGTCACGTCGAATGATCACGGGGGGTTGATTATCATTGATCGTCTGCTCTGTGATCTGAATTTTTGTAATATTCTGATCCGATGGAGCCTCAAACATCAAGTCTCGCAGATGATTTTCCAAAATCATGCGTAACGCACGAGCACCTGTGCCCGCAATCTTCGCTTTCTTAGCAACTGCATAGAGAGCTCCTTCTGTGAACTCCATCTCGATCCCCTCTTCCGAAAAGAGCTGCTGGTATTGCTTTACCACCGCATTCTTAGGCTGCGTCAAGATCTTGACTAGGTCCTCCATCAATAACTCATTGCAGTTCACAATCGAATTAAAACGCCCAACAAACTCTGGAATCATACCAAAAGAAATCAAATCTTCCGGCTCCACCTTGGCGAGCAATCGATTTTTGTCTTGTATTGCTGACTCTGTATCGCTTTGGAGACCTGTAAAGCCGATCGTACTTTTTCCTAATCGCTTACTGACAATACGATCGAGATGGACAAAGGCTCCTCCCGCAATAAAAAGAATATTCTCGGTATTCACCTGAATATATTCTTGTTGAGGATGCTTCCTACCCCCTTTAGGAGGCACGTTAGCAACGGTGCCTTCAACAATCTTCAGCAATGCTTGCTGTACCCCTTCCCCAGACACATCTCGTGTAATCGAGACATTCGAAGTGGTACGGTTGATTTTATCAATTTCATCAATGTAGATGATACCTCGCTCGGCAGCCGCTACATCGAAGTCGGCAGCTTGCAGCAAACGTAGCAGAATATTCTCGACATCCTCCCCTACATATCCTGCTTCAGTCAACGTAGTCGCATCAGCAATCGTGAAGGGGACATCTAAAATCTTAGCCAATGTCTTAGCCATCAACGTTTTTCCTGATCCGGTAGGGCCTAATAAGAGAACGTTAGACTTGCCATAGACACACTCCTGATGGTTGCTCAGGCTACGAATGCGTTTGTAATGGTTATAGACTGCAACCGATAGGGTCCTTTTAGCCGCCTCTTGCCCAATGATGAACTCATCCAAAGCCTGTTTAATTTCTTGAGGCTTCAAAATTTTCAATTCTTTTGGGGGAGCAGCCTGTTCCGGCTTTTTGTCTAGAATCGACATGCAGACACGGATACAGTGGTCACAGATATAGGCTTGAGGGCCTGCGACCAGTTTTTCTACATCTGCCTCTTTCCTTCCGCAAAAGGAACAGGTTAACTCTGCCGATCCATCGCTTTTTCTAGACATCTCTCCTCCACATTGGAACTACTAAGGGAGTACTATACGTCATGTTAGGTTTTTGTTGTGACGATTTCATCAATCAAACCGTAGGCAATCGCCTGCTCGGGGCTCATGAAAAAATCCCGCTCACTATCTTCAAGAATTTTTTCTATAGCCTGTCCTGTGCACTCGCTCAAAATCTCAGCAGAGTACTGCTTCAGTCGTAAAATCTCTTGAGCCTGCAATTGGATATCGGCGGAGGTCCCCATGACACCACCAGAAGGTTGATGGATCATAATCCTGCCATGAGGTAGAGCTCTGCGTTTACCTTTAGTGCCCGCAGCCAACAATAAGGCTCCCATCGATGCAGCCTGCCCAATACAGTAGGTACTGACATCACAACCCAAGAAGCGTATGGTGTCGAAGATCGCCAATCCTGCTGTGATGTAGCCACCGGGAGAATTGATGAAGATCTGGATATCCTTCTTAGGATCTTCCGTCATCAAAAATAGCAACTGCGCAATGACTACGTTGGCTAACTGATCCGTGATCTCCTGCCCAATGAGGACGATACGGTCTTTCAATAACCGGGAGAAAATATCCATGGCTCTCTCGCCACGGCCTGTGTCTTCCACCACATAGGGCACAAGGGATTGTCGGGGTCGGTCGTTCATGGTCACCTCTGATCTATACTATCCCGAAGGGTAACGCGGCCTTTGCTAATCGTCAATCACTATCTCGCCTTATGCAAGGGGTGATTGAAAGATTGGGCCCTTTTGCGTTTGCACCAAGCGATTAGGGTTTGTACAGTAACTCCAAAAATCTGACTGGTTTCCACCTTTGATTTTCCCTGCTCTATGTAATCCAGGGCCTTCTTTGTTAAATCGTATGAGTGTGCCATCCGGTACATCATGCACATCTTCGTTAAATATTAAAATTTAAATCACTATGGGACTGTTAACAAATTAGACCAAGAGATTTAATGGCAGCTAGGGCAAAAAATGAAAAGAAAGTATGGGTTAGTTTATCGAATCTCAGAGCAAGACCAGGGCGATTGCAAGAAAAATTTATTGACAAGTAATTCTTTTTGAATGTGTCCTT
>CAYLUD010000037.1:0-13866 GCA_964386785.1 uncultured bacterium | reverse complement strand
ATCACGAGGATACGCTCCTTTTTAGCCTCTCATCCACAACTTTCGATCATATCTCACGACAGCGGCCTCTATGGTATTTTTCGACAAAAAAACGCACCCAGGAGGGACGCATATGCCCAAAGGCTATCATCATCTGACCCGAGACCAAAGATGCCAGTTGTGCACTTTAAAGAGCAGCAGGAAACCTACTAATCAAACTGCGACAATACTCGGAGTGCACATATCGACTTAATAATCGACCAAGGAAAGTGTTACAATTTTGCACACCCATAGAGGTCTTCAAGGAGCACAGATCAAAGGCTGCCGTTCACCACTTGCTAGTAATGCGCAATTTGGCACCTTTGATCTAGGCCCAGATGAGGGTAGCCTTTCGGCATAGATCTCCTTAAGATTCTTGTGTAAAAAATTACCTTAGAGATCCTAGCCACCTTCTGGCCAATTCAATTTGTATTCATCTGTTGCACTTCTGAATTGAATGGGCCACCCTATTTCGCTGAAGTGGGGAGGAAAGAAGGCTACGAAAGAAAGAATCAAGCATCACATCTCCATCTATCAACAACAGTTGGCTGAAATAGACTTTCCTATGAAGTTTCTGGATTCCTTCCTCCGAAGCCTTCCCCTTGCTTAAAATTAAGAAGAGACTGGCTCTAGTTCTTCTTCTTTTTCCTCTGTTGCTTCCAGAGCTTTCGTAGGACGGTGTTCGTGTTGCGTGAGAATTTTCTTTTCTAACTCGTCACAAAGCGTCTTGTTTTTTTTGAGCTCTTCGCGAACCGCTTCTCTTCCTTGTCCTAATCGGTTTCCTTGATAGCTAAACCAAGCTCCTTTTTTCTCGATGATTCCATACTCGGTGCCCATATCAATTAGGCAACCCTCATAGGAAATACCCTCATTAAACAGGATGTCGAATTCAGCAGAACGAAATGGTGGAGCCAATTTATTCTTTACCACCTTAACTTTTACACGATTCCCTACATCTAAATTTTCTGCACCCTTGATACTGCCTGTTCTGCGAATTTCCAGACGAATCGAGGCATAAAATTTTAGAGCCCGTCCACCTGTAGTGGTTTCAGGATTTCCAAACATTACACCAATTTTTTCTCGAATTTGGTTAATAAAAATAGCGCAAGTATTACTTCTAGCTAACGTCGCCGTTAATTTTCGTAAGGCTTGAGACATCATCCGGGCCTGTAACCCAACATGCGTGTCCCCCATTTCTCCCTCTAATTCATTTCTGGGCACGAGTGCAGCCACAGAGTCAATGACGATGACATCGACAGCCCCTGAGCGAGCTAGCGTGTCTGCGATGCCTAGCGCATCCTCCCCACAATCTGGTTGGGAGATGAGAAGTTCATTGACATTCACTCCAATTCGGGCTGCATAACCAGGATCAAGTGCATGTTCGGCATCAATATAAGCAGCTAAGCCCCCAGCTCGCTGTGCATTAGCTACAATGTGTGTAGCTAATGTAGATTTACCAGAAGATTCTGGACCATAAATCTCGATGACTCGTCCTCTTGGAAGTCCATGAATACCAAGAGCTAAGTCTAGAGATGGAGCCCCTGTTTTAATTACAGAAATCGAGCGAGATTGGGAATGCTTCCCTAGATTCATAATAGAACCCTCGCCGAATTGTTTTTCGATATGTGCTACAGCAGCTTCTAACGCTTTTTTCCTATCCGACATAATGCCTCTGTTGGGTTGATTCGGTTTTGGATTGAAATGAATTCGCGGCGCGAATCCTCATTCGAACTGGCTACAGTCTTTGCCAAAACAGAGGGGTTGTCAATAGAAAAAGCACTGGTGCATAGGAATGTCATGAGGTTCATGAGCTAGCATCATGGAGCGTTGTTCTGTAAATGCCACCCCCCATCGAACTAAATGGGGGTGAGTGCAAAAAAAACGATCGTAGGCCCCCCCGCCATACCCTAATCGATTGTTTTGATGATCAAAAGCTAACCCTGGCGTGATGACCAGGTCGGGAAGCTCTGGGGTCTCTTCCACAGGCTCTAAAAAACCGAATCGGTTATATAGCAACTTGCTTAGATCGGTGACTCGATAGGTGATGAGCCCCGAAGGAGACCATTTTGGAAGCAATAACCTTCCTTCCTCATAGAGCCTAGCATTCAGCAGTTGAGTACCAATTTCAGATCGCATAGAAACAAAGGAAAGGATCAGCATCGATTCTGGGATTTCGATCGTGGACAGCGATTGGGCTGCAGCATCTCTTCGAGCAGTTCCAATGCGATCGCGAATCTCAGAATACGCAGCTCGTTGTTCTTTTTTCAGTTGGCTATTCGTCTGGTTGGCCATCTCGATATCGAATTTTTTTTAACAAAAGCCCATCCCCATTGAAAAGCGTTGCTAACCCCTTTCCTAATTCTACACGAGAGATGGGTTGGGTTTCCCCTTTGCGGTAATACTCACCTTTCGTAAGGCGGTCATTGTCATATTCTTCTAAAAGCATCAGAGATCCATCTCGATACCAGGCTGTTAGTAAACCATTTTTTCGATTTAGAGAGACTTCGCGTTCATTTTCTAATCCCCCTTCTGGGTACCAGGTACGCTGCATGCCATGTAAGGTGCCATGATCCCATTCTACCTCCCAATGAGGAAGTTGGGAATGAGGATAGTACCCTACTTGTACCCCATGCTTTTCCCCATCTTTTATTGTAAAGCGAGAATACAATTGGCCATGTTCGTCAAACAACTCGACCCGTCCTTCTGGGTATCCATTTCGATATTCATGTCTTTCTGCAATAGAACATTTAGAAAAGACAGGGCGATAGCCAGCACCTTGCTCAATCCGATCTATTTTCTCTCCATCTTGATTGTAATAGGAGCCATATAGAAGAGCCCCTTGCCGGTACGTTTCTTCATAGGCTAAAGATTCTGAGGAGTTGGACCAATACTGTAAGGAAACGCCTTCTTTTTTGCCGTCTTGGTAGGAGTGTTGTTGGAAAAGATCCCCGTTAGATAACCATACTTCGTAGAGCCCATCTAGTTTCCCTTGGTGGTAAGGTGCCCGTTTCCAGATCGTGCCATTAGGATGAAAGTAGAAGGAATACCCTTCTAAGATTCCCTGTTCATAATGAATTTCAGCCAAAAGATGCCCCTCTTCATCCCAAGCCCAATTCACCCCATCAAACAACCAACTTTCTTCAGCCTGAGCAGATAAATCAGAAATACCGCTAATCACCGTTGCCTGGACTTTCAGTTGCCCGTTGGGAAACCATTCAAAATAAGATCCAAAAGCACGATGGTTCTTCGTTTCTAAAAACTGATGTAGTTGGCCATTCTCATGATAACTCGTAATTTGTCCTTGCTGACCCTCTGTTTTTTCTGAATCATAGACTCGCATAACCTTTTGATAGGGCTGAGGAGCTAAGAAATCGATGGACTCATACTTAGCCAAACGATCTTTGGAAGAGATCGTTTCGGAGAGCCCATTACGATCTAGCAGGGTAATGCTGCTTAATTTACATGTTGGATTTTTTTTGTGAGACTTTGCCTCGATTGGTGAAAGAGCCCCAAGCAAGATAACAAAAAGAAACAGGAATCTATTCGTCATATAATCCTCTTGATGATCTTGAATTTACAGAAAAAGACCTCAGCTCCTTCGACCTTCGATCTTTTGATTTCAAAATGTTGTACGAGTAAAGGGAGACCCTCTTCTTGTGATTGTTCTATCATTGAGAGCAGGGCCGTTAGATCCTTTACGTCCATCTCGATATAAGATGGGATTTCAAGGCAGATGTCTTCCAGGAAGTCGCTTCGACCTAAAGAATACGATTCCAGGGAGGGAGATTGTTTTTGCAATCGCTCCCAGCGTAGATTGCCTCCACCCATTCCTGTTGGAAGAGAGCTGCCATATAAGGACTCCCAAGCCTCTCTTTCTTGTTGTAAAAACTGCATTTGAGAGAATTGCTGTTCAAAATACAATGGGTTTTTCCCTTTGTGTTTCTTCTCTAACCAACGGTTGTTCATCAGCACATTGCGTGTTTCAAGAGAGCGCTGCTTTTGGGTTTCTATTTCAGAAATCACAGCAGACCACGCCTTTTGTTTGTCATGCCAAATCCATCCAATTTTGATGAAAATAGCAGAAAAAAGGATCAGTAGAGAAAAAGGGATCCAGGAGATCCAGGTTGCTCGATTCATGAATCCTCCCGCATCGGAGCACGCAGAATGAGTTCTAACTTGGCTCCATTATCAGAAGGGAATACGGTTGTTTTTTCTAAAAATCGTTGCAATGCAGAAGTTTCTATTAGGCCTTGCAGTGCATGGGGAGAGAGCGTTGTGCGAAGATCTATAGATATGCGCAGGTGGTACGGAAGGCTAGGATTTTGTGGGGAAGGGGCTTGGATGAAATCATAATGCAGCTCTTGGAGTACCGTTTTTTCTTTAGGAAAATATGTGCAGATCCAGGAGATGATTTCGCCTATAGAAGGGAGGTCGGGAATCACTGCAAATTGATTGAGCCCTTCTCCTATCTTTCTTTCTGTAAGACGTAACAGGGAGCGGTAATCTTGGATGGATTCCATGCGATTGCCTGGAACTTCTTGATCCATCAACAGGGATTCCATTTTTCGTTTTGCTATTCTCTCCATTTGAGCCGTCCGTACTGACATCATTCCAGCTAAAAGAGCAAAACAGATAGCCAGGCCCCCACAAAAAAAACAGAGCGCTTGATAATACCGTTTGATCCAGCATGTAAGGGGAAATTTGCTTTTTTGTTTAAAATTATATCCAGCTGCCGCCGCGATGGCGATCCCTATCGCTAATCCGTATTGAGCCCATTTTTCAGAAGATAGAGAAATGGATTCAGAGTGGGGCTGCTCTACCCGTTTTCCACTCGTATCCTCTATGAGAGACTTCAATTCTTCTGAACAAAAACCTATAAGGATAATTCGAGAAAACGCGCATTCTTTTCCAGACTGCAATAAGGAAAATAAGATTTTTTTTATTTCCAAAGATGGCGAAGCTGTTGCAGAAAATGCATAATGGCGTCGAATGGACCAGCCTTGCACCAGAACAACGGAGGACTCGGATTCTCCGAAATGTAGAATAAGTGCAGCCTCCTCAACCGAAATAAGGTGTTGGGATAGTGCCGCTAATGCAACAGGGGTAGAAACGATGATGTCTGAAATAAGGGATGTTTTTTCTGCCGCTTGAATATGCTGGGAAACAGCCTCTTTTTTTACTGCGAATAGATTGATTCGCATTGTTTCTTCTGTTCGCCCTAAAATGGAATGTTGTAGAATTGCTTGTTCCATTGGATAAGGAAGAATCTGCTGTGCATGAAATGTGATAGCAGCAGCGAGATCGCGTTTCGATAAGAGAGGCAACTCTAAGGATCGAGAGAAAAAAACTTGTGATGGAAGCGCCGTGCAGACATAGCCATACTGTGGAGAAAAAGAGGAAGGCCAAGGCTGCATTTTGCATTGCAAGACCTGGACTCTCTTAGCGGAAACGCGAACCAAGGCAATCTTTGCCATGGACTTTTCTCGATCCACGCCAATATAATGAGGTTGTTTTGGAAGTAGCATTGGCATATTTTTTTCTAAAATAATAAACAAAAAATCAATTTAAATCAATTGAAAGCAGTCACATATGATAAAATATATTTTAGACACTCTCTTTACTGTCTATACGTTTCTATTGTTTGTTCGGATTATTGGTTCTTGGTTTCCTTCTTTTCAACGGACCCGGGTGATGCGGTTTGTTGCGCTCTACACCGATCCATATCTCAATTTGTTTAGAAGGTGGATCCCCCCGCTCGGTATGATGGATCTATCTCCTTTGGTAGCACTTTTTTCTCTGCAAATTATTGAATGGGTGTTGCTTGCCATCCTCTAATCCTTTTACTTCCCTCCAGGAGCCTCTTCGGTTAGGCTCCTTGTCTTTACGGAGCCGAGTCATGTATGCTCCTTTGGCTGGATGCTCGGATTTCCCTTTTCGTATGATGGCAGCGCGTTATAAGCCCGCTTTGATGTTTTGTGAAATGGTCAAGGTAGATCCATTGGTTCGTGGCTTGGATAAAACATTGCAGATGTTGAAGTTTCATGAATCTATGCGCCCAATAGGTGCGCAACTATGTGGTAGTCGAGTTGATTTGTTCTCCGATGCCGCACGGCGCATTGAGGAGCTTGGATTTGACTTGGTCGATCTAAATTGTGGGTGTCCTGTAGACAAAGTGACCAAGGATGGTGGTGGGTCGGCTTTACTTAAGGACCCAGATCGAATAGGAAACATTTTAATGGCTATGAAATCCGCTGTTTCCATCCCTGTAACATTGAAAATTCGTATCGGTTGGGATGATGATCATATTGTTGCTATGGAATTAGTTAAAATTGCAGAAGAGGTAGGGGCTGCCGCTATTTTTGTTCATGCTCGCACTCGAGAACAAGGTTATACAGGACCCGCCCGTTGGGAATACATTCGTGCTTGCGTAGAAACAGCTCGCAATCTGCCTGTGATTGGAAATGGGGATGTCTTCTCTCCAGAAGCCGCTCTTCGTATGTTTCAAGAAACCAAATGTCAAGGAGTATTAGTTTCTAGGGGGACGATGGGGGACCCTTGGATTGCTGAACAAATTCAGGCAGCCATGACAGGATCCCCGGTACGTCAGCGCACGAAAGCAGAATATAAACAGGCGTTGTTGGATCATCTATTACTTTCTGAAGAATACAAAAGCGAGAGAGAAGCCCTCATTGATATGAGGAAAGTGTGCTGTTGGTATTTGAAAGAAACGGAGGGCGCTCGTCAATTAAGAGCCCACGTAAGCCAAATAGAATCTCTTAGCGCCATCAAAGAATTGGTGAATCAGCTGTAGTTAAATTTTATGTTTATTGCTTGGTTTAAATCGAATTCTGTAAAAATAATGTATCTATAAACTATAATATTACCTCATGTCACACACGATTTCTTCTGCGTCTAGGCCTGGAAGCTTATGGGGGGCTGTACTCCTCATCTCAGGTAGTTGCATTGGCGCAGGCATGCTTGCTTTGCCCATTGTTACAAGTGCATTTGGTTTTGTGCCCTCAGTTGCCATGTTTGTTATGGCTTGGTTACTCATGGCCTTAAGCGGTCAGTTATTAGCTCAAATCAACCTTAGTTTGGGGTATCATAAAAGTCTGATGACGTTAGCGGAAGAGATCTTTGGGCCGGTGGGGAAGTGGGTTACGTTTAGTCTTTTTCTACTACTGTTTTATTGTTTGAGTGTAGCCTATTTTGCTGCGATTGGGCCGATTGGTCAAGCCCTATGCAAAAATCTCTTGCATGTAGACCTATCTTGTCAGGCAATCCAAGTGGGAATAGCTCTTCTGTTTGGTTCCATAGTCTATTTGGGAATTCGTCCAGTCGATCATTGGAATCGCTGGCTGATGGCTGGTTTTGCAGCGGTATATTTTGCATTGGTTGTGTTAGGAGTACAACACCTCCACCCTGCATTCTTGAGTCATTGTCAATGGACAGCTTCTTATTCCGCGTTACCTATCTTGGTAATTTCATTTGGGTATCAAAACATGATTCCTACATTGGCTTCCTATTTCCAGGGGGATGGGATTCGTCTTCGTCGCGCCATTTGGATTGGGACAGCTATCCCTTTGGTTGTGTATTTGATTTGGCAAGTGATTATGTTGGGAATGATTCCGCGATATATCCTAGAGCAGGCTCATGCAATGGGAGTGGATGCCTCTGTGGTCTTGCAGCAGGTGGTGTCCCATCCAGCAATCTACCTTATGGGGCAGCTCTTTGCTTTTTTTGCAATTGTGACCTCGTTATTGGCTCAGTCTTTGAGTTTGGTGGAATTTTTAGGGGATCGTTTGATTGTCTTTGGGCGTGGGTTGCCCCGATTGGCCAGAGTTCTTCTAGTGTTTATTCTTCCTATGTTATGGGCCTGGTGGAAACCAGGAATATTATTTCAAGCTCTAGATTTAGGTGGAGGGATTGGAGCCGTAGCATTATTTGTTTTGCTTCCTGCCGCTATGGCGTGGAAACGGGGTCTTTTAGTATCGCAGACGTTGGTAACTAGCGTATTCTTCTTCGGGTGCGCTCTCATGATGCAGCACCTGTTTGCACAAATGGGATTGAGATTGTGAGTCGCGTAGCAGGCGCCGTATTACTTATCTCCAGCACAACGATTGGCGCCGGGATGTTGGCTCTTCCCATCACTACAGGACAGGCTGGTTTTTTTCCATCACTTCTTCTTATGGTTGGAGTTTGGTTGTTCATGTTGTGTACGGCCTTTTACTTCCTTGAGGTCAACTTACGTCTACCTCAAGGAAGTAATCTTATTTCCATGATGAAGTATACTGTAGGGCCCCTAGGTCAACTTGTTGCCTGGGCTGTCTATTTGATCCTTTTGTATGCGTTATTGTCTGCCTATTTCGTAGGTTGTAGTGACATTCTATCGTATTGGATGCATCTACCAAGTCCCGGTTGGCCTCTCATTCTATGTGGTATTTTTGCCCCCTGTTTGTTGTGCAGTACCAAGTCCATCGATCGTTGGAACCGCATTCTGATGATGGGATTGATCCTAGCCTATTTCGCTACCTTAGCGACCGGGTTCACTGCCATTCAACCACGTTTATTGACCTATGTGTCATGGGCTCATCTCCTGCCATCCCTTTCGATTGTGATGACTACATTTGGGTATCATATCATCATCCCTACTCTAGTAACCTATTTAGAACGTGATGTAAGAAAATTAAAAGTGTCGATTGTTTGGGGAAGTTTGATTCCCTTGCTTGTCTATGTTGCGTGGCAACTTCTTGTCATGGGGACAGTCCCAGTCCATGGAGAGGTGTCCCTCTGCCGCGCCAGTGAAGAGGGGCTACAAATTAGCTCCTGTTTACAGCAAATGACACAAAGTCGTTGGTTGCTTGTCGCCATGCAGTCTTTTTCTTTCTTTGCTATTGTCACGTCGATCTTGGCCATTTCTATGGCTTTATCTGACTTTCTTTATGATGGATTGCGTCTTAAGCGCACCATTCATGGCAAAAGCATCACACTGCTTCTGACTTTTATTCCTCCGCTAGGTTTCACTTTATTTTACCCACATGGGTTTGTCTTGGCGTTGCACTATGCTGGCATTTTAGTTGCCATTTTGTTGATGATTTTTCCTTTGATTCTTGTTTGGTACGCTAGGTATCGCCCTCAAAAAATACTGACCCCCTCCCTATTCCGAGTTTTTGGTGGAAAACCCCTTTTGATCATTCTTTTCATTGTAGCAGTGGTTGCCTTAGGTTTAGAATGGAGCTGAAAATTGATGGGAGAGAGCATGAATCAAAAAAAACGCATCCTGACAGGCGATCGTCCTACAGGTAAACTTCATTTAGGCCATTATGTGGGCTCGATTCGCAATAGGGTTCTCTTACAAGATCAGTATGACTGCCGTTTTTTGATTGCAGATGTACATACCTTAACAACAAAACCCTCTAAAGAAGAAATCCTCCACATGCGCACGCATATCCACGATTTAGTGCTGGATTGGCTCTCTTGCGGTGTGGATCCAGAACGCTCCACAATATATTTACAGTCTGCAGTTCCAGAGGTTTTTGAGTTGCACGTGTTGTGTAGTATGCTTGTTTCCCTGAATCGCCTAACAGGGCTCCCTTCCATTAAAGAAATGGCTAAACATGCTCAAATTGAGGATGAAGGTATCTCATATGGCTTAGTGGGATATCCTATCTTACAGGCTGCGGACATCTTACTGTCGAAGCCTCATGTCGTGCCTGTGGGTAAAGATAACGAGGCTCACATCGAACTATGTCGATTGATCGCGCGCCGGTTTAATCAACAGTATGGAGAACTATTTCCAGAGCCTGAGGTTCTGCTATCAGAAGTCTCTACCCTCATAGGCACAGATGGGCAAGGCAAAATGAGTAAGTCAGCAAACAATTGTATTTTCTTGTCTGACGACCCAGCCACTGTCGAGAAGAAAGTCAAGCGCATGTACACAGACCCGAATCGAATCCATGCGCACATGCCAGGTTCAGTTGAGGGTAATCCAGTCTTTCTCTATCACGATGCCTTCAATCCCCATGTTGAGGAAGTCGATGAGATGAAACAACGGTACCGCGCCGGCACGATACGCGATGTAGAGGTTAAGGAACGCCTGAATGCAGTGCTGCATGATTTCTTGGAGCCCATTAGAGAACGGAGAGCCCACTTTTTGTCTCAAAAGGGAGTAGTAGAACAAATTATTTATGAAGGTACTCTCAAAATGAGGGAAGAGGCCAAAAAGACATTACAAGAAGTAGAAAGTGCGATGGGATTATCGGGGACATGGAAGAAAATTACCCGATTGGCTAAGGAGCATGACTCGCAAGAATTGTAAAACATCAACGGAGCCGTATGACTCGATTGATTCTTGAATCATCTTTTTCTCCAAGAGGAGATCAACCAGAAGCGATTCGAAAGCTTGTTGCTGGAATTGAACAAAGCAAAAAAGCACAGGTGCTGTTAGGGATCACTGGGTCTGGCAAAACGTTTACTATGGCTCATGTCATAGCCCAATGCGGGCGTCCAGCTTTGATTTTAGCTCATAACAAAACCTTAGCAGCCCAGCTATATGAGGAATTCCGTAATTTCTTCCCCTCTCATGCAGTCGAGTACTTTGTCTCGTATTATGATTATTATCAGCCTGAAGCCTATATTCCTAGAACAGATACGTATATTGAAAAAGATCTATCTATCAACGACCAAATTGATCAGATGCGTCTTTCCGCAACCCGGTCTCTTTTAGCGCGAGATGACGTCATTATTGTTTCTTCTGTATCTTGTATATATGGATTAGGAACGCCGGAACATTATGCCAAAATGGTTTTGTCTTTGAAGGTGGGAGAACATAAAAGGCGGGATACCTTATTGCTGCATCTTCTTGAAATGCGCTATCAGCGTAGTGATGCAGATTTTTTTCGAGGGACCTTCCGAGTACGAGGAGAAACAATCGATATCTTCCCCGCCTATGAAGAATGCATTGCCTATCGCTTGGAATTTGATGGGGATGAAATCCAGAGGCTGCGGATCATTGATCCTGTCACTGGAGAAAGTTTGGAAACCCCGCAAGAACTCTTGCTCTATCCAGGTTCTCATTATGTGACACCAGAGGAAATTCGAGAGCAGGCCTTAGTTTCTATCGAGAAAGAACTCCAGGAACGAGCTGCTTATTTTGCTTCGCAAGAAAGATGGAGCGAAAGAGAACGGCTTTGGCAAAGGACTCGCCATGACATGGAGCTCATCAGAGAAATGGGTTTTTGCAAAGGAATTGAGAACTATTCCTTTCATTTTTCTGGTCGTGTGCCAGGGGCCCCCCCAGCTACTTTATTAGATTATTTTCCGGAAAATTTTCTCTTATTTATTGATGAATCGCATCAAACCATTCCTCAGATGCGCGCCATGTACCACGGAGATCGATCTAGAAAACAAGCTCTAGTAGAGTTTGGATTTCGATTGCCTTCTGCCTATGACAATCGCCCACTAAAATTTGATGAAGCCTATCAACAGTTTCATCAGGTGATTTATGTTTCTGCCACACCCGGTGCTTTTGAAATCGAAGAAGCAGAAGGAGAGATCGTAGAACAGGTCATCCGTCCTACCGGCCTTCTGGATCCAAAGATTGAAGTCCGCCCTGCGACACATCAAGTAGATGATGTGATTCACGAGATTCAACTAGAAATTGCACAAGGTGGCAAGATCTTTGTCACGACATTAACAAAAAAATTAGCTGAAGAACTGTCCAGTTACTTGTTAGCTCGTGGTATACGAGCCAAGTATTTACATTCAGAAATTGATACTTTAGAACGAGTCCATATTTTGCGAGATTTACGAAAGGGGATTTTCGATGTCTTAGTAGGCATTAACCTTCTTCGCGAGGGCTTGGATATTCCGGAGGTGACTCTTGTGGCTATCTTGGATGCAGATAAAGAGGGATTCCTTCGCAGCGAAACGTCGCTCATTCAAACTTGTGGTCGTGCAGCACGTAATGTCAAAGGTCGAGTGATCCTTTATGGGGACCGTATCACTGCTTCGATGGAGCGTACGATTGAAGTAACGCAACGACGACGAGAGAAACAGCAGGCTTATAATGAACTACACCAGCAGACTCCTACCACCAGTGTGCGCCCCTTGGGTGATGGGTGGGAGGATCCAGTTGCGGAAGAGGCTCTTCGTGTAGAAGACCAAATGCATGTGCATTCTCTTGCAGAGATCGACAAGAAAATCAAAGAGAATACCAAGAAAATGAAACAAGCTGCTAGTCGCCATGACTACAAAGCAGCTGCTACGCTGCGAGATCACATTCTCGCACTACAACACCTTCGTACGCGATTATAAACATCTTATGCTAGATATCCTCTTCATCGGAATCATAAGGATAGAAACAGATGGAATCGAGCTTGTCAGGCTTTCTGCTTATAATGGATTGCCGGGGGTTCAATACATACAGTTCAGAATTAGAGCCATTGATTAGAGCAGTCAATCCATCTCCATATACAAATTCGGGTCTTGTTATCCTATCATCACACCTGTCTATTTTTCGCAGCTCGATAGGAACATCAAATTTCCAGGAGCCGTTTTTTGGTGGAGTATCCGTAGTTTGCGAATGCGCATGGGACACAGTTTTCTTATCGGCTTCGTTGATCGGCCGACTAGATTTTTTTTCATTTGGAGTAGGTGTAGTACAGTAAAATAGGTGTTTCTCTGTTAGAGTAAGAGGCATTGTCAGCCTAGGAAACGGGGTTAGGGGTGTTATGACATCAACTAGACGCTTCGTAGTCTCCCACCATACGCTTGTTTCGCCGCCCTTGCCAGTGATCCAGATGCCTTGTAACTCGGGTAGCTTGTATGGCATAAAAATATGCAGCGGTCGTAATGAATCTATAGGAAAAGCAGTATTTGCGATGCTACTAGTTCTGCTGTCCGATTTTAGCACACAATTCTGAAGATCGTATTGCATAATGGATCTCTTTTCGGGATAAAATAGTGTTGTTTCCTTGACAAAGGAGCCCTTAGGTATAGAAAAAGATGCAGGCAATAGAAAAAATGTATTGTTGATTAGGTTATATAGATTTTGGTTTAGAACAAGCAAGAATTGATCTGTTTGTATGATGCAGGGTGTATAGCCGGCGGCAATTTTGCTTTGCAGACGCCCTAATAGGGTAGTGGGCTGATCTGAGGGCTGGGATGGTGTTGTGCTATGGGTTGCGGCGCGCTGTTTGTCAGAAGAATCATCATCAGGCGTTTTTTTAGACAAAGATATCGCAATGGATTTCTCGATATGTACATGAGTTTCACTTGTAGTTGGGCTCTTGGGCTCCTGCTTGATAGTGTGCGCATAGATTGTGTCAGGCGTTGATACAAGGAGAAGCTGCTTAAGGAGGGAAACTTGAGTTTTTGCATTCGAAATATTTTGCTCATGGACGATTTGCCACGTGTTATCCTGTCCTAAGGACGACCAGATGGAATATTGAGTTTCCTGAAAAAGGATGATCCACTCGGGCGACAGCACAACCCATTTTTGCACAGGTTTAGGAAGATCGATATTGACTCTATGGATTGTGTTCGTAAATAGGCTCGACATGCCATGAATAATAGAAGATAACAGCATATGACATCACTACTTTTTGTAAAAATTTATATTTGGTTTATCGGTTCATTGCCTTGTAAGTCTTTTTAGAGAAGGGGCTGTATCTCCCGTTCTTCTTTGTATCCATGTAATGTGCCAGACATGAACGTAAGAGGTAAAAATTGAGATGAAGACATGAGGTGCTATGGCCCAGTTAAGGGCATATTTTTTTACTGGAATCATGAGCCCCACATTCCGCAAGTAAAGAGAGCCGGGGCTGATTTTTTCTGCGACGTGATAAG
>CAYLUD010000036.1:0-14023 GCA_964386785.1 uncultured bacterium | reverse complement strand
CGTTACTGGAAAGGTTTTTTGATGTTGGGCTTAATAACTTTTTGGATAGACAAATTACTGGAAGGGGCTCTCTGCTCTGATGGAAAAAGTTCTTCAGGATGGACTACGGTACATGGCTTGCTAAGCTGATAAAAGAACATAGAATTCAATGAAAGAGACGTCATCACAAGATGATAGCCTTCTATTCACTATGTATGAATCAGGTAGTGAGACGCCACAAGGAGAAAACGAAAAAAAACTTGTATTGAAAATATTTTTTTGGAATAGTCCCTTCGCTAGAGGTAACTATGTGGTTGACATTGCTATTAGTCATGAGTCCCCTGATGGAGACGAATTATTTAAAACAAGAATTGAAGCGTGCAGAATCTCAGGAGAAAGAATGGGCTCAAAAAGCTCATGAACTCAAAGTCGAAATTGCATGCTTGGAAATGGCCTCGATGAGAGATCAAATTCTAGATGCACGCAAAGAGCTGATAGAACCTCCCCCAGAATTATTAAGCGTATTAGCCCAAAAACGAGAAATGTTACAGCACATCATCGCTACATTACCCGAATGTCGGCATGAAGCAGAACAACTTCATCAAGAATTGCTCGGATTCATTACGGATCTGGATAATGCACAGCTACTTCCCCCATCTCCCTATGCTACAATCTTACGTTCTTACAGCACAAAAAGATAAGCTCCCCTAAACGGAGAGCTTATCGATCCACATATCAGGAATCAAACTGTAGTACAACGAAGCGTATGATGTCGCCATGAACGACTTTAAGGAGTACCTTGCCTTCTTTAGATGCTTCTTGGAGGGCTTGTTGAAATTGCTCTAAAGTATCAACTTTTTTGCGGTTGACGGCCACGATGACCACACCTGGACGTAACCCCGCTAAGCTCGCAGCAGTACCTGACTCTACTTCTGTGATGACGAGCCCCCCAAGAGATTCTGCTACGCCTAGCTGTCGTGCTAAATCTTTGTTGATGGGTTGTACTTTAATGCCAAGACGTTGAGTGGAAACAGTAGTTGCCATTTCAGCTGGTAACGCAGCAATTTTTACTTTAATCTCTTTTACTGCACCATCACGTTGTATTTTCAACACAATCTGTGTTCCTGGGGCCATCAAAGAAATAGCTGTGCGAAATGCATGGATACTATCAATAGTATGACCATCATAAGCAAGAATAAGGTCTTCAGGCTTAATACCTGCTACATCAGCAGGTGATCCTGCAACCACATCGGTAACTAAGGCAGCGTTTTGTGCATCTATGGAATAATAGGAAGCCAGGTGTTTATCGACTGGTTGGAGAGTGACCCCAAGAAAACCTCGAGTGACCGATCCTTCATCGATTAACTGTTGCATCACATGCTGCACAATATGACTTGGAATTGCAAAACCAATCCCCATATATCCACCAGAGGCACTAGCAATTGCTGTGTTCACCCCCATTACATGCCCCTCTACGTTGAGCAGGGGGCCACCGGAATTTCCGGGATTGATGGCTGCATCTGTTTGAATAAAGTCTTCGAAGTCAGCAATTTGAAGTTGACTTCTTCCTTTAGCGCTCACTACACCAACTGTCAGAGTAGATTGTAAACCAAATGGATTGCCAATTGCGATCGCCCAGTCCCCAACCTCAATTTTCTGTGTATCGGCAAATTCCAAATAGGGAAAGTTTTTCCCTTCTACTTTAATGACAGCTAAATCTGTTTTTGCATCTGTACCTACTACAGTGCCTGGTAACGTTTCTCCATTTTGCAAGGAAACAGTGACTTTCGTTGCCCCTTCTACAAGGTGATTATTTGTAATCAAATGGCCAGAAGGGGTAACAAAAAATCCCGTCCCACGCGCCGTTTCTTTACGAGGGCGAGTTTCACGTTGCACGGGGAATCCAAAAAATCGGTTAATAAAATCATCATGAAATGAATCAAAAGGGTTATCAGAAAATCGAGGATCTCGTTTTGTAGGTTCGATTTGTGTTTCAATATAGACAACAGCAGGAGTAGCTTGCTGCGCTACTTGGGAAAAACCATGAGAAATCTGCTTTAAGAGCTGTTCTTCTGATTTAGAAGAGGAGGCCTTTTGTGCGCAGAGAGGGGTAACACAAAGGGAAAGCAGACAGAGAACACTACACCATTTTTTCATGATATACCTACATTAAATACGTTATGTGACTCACACCATATAGCAATATAAATCGACGAAGTCGATGGTACTGGTTGCATCCTTTTCTCTTCAATTGGATTTATCTAGTAGAGTGACGGAATCACTACGAACTTACAGTAAGAATTGTTCCAGGAGACAGAGAATTGCTCGATACCCAACATCAAAAGCTTGCAGATGGAAATGCTCATTTGGGGCATGGATGCGATCAGAAGGTCGTGCAGTCCCTATAAGCACGACCTCACCACCTGATGCAGCACATAAAGCAGGTACGATCGGAATAGACCCACCTCCCAAGATGTATCGACAGGGTGTACCACAGACGTCCGTATAGCTTTTTGCAGCACACGTAGCGATACGAGAAGAGGCAGAGCTTCGAAATGCTGCACTTCCCTTGGATTGGGAAAGGATCGACATAGACATTCCAGAAGGGGTGTGCTCCTGTAACCATTGGATCCACTCGGGCATGATACGGTCTGGATCTTGACCTGGGACCAGGCGGCAGGATAGGTGCGCTTCTGCATAGGCTGGAATCACTGTTTTAAATCCGGGTCCTTGATACCCACCGGAGATCCCGTTGATTTCTAAAGTGGGTCGTAGCCAGTTGGCTATAACAGGATCGAAGCCCCTTTCCATTCCCGATGGTGAACAGCCATAACAATCGCGAAAATACACAGGATCAAAGTGCAGGAACAGATGCTCTTGTTCTTCTGTTGTCAGCTCAATGATTCCATCATAAAATCCTGGTAGCGTCACTCGATGATCTCGATCATGTAGAGCTGCTAACATTTCTACAAGAGCTCGGTTGGGATTGTATACGATACCCCCACATTGGCCTGAGTGAAGATCCGTGGAAGCTTCTGAAATGCGGAAATGAAGAGTCATGATGCCACGAGCTCCTAATGTGACAACAGGCCGATCTGGGGAGTCCCATCCGCTATCTACCACAACAACGTGGTTTGCTTGTACAGAGTTCTGTATGCGAGGTAAGAGATGGTGGAGATACGAGCTGCCCGATTCTTCCTGTCCTTCAATCAATATCTTAATTTGGTAAGGCAACACAGGATGATGAGATAAAAATTCCCCAATCGCTGCCAAAGTATAAAAAATCTGACCTTTATCATCAGAAGCTCCTCGCGCATACACACATTCCTGCCGTATGGAGGGTTCAAAGGGGGGAGAGATCCAACTATCTAGAGGATCGACCGGCTGCACATCGTAGTGGCCATAAAATAAGATGACTTCACCCGAAGGTACCGGAAGGGTAGAGCCCAACAGCACCGGGTATCCTTGTTCATCCCATACCTCAATGGATAATCCAATCTGCTCCATATAATGTTGCAACCAAGTGGCACAAGCTTGTATATCGCCTTGGTGCTCGGGGAGAGCAGAAATAGAAGGAAACCGCAGAAAAGTAAACCAATCTTGGATGTGATCACGATGAGACATACAATAATCCTATGCTGCTTAGTATTTCGAAATAGTTTCCAGAGAAAGAGTGCATCCATGTTGCGCAAAAAATTCTGCGCTAGCAAAAGGAATCCAAATTCCTTTTGTTGGGTCTAATATATCGGCAACATGTTGTGCTAACGTGGCTATATCCACACTCCGTATGGCATCCCGATAGCGTTGACGGTCCTCGATATGCTTTCCTGAAAGGCTAAGCCCTACCGTAACCATCGCTCTAGAGCCAGGCGCTACGGGACTGTCGAGGTCTTGGAATAGACTAAACTTCGCTTCCAATAGTTCTTCATCAGAAATTTCACCATGTATCATACGAGCAATACTGCGCTGAAAGCTATCATACGTACTGTGTAGGTGGGGATCTCGGTAAGAATATAAATAAAAAATGGCCGATTGCGCACTATGTGTTGCCCCTGCCCCATACGCACCCCCCTTTTCTCGAATTTCTGGATGTAAAGTTGTATGAGTCATCAACTCTGCAGCAACACTAAGGGCGGCAGAACGAGGGTCTTGATATGGAACAGAGGGGAATATAAGAGCACTAGAAGCAACAGGAGAAGAGATCAGTCGTCCATGAGATACAACGGATAATGTCTCTTTTGGATAGACCCAATCTAACCTAGCTGGACGTAGATCCTCAAACAGATCATAAAATCGATGTTGCCGTAGATGATGATAGTCATCCCGATTACAAGATAATACCAGCGTATGAGGAAGCGCTCGATACCAATATTGAGAAATAGTGCCTAACTGTTCCATCAGGGTTTGTGGATTCTTCTCAAAATCCAGCACGATCTTCTCCAAAGCCCAGAAGTAGTGTAATCCATAACACTGCTCGGAAAGCGAGCCTCCACAGGTAAAGGCTGCCGATCCTAAGTGGACTGCATAGCGCAACGATTGATTTTGCACGGACATTCTCATTTCATACAAATGATGGCGTAAGAGATCTCGTATTCTCGGTATGTCATACACATCAATTGAGCCTAAAGCATCTCGAATTAATGAGAAAAGTTCAGGAGCTTTTCTGGAGAGACATTTTCCACGAATTGCAAGTGTGGGCCGCAACTGATTGGGATCCTGTGCTTGTGGATAGAAATCTAAAGAGCATCCAAATCCACCGATATGTTCCAGTAAAAAATTGAGATGAGCTTCGTAGGTGCGCCCAGCACATCCCAGCTGCGGAGCAATCCAAGTGAAGAGGCGAAGTAGCGGAAGCCATTCTAAAGGAAAATCTGGAATGGAAAAAAGCAAGTCAACATATAAATGGCCATTTGTAAAGACATCATGATGATGGATCTTGATGCCTTGATAGTCCTCTTCTTCTACAGGATAGAGCTTACCTTTCAAGGGAACATCTTCTAATGTTAAAGAGGGGAGAGAGGTATTATCTTCTTCTGCCTGTTGTTCCAACAGTTGCTGAGCCTCTTGCATGAGGGTGTTTTGTTGTTCTGCGGAAAGAGATTGATGTAATGTTTGCAGTACCTTCTGCTCTTGATCCCATTCTTGTTGACTGAGATCTGCATTAGGGAGCAGCTCTACCTGCACCTGATGAGAAGAGTCGATCAGGAATTGACGCAGCTTACGCGGAAGAAAAAGGGGGTCGGACAATTGGTCACGTAATGCAGTAAATAAAGAGTGGGTACGAAGACCGTCTTCTATGTTACCACCTTGCTGTTTGAGTAACCCTGCGCGAAAGAAAAGAGATAATCCGTAAGGAGTAGAGTTTCCTGTGATTTCCGTACGAGCCATTTCCAGTTGATGAATCGCTCCTTCTACAACTTCTTGTGGAAAAGGCGAGCTAGCTAACTCTTCCAAGGTTTGTTGTAAGACTTGCGCTAATCCTGCTGCAGCATCTGCTCGGCATCCCTTACAAATGATAAAATAAGGGACTTCCACTAGATCGTCATCCAGGGTTGAATCCAGGGAAAGACAGAGCTGAGTTGCTAAGAGTTGCTTCTTGAGTAACCCTGCATCTGTACCCATTAAAATCATGTCCAATACGCTCAAGGTCAGGATATCTTGTTGGTCTAGGATAGAACAAGTAAGCCATCCAAAACCCACAAAGCGCTGGGGTTGTTCTCCTTCTCCCAATGGATAAGATCCCTGTACGGTTTTAGGATGCGAGAAGCGGGGCTGAAGAGCAATAGGTGCAGGGGGTGTTTGGTAGGTAAAAAAGGGGAAAACTCTTTGTTCTAAACAAGCTAAATGGTCTTGCAGGGGAAGATTTCCATAAAAGAAAAAAAGACAATTAGAAGGGTGATAGAATTGTTGGTGAAATTTTCGGAGTTCTTCGTGAGAAAGTTTGGGGATTTCTTGAGGATCGCCACCTGAGTTATATCCATAGGGTGTGTTGGGAAATAGGTGGTGCATTAACGATTCAGACAATCTAGCCTCACCAGATGCCAGAGCTCCTTTCATTTCATTAAATACGATACCCTTGTATTGAAGAGGGGAAGTGGGATTATCGATTTCTTGAAATTCAAGACGGTGTCCTTCTTGAAGAAAGCTCTCCTTAGTGAGCAAGGGAAAAAACACAGCATCAAGATAGACCTCTAAGAGGTGATAAAAGTCCTTGGGGATTTCTGAAGCTGCTGGATAACAAGTAAAGTCAGTTCCTGTGAATGCATTCATGAAGGTATTCATGGAACGCCGTGCCATACTGAAAAAAGGGTCACGACCTGGATATCGCTCAGAACCACATAGAACCGTATGCTCTAAAATATGGGCCACGCCATTAGAGGAAGGTGGGATTGTGCGGAAGGAAAGACAAAACACATTCTCTATATCCTGATTCGCTAAGTGTAGGATTTGCGCACCTGTCCCTTCGTGATGCAATTCGGTTAGCTCAATCTGTAATTCTTCGATCCACTGTTTTTTTAGAATGCGGTATGACATAGCAAGCATCTTAGTCGGATTCTCTTTTTCTCTCAAAAAAAAGTAGAAGAACTTTTAGTCCATATGGCGCAGCTCGCTTGGATAGAGTGTAACTTCGATCATACTGAGTCGGGTCTCGGCTTGTTCGCTCATTCCTTTTGTAATCAGATAACAGGATCCAGCTGGCTACATGGAGGCCCTGTACCCTAATCCTCTTAATTTTGCTTGTTATAGAGAGGGGTAAAAAAAATAAATTGATATGATGAATCGGAATCGATCGGGGAGTATTGAGAATATCACATGATATGTGATAAAATTACGCACTTCTTTGGAGGGAATGATGACACGAGCTATAATTGCATTGTTGATTTGGACTGCGCCTCTGATGGCAGGCCCCTATCTTACTTTCAATTCTCGCCCTCTCCCTCTACAGGAGCTGGCAACGTCAGAAATCAAGGTGCCAGAAATACCAGAAGTAGCTCCCCATCACCAATCTCAACTCCATTTTCGTGGCGCTGTTTCTCAGGAATTTTCTTATGAGGGAAAGCCCCATATGAATCATCCAAGACATCAGAGACACCTGAAGACAAAACCTGATAAGCCACGCCCGTTTTCTGTTTCTGGTGGGGTAGGGATGGATACGACAGTCGCAGAAAAAGAGCTAGCCCTCAGCTTGGATGTGCAAAATCCACATGTTCCAGGTAGAGAGCTAGGTCTTTCACTATCAGTAAACTACTAGGTCCAAACTAAGTTTCCAGCAGTCTGGTATTCCGTTACCCGGGTTTCAAAAAAATTCTTCTCTTTTTGAAGGTCGATCGTTTCACTCATCCATGGAAATGGATTCTTGGAACCAAACCGAGCACGCAATCCGATTCTTTCTAATCGTCGATCCGCAATGTATTGCACATATTCTCGGAACATCGGAGCTTGGAGTCCAAGAATGCCTCGAGGTAAACAGTCTTCCGCGTACGCTATTTCTAATTCGACAGCTTGTTCTACTAAAGACAGGATGTGTTGTTGGAATTGAGGTGTCCATAGTTCTGGATTTTCCTCTTTAATTCCATTAATTAGATCGACACCAAAATTCAAGTGAGTTGTTTCATCGCGCAGAATGTATTGGTATTGCTCTCCGATGCCCGTCATTTTATTTTGACGTAAGAAAGAAAGGATCATGACAAATCCACTATAGAAGAAAATACCTTCCATAATCAGGTAGTAGCCAATCAGATTTTCTAGGAATTTCTGAGCCCCTTCTAGAGTTTCTGTAGTAAAATCCTCTTGTAGGACATCCGCAGTGAGCTGCATCTGAAAAGCATCCTTATCGTGAATGCAAGGAATTTCATTGTACATATTAAATACTTCACCCTCATCGAGTCCTAATGATTCGCAAATATAGAGAAAAGTATGGGTATGGATAGCCTCTTCAAAGGCTTGACGTAACAAATATTGTCGAGCTTCTGGATTCGTAATATGCTTGAAAATAGCTAACACAATATTGTTACCCACTAGACTTTCTGCAGTGCTAAAGAAACCTAAATTCCGCAGAATGACACGACGCTCATCAGCAGATAATCGATTGGACTTCCATAACTCGATATCCTTTGCCATAGGCACTTCTGTAGGCATCCAGTTGTTTGCGCAACCATTCAAGTAGTGCTCCCATGCCCACTTATACTTTAGAGGCATGAGCTGATTCACATCGATCTGTCGACAATTGATCAGACGCTTTTCTTGTACGGCAACTCGTTTATTTTGACTCATCTTGCACTCCTTAATTTATTGACAGCTCTCACATCCCTCGCCTAATGAACAGGTAGCTCGGGTTACTTGCACTCGACTCGTTGCAGATTTATTCTTCATCCAACGAGGTTGTAGATCTCTCTTATTAATATCTGTCGTAGATTTTTCGATTTGCGTTGCTCCCAATGTGCGCAGATAGTACGTAGTTTTGAGACCCTTCTTCCATGCCATGAGATACATGTCATGTAATTTTTTTCCACTTGGCTCTGCCAAGTATAGATTTAAAGATTGCCCCATATCAATCCACTTCTGACGACGACTTCCACACTCAATCAACCAAATCGGATCCATTTCAAAGGCAGTAGGGAATAGCTCCTTGATCTCTTGGGGCACCGTATCGATTTCACTAAGTGAACCATCAAAATATTTCAGATCATCTACCATATCGGCATTCCACAGTCCTAATTTTTTCAGTTTTTCGACTAAAAATGGATTCAGAATAGTAAATTCACCAGAAAGATTAGATTTAACAAACAGATGTTTATACATAGGTTCAATCGATTGCGTTACCCCTGCAATATTGGAAATCGTTGCAGTAGGAGCAATGGCCAGTGTGTTGCTATTACGCATTCCATGCTTGCGAATGGATTGCCGTACTGGAGTCCAATCTAATCGAGAGGAGCGATCTACATCTACACAACCTATAGCTCGTTCTTTAGCCAGTATGTCCAGAGTGTCTAAGGGTAAAAGACCTCGATCCCATTTCGATCCTTTGAATGTAGGATAAGCCCCTCGTTCTTTCGCTAATTCCGAAGAGGCTAAGATTGCGTGATAAGAAATGAACTCCATGCTGTAGTCGGAAAATTCGATTGCAGCATGACTTGCATAGCTAATATTTTGGATGTACAGAGCATCTAAAAATCCCATCATGCCAAGCCCAACGGGGCGATGTCGGGCATTAGATGCACGAGCCTCTGGGATTGGATAAAAATTCACATCAATCACATTATCTAGCATACGCATCGCAATACGGACAGTTTCAGCTAGTGTATCCTCTTGCATACCATCAGATGTGGTATGGGCCGCCAAGTTAATCGATCCAATATTGCAAACCGCAACCTCTTCTGCAGAAGTGTTTAAAAGAATCTCGGTGCACAGATTGGAACTATGAATGACTCCAGTGTGATCCTGTGGTGATCGGATATTCGAAGGATCTTTAAAGGTAATCCAGGGATGCCCTGTTTCAAAGATCATACCTAGCATCTTGCGCCATAGATAGAGAGCTTCTACCTTCTTATGTTGACGCATCTTGCCTGCTGCCGCTGCTTGTTCATAGGCAATATAACGCTCTTCAAATGCCTTTCCATACAAGTGATGTAAATCAGGTACCTCGTTCGGGCTAAAAAGAGTCCACGTTCCATTTTCTAGCACACGTTGCATAAAGAGATCGGGAATCCAATTCGCCGTATTCATATCATGTGTACGTCGACGCTCATCTCCTGTATTTTTTCTCAATTCCAAAAAGTCTTCGACATCCAAATGCCAACTTTCTAAGTAGACACAAAGGGCTCCCTTACGCTTACCCCCTTGGTTCACAGCGACGGCCGTGTCATTTGCAACCTTTAAGAATGGAATCACCCCTTGGCTTTGACCGTTTGTTCCCTTAATATGCGCACCTGTAGCGCGAATATTTGTCCAATCATTGCCTAAACCACCAGCCCATTTGGATAGCTGAGCATCATCTGCGATCACTTTGTAAATGTGATGTAAGTCATCCATGACTGTAGAGAGATAACAAGAACTTAATTGGGAATGAAGGGTAGCAGAATTAAAGAGGGTGGGAGTACCTGGTAAATAACGGAATTGAGATAGAGTATGGTAGAACTGAATTGCCCAATAGTCTTTATCTTTTTCATTCAGCGCTAATCCCATTGCAACACGCATCCAGAAAATTTGTGGCGTCTCGAAACGACGACCTTCCTCATGGAGGAAATATCGATCATATAAGGTTTGAAGACCCAGATAGGTGAACAGATGGTCGCGATCTAAATCCATAGCAGCTGCTAAACGTGCAAGATCAAAACTCAAAATAGCAGGATCTAGCTTCTTAAGAACGACCCCTTGCTTGCAACATTCTTGAAAATAGACTGCGTGCTTTTCTTGTAATTTTGGATGAAGGGCTTCTGTCTTCATCGTCTCGCGATATAGGCTATCAAGAAGTAGATTAGCAGCTACGTAGGTATATGCTGGATCTTGTTCAATCTTAGAGCGAGCCGTTAGCATCATAGCTAAGTCGATTTCATGCTCTTGAATGCCTTCATAGAAACTCGATAGGGTATCATTAAGCAATGCATCGACATCCACCGATGATTCATGACCTTTGCAGGCATGGATGATTCTCTTTTTTATTGTTGCTCTGCTCAATTTGTATTGGGATCCATCAGCACGAGATACCTGAATCGTGGTTTCATCTCCCCCAATTTCTTCTTGTAGATCCACAACCGAAGACTCATGTTCTTCTGCGTGCGTCAGGCGATGTAAGATATAGCGCTTGGCAGCAACATAAAAACCAGCCTTCATTAATTGTTTTTCAATCTCATCTTCTATATGGTCAATGGATAACGTTTCTCCCGCCTTAGAACGCTGCATGATGTTTGCTACAACATACCCAGTCAGATCGTTCACCGCCTGCATCATTTGCTCCGTAGAGAGACCCTCAAGATCGGGACAAAGGTGAAAACTACGTAGTATTGCAGATCCAATTTTGATGGGATTCAACCGAACAAACGAGGACCCGTCTCTACGGAGAATTTTTACATGACGAGGGGAGTCTTCCCGTAAGGCTTTATGTTTGTTTCGGTAAATAATATAATCTCGGACGACATCATGATGTCCCTCTTGCATTAAATAACACTCGACTAGATCTTGAATATCTTCCACCGTAACGCGACCACCATCAGATAATCTTTGAAAGACTTCCTGCTCTACTCGGATAGCGAGAAGTTCAATAATTTGATGAATGACATCTGCAAGAGGTTTGGGGGATGGAATTTGCTTTGTATCTCGGAATGCGGCTTCTAAAGCTCGTAAAATGCGAGCTCTTTGGAATGGCACTAACCTTCCATCTCTCTTCATGATTGCGTAGCTAAAAGAGGTACATGAAGAAGAACAAGGAATGGATAGTTCAGGACTCTCTGTTTGACTCATAATTTAGCTCTCTTTTTAGAAAAAACATGTTGAAAAAAAAGCGAGCTCATCCACTCGTGCCACTACATGTAGTAGGTGGATAGCTTGCTAAGCACCATATATAGTATTTGGGGTGATATTCCTCAAATGTTTTTCAAATAACCTGACGTGTCGTATGATGCGTTCATTGGGGGGAGCCATGCAACGTTTTTTTTGTTGCCTAATGTACTCATAGCATTCGGATTTTCTTGTTGCTTGTGTATTATTTTTCTTGCGCTGGTCGTCGAGTTGGGGGCGCGAGCTTTGCTTGCCATACAAGCCTTCACGATCTTGATTCTGATTGCGGTCTTTTGGTGGAATACCTAATGGATTCGCTCTTCCCTTTTTTGTCGTAGAATGGTGACGTTCTATCGAATGGTAGCTACGGGTGTTTTTGCGGCATTTGTGTTGTATGGTCTGTTACACTATTTTCCTTAGCTTTTTTTCGTATTAAGTTGGGGATATCTCGTACTTTCTCTAACCTCTTGGATAGGTCGTTCTCCGGAGGAAAAATGGAAATGAGAGTGAGGGCGGTCCACCACATAATACAAGGTGATACCAATACATCCGAGAGGAAATGCCCTCCTTGAGCCATGCGTACCACCATCAAACTGCCACCCCAAAATAGAAAAAGAACCCAACCTAATGGGGCAAGCCAGCGTCTCTTAGTCGGAACCAGGACCAAGGCTAAGTAGGACGATCCCATGGCCACATGCCCACTAGGAAATGAGGCCTGTTTTTCTCTTGATGGGTCCAGATTGAATGAACCTGGGGGGTGATATCTATGCGTCCCACCAAATTCAATCAGTTGTTTGGGACGGGGTCTTCCTAGATATCCTTTGCAAAGAGAATTAGTAATCACTCCAGCACCCACACAAATGGTCAGGACGAAAATCTGCGCCTCATATCCAAAAGAACGAGTAGATTTCGACCAAAAATAGGGAAGCCATGCTCCTAAAGCAAAAAACATCGCTGCAAAACCTGCTTGTTCTCCATATCGGTAAAAAAAATCAGCTAAGGGATGTACGACCCACCCATGGTCATGGTGAAAATAATGGGCTACCGTAAGGTCCCATGTGCTACAAAAAGGGAGCATAGAGAGGATCGGAAAGGGAATGAACCATTTCCATTGTTTTTTCCAGAACATAATCTTACAATAAACACTGTGGTCTTTCTTGTCTTTGTCCTTGGTCTTTGTCTCGGTCTTCTCATTCAGTCTTGGTTGAGTAAGCGGGAACAACAGCAGTGGGGTTCCTACTTCAAAGGGGTATCTTCAGATATCGTGAAGCAAAACAATGACCAGTTTCTTCAACTCGCTGGAGTAGTCTTTGAGAAATATCAGCAACAGGCCTCTTCTCAATTTGATCAGAAAACAGAACAAATCTCTAATCTTCTCCAACCTGTACGTGTCTCTCTCAGTCAAGTGGACCAAAAGATTCAGGAATTAGAACAGAATCGCTTGCGTTCTTTTTCTGGCTTGGAACAGCAGATGCAATTTCTCGTGAACATGCAAAAAGAGCTGCATCAAGAAACCAGTCAGCTAGTCAGAGCATTACGGCAACCCGCATCTAGGGGACGATGGGGTGAGATCCAACTGCGACGTGTCATTGAGATGGCTGGGATGATAGAACATTGTGACTTTTGTACTCAAGAAACTATAGAGGGCTCGGCAGGTCGATTACGCCCTGATGTTGTGGTCCGTCTTCCTGGTGAAAAACGCATTATCATCGATGCCAAGACGCCATTAGAAGCGTATTTAGAAGCTATAGAAAGTGACAGCGATGAGCATCGTTTAGAAAAACTGCAGTTGCATGCAAAACAGGTGCGTCACCATATCATGGAATTGAGCAAAAAAAGCTATTGGGAACAATTTCCCCATAGTCCCGAATTTGTAGTCCTGTTCCTTCCAGGAGAACCTTTCTTTGCAGCCGCCTTGCAACAGGACCCCCAATTGATTGAGATTGGAGTGGAGCAAAAGGTCATTCTTGCGACGCCTACCACACTCATTGCCCTATTACGGGCTGCTCATTATGGATGGAGACAAGAAAGAATTGCGCAAAATGCAGAAGAAATTGGACAAGCGGGTCGAGAACTCTATAAACGATTATGTGATATGAATGATCATTGGCACAAAGTAGGCAAAAGTTTGCAGAATTCTGTACATGCATACAATCAAGCCATTGGCTCTTTTGAACGTCGTGTCATGCCTCAAATTCGTCGTTTTAAAGATTTAAAATCGACAGGGGAAGAGGCACCTATCCAATCCCCAGAGCCCATTGAACAGATCGCACGTCCCATTCATCCCGCTTACTTAGAAGATCCGCATACCTAGTTCTTTTATCTTTTTAGGAGTAGAAGAGTAAGAATCCTCTCGCATGTCGATGTCATTCAGGTGAGCTCATTGCTAGGTGCGTACTGAAATTTCGAAAGAAATCGAGGTATTCTATCATGCAATATTCATTTTTATTTTTTTTAATCAAGTCTCCTAGAAGGATCTTGCTATATTCTAGAAACCCATATTCCGCAACCTCTAAGCTGCCGAATAGATTTTTTCAAATTTCTCTCC
>CAYLUD010000035.1:0-14493 GCA_964386785.1 uncultured bacterium | reverse complement strand
CCTTTCTACCAGGAGAGACCTTATCACTTCTCAATAAAATTTTGAAGAGCTATACAAACCAGCCTCCAAGACGTATGCGGGTGCCCTTTACCTCTCTGTTCAGGGTCCGCTGGCAATAGCGGTGCGACTATCAGCCATTGTGCATCAGTTAGCCCGTTGCATCTTCCTTTTGTCATCGTATCCTCCCCATTAAAAATGAGGCAGTCCACCAGACTATCAATTTAAAAATCCATTACTAGGATAGGTTCTTACGAGAGTTTTTTCCTAAAAAAACAGAGTTAGGTCTTCATTCACCTGCGGATATCTTGGCAGTTGCAACTCTAATGAATCAAAGGACTAGGGAGATTTTAGGTTTCAGAACTCCACAAGAAGCTTTCCTCTCCCTTCTTCAAGAATAGACTCCAAAGGAGTCCCGAGCGAGCCCATCTATAGCTCGCGTAGAGGGCGTGAGGTCTCTCCGCTGAATTATTTTTTCCACAATGGAAAGAATTGGATCTCAATAGAATACATTGATTTTTAACAAGAGAAACTACTACGGTATTTTTTACAAATCAATCAGATTTAACCACATCGTGAGCAGTTTAGCCCTATTCTCTCTATAAGTATTCGGCTAGACCCTTGAAACCACCCAGTGAAACTGCGACGTCGTTACTTGTTCGAAAAACAATAAAGTTGTACAACGCCTAAGCAATGATCGAAATACAACAGTGTAAGATTCTGCATTTGGAGATGTTACCAGCACTCCTCGCTAGCCATACCTCCTCTAGAATTGTCCATTGTCATGGGGTTTTCGATCTCGTTCATCCTGGACATATACGACATTTTCAAGAAGCGAAGCGTCAGGGTGACATTCTGATTGTGTCACTCACGCCTGATCGATATGTGAATAAAGGACCAGAACGTCCTATGTTTTCTGAATTATATCGATTAGAGCAGGTAGCCGCACTTTCTTGCGTGGACTATGTCGTATTAAATGATTCTCCTGATGCTATCTCAATGATTACCAGGTTACGGCCTCACGTCTATGTAAAGGGGAAGGAATATGCAGATCATGAAGCCGATGTAACAGGCAAAATTGCAGAGGAAGTAGCAGCCGTACGTAGCTATGGGGGCGATGTTTATTACACCGATGACATAGTATTTAGTTCCTCTTCTATCCTCAACACTGTATTTGATCCATCGCATCAGAATGCCCGTGATTTCCTCTCTCAGCTAAAAACCGATGGAACAGCTGCTCTGATCCCCCATTTTTTTTCGAAGATGAAAACATTGCGCGTGATGGTACTGGGAGATGCGATTCTTGATGAATATCAATATGTCGAACCTTTAGGACAGGCTGGGAAAGGCTTGCATATGACCGCAGAGCTCCGACAAAGAGAGCTTTTTCTTGGTGGTAGCCTCATCATTGCAAACCATCTATCTCAATTTGTCGATCAAGTTACTTTAGTCACGGCTTATGCCCCTGATGATGAATTTGCTGACTTCATTCGAGATCATCTTGCGAAGAACGTTGATGTCTCATTACTACCTCTGCAACAAATGAAAACATTGGTGAAACGCCGGTATGTTACGCGAGAAGGTGATCATTTAATTAAACTCTTTGAAACTTACTCCCACAACAATTCTATGTTAAGTACCACGCAGAGTCATGATGTAGCCTTGACGTTACAGCAATCTGCTTCACAATATGACATGGTACTCTTAACTGATTTCGGGAATGGATTTGTAACGCCTGAAATACGTAAAGCAGCAGAAACGTATGCGCCTTTTCTTGCTTTGAATGTACAGACGAATAGTGGAAATCGGGGTTTTAACTTGGCTACTCAATATCATCGAGCTGATTTCATGGCTTTGAATGAGCCTGAGGTGCGTCTAGCATTGCACGATCGAAATCAACCGATTGAGGAATTGATGCTAGCGTTGACAAAACAAATCCGCTGCCCTCACCTTTCGGTCACGCGTGGTATGAGAGGGGCTCTGCATCTTCATAAGGAATCGATTTTACAATTCCCCGCCCTTACCTCTCAAGTAGTCGATCGTGTTGGAGCAGGAGATGTGTATTTGACTTTAGGCGCTTTGGCTGCCGCTGTATCCGCACCACCAGGGCTCATTCTCTTACTAGGGGCTGCTGCTGCGGCTATGGCCGTACAACAGGTGGGTAACGCGAAGCCTATTTCTCATGTGGAATTACAGAAGTATCTGCAGCGGTTACTAAAATAAAAATCCTTTATTCTTAGTTGGAGACATGTTAGGCTCCAGACTCTTCCGAAAGTGAGGTAATTATGAAATTATTGGTAACTGGCGGATGTGGATACAAGGGCCATGTACTGGTACCTAAATTATTGGCAGCAGGCCATACCGTCTATGTTGTAGATATTCAATGGTTTGGAAATAAATTAACACCTCATGAACGTCTTTATGTGATCCAAGGTGATGTCCGAAACATTGACCGTATCCTCCTTGAAGGCGTGGATGCAATTCTACATCTTGCATCTGTCGCTAACGATCCCTGTGGGGATTTAGACCCACAGTTAACTTGGGAAATTAGTACCTTGGCAACTATGCAATTAGCAGAAAAAGCCAAGCGAGCTGGGGTAAAACAGTTTCTGTATGCTTCTTCTGGAAGTGTGTACGGGGTGAAAAGTGAACCGCAAGTAGTGGAAACCTTGGAGCTCGATCCAATTTCAGGATACAATAAAACAAAAATGGTGGCTGAAAGGGTGCTCATGAGCTATGAAGACACCTTTGCGGTACAAATGATTCGACCCGGCACTGTATGTGGATATTCTCCTCGCATGCGATTTGATGTCGTCGTCAACATGATGGTGATCCAAGCGATGACTCATGGTAAGATGACAGTCTTGGGAGGAGATCAAATTCGTCCTAATATTCATATTGATGATATTGCCGATGTCTACCTCTTCTTTCTTGCTAATCCTCATCTTACAGGCATTTATAATGCCTCTTTTGAAAACCTTTCTGTTCTTGAAATTGCAGAACGAGTGGCACGCTATGTACCGGCTTCTATCGAAGTCAAACCTTCAAATGATCCGCGTAGTTATCGAATGAACTCCGATAAATTACTCGGTGTTGGATTTAGACCGAAAAAGTCTGTTGATGATGCCATTCGAGAATTAGTGTCCAAAATTCGAGAAGGGCAATGCCGTGACGAAGATCAATGTTATAATGTGCGATGGATGCAACAATCTATGGGGGTACGATGAACCGCGATAGTAACTCACCATTTCATGGATATGCCCAGAGGCTTGCTCACCTGCTATCTAACCGTGACTGGACTGATGTCATGGACCTAGCTCAGGCAGTGCGTACTTGTTGGGAAGAGGATCGCCAACTCTTTCTCTGCGGTAATGGCGGTAGCGCAGCAAATGCCCTACATCTTGCTAATGATTATTTGTATGGTGTGGGGAAAGGGGAAATTCCTGGACTACGTGTACAAGCGCTCTCTGCGAATCCAGCGGTGATCACCTGTCTTGCCAATGATGTATCTTACGACCGGGTCTACGCAGAACAGCTTACTGTACAAGCACGTCCCGGCGATCTATTGCTCGTTTTTTCTGGAAGCGGCAATTCACCCAATTGTATTGAAGTCTTGAAACAAGCGCGTAGCATGGGGGTTACTTCCTATGCGGTCCTTGGCTTCCAAGGAGGAGCATGCAAATCATTGGCCGATGGCGTGATTCTTTTTCCTATTGAAGATATGCAGATCTCCGAAGATTGTCAAATAATTGTAGGCCATATGTTAATGCAATGGTTGTCTCACAACCCTCCCATACAGCACCAAGGATCCATATATGTTGAAGCTTCTTGTAGTTGGTAGCAATTCTTTTTCTGGAGCAAGCTTTGTTCAATATGCTCTTGAAAAGAATGCGAAAGTTTTGGGAGTCAGTCGTTCTGATGAGCCTGCAGGGATGTTTTTGCCTTACTTTTGGGGCCAACACGAGCACTTTCAGTTCCAACAGATGGATCTCAATTATGATTTACCTCGCCTCATCTCGTGGATGCTGGAAGAGCAGCCTACACATGTGATTAACTTTGCTGCTCAAAGTATGGTCGCTCAGAGTTGGGCAAGACCCCGAGACTGGTTTATGACGAATACGGTCGCTACAATTGAACTACATGATGCATTAAGGAAATTGCCGTTTCTGGAACGATATATTCATATTTCCACACCAGAAGTGTATGGAAATTGCGCGGGTTCAGTCAAAGAAGACCACCCTTTCCATCCGAGTACGCCATATGCTGTCTCTAGAGCTGCTGCAGACTTAAGTCTACAGTCTTTTTTTTCAGCCTATCAGTTCCCTTATATCGCTACACGAGCTGCTAATGTATATGGCCCTGGGCAACAGCTCTATCGCATCATCCCTCGCGCCATTCTTTCGATTCTAAAAGGGGAGAAAATTCCTCTGCATGGAGGTGGCACAAGTACACGTTCCTTCATCCATATTCGTGATGTAGCAGATGCGACCTGGAGACTTCTCCAGAGTGGTACAATTGGAGAAACCTATCATATCGCAACACAAGAGATCCTCTCGATTCGAGAACTTATAGAGAAAATCTGCAAAAAAATGGATGTCGCTTTTGAGGATGTAGTCGAAATCACTGGAGAGAGGCTAGGCAAGGACGCCGCCTATCATCTCAACAGCGATAAAATTCGAAACGAACTAGGTTGGAAAGATCTGATCTCGCTAGATCAGGGCCTCGATGCCTGTATCGCATGGGCTCATCATCACCTTCCTCAGTTAGTCAATTATTCTATGGATTACGTACACAAAGCGTAGCAACATGATGGATTTAGCAGCAGTAGCACGACAGTTACGTGGGCGGATTCTACGAACATCTCATCAGGCTGAGATTCCCCATTTGGGATCCTGCCTCTCGTGCGTAGATATTCTTACGGTTCTTTATTTTCATCAATTACGTCTAGATCCTCACAATCCTCGTGATCCTTTGCGCGACCGTTTTATCCTGAGTAAGGGGCATGCGGCGCCTGCCCTGTTCCAGATTCTTGCTATGAAAGGTTTTTATCCTGAATCGTGGTTAGAGCGATACGGAGAGGATGGCAGTCTCTTTGGTGAGCACCCACCCGCACCCCATGCCCTTCCAGGTATAGAAGCTGCAACAGGATCTCTAGGCCATGGATTACCCCTCTCAGTAGGCATGGCTTTATCGGCACGTCTATCCCACTTTGATTTTCGCACCTATGTGCTGTTAAGTGATGGAGAATGTAATGAGGGCTCCACTTGGGAGGCTGCTCTTTTTGCTGCAGCACAGAAGCTTTCTTCCTTATGTGTCATTGTCGATTTCAATAAATGGCAGGCCACAGGTCGTAGTTGTGAAGTCATGCCATTATCCAATCTACCCGCAATGTGGCGCTCATTTGGCTGGGATGTCACCGAAGTGGATGGACACGATTTGATTGCTCTACAAGAAGCTCTCCATCGCCCTTCCTTGCAACAACCCAGAGCCTTGATTGCCCATACCACAAAAGGCAAGGGTGTGTCCTTCATGGAAGACGATAACAACTGGCATTACGCGATTCCTAATACAGAGCAGCTCACTCAAGCTTTACAAGAGTTAGGAGTCGAGCAATGAGAAATGCCTTTGCTAATCAAGTAACTGCACTGGCAGAACGCGATCCACGTGTTCTTTTGCTGTCCGGAGACATTGGCAATCGACTGTTTGATCCATTCAAGGCCAAGTGTCCAGGTCGTTTTTTCAATTGTGGCGTTGCAGAAGCCAATATGATTGGTGTTGCTGCTGGTCTAGCGTTAAATGGTTTCCGTCCCATCGTATATACGATTACCCCATTCATTACTGCCCGTTGTTTTGAACAGTTGCGTATTGATGTAGCCTATCATGAGGCCCCAGTGATCATTGTGGGGACAGGATCCGGGTTATCTTATGCTTCCTTAGGCCCCACCCATCATTCTCTTGAAGATCTTGCATTATTACGTACACTCCCTGGTATGCGGGTGATCGCCCCCAGCGATGCAAATGAATTACAAGCTTGCCTGGCTGCTGCGTTGGAACAGAATCATCCTGTATATTTTCGTATTGGTAAGAAGGGAGAACCCGTACTTACCCCACCTACAACATCGATCCAACTAGGTATGGGTCGTCTTTGTCGTCCCGGCACTGATCTCCTTCTGCTTACAACAGGTACTATCTTAAAGGAAGCCTTGGATGCTGCAACGATCTTACAAAATCAAGACATAGACGTAGAAGTGGTGCATCTTCATACTGTCAAGCCGTTGGACCACGATTACCTTCTTTCTGCTGCCAGCCGATTCTCGCTTTGGGTTACTCTGGAAGAGCATGGGCAAATTGGAGGCATGGGCAGCGCGATTGCGGAGTGGCGAGCTCATCACCATGTACAGGGCCATCACCTACTATTGGGTACACCTGATCAATTTTGCCATGTGATTGGTTCCCAAGACTATCTACGTACTTTGTATCATTTGAACGGATCCTCAATAGTGCAGGCAATACGGAATATGCTATGCGCCTCGGTCTAGACTTTGATAATACACTCGTTTGCTATGATGAGGTCTTTTTTCAGACTGCCCGGGATTACGGCTGGATCTCGGCTTCATGCCCCCCTCGCAAGGAAAGCGTCAAAGCAAGTGTCATTGAAAATCAGTCCGAAGAGGCCTGGACTCAACTGCAAGGAGTTGTGTATGGAACCCGGATGGAACAAGCCTCTCTATTTCCAGGTGTGAGGAAGGCTCTACGCTGGGCCCTAGATCAGGGATACAATCTCTATCTCATCAGTCATAAAACCCGCTATCCTTACTTGGGGCCTCAGTATGATTTGATTGCAGCAGCTCAAAACTGGATCTCCTCTAATTTACGGGATGATATTGGTATCTTGATCCCTGAAGACCAACATTTTTTTGAGCCATCAAAAATAGCAAAAATAGACCGTATTCTTACGCTGGAATGTAAGACCTTCATCGATGATTTACCGGAAATTTTGGAAGCGCTACCTCAAGAGCGATTCCAGCGTGTTCTATTTCAGCCAGGCTCTCACCAGTTACTCACACCCTATACCCTAATGACTCAATGGCAAGCTCTACCACAATTGATTCCGGCTTATTGCCCTCAGCCCTTGTAGAGAATTTGCTACAACAAGCTGGCATTGCTGGGGCTGGTTTACAGATCGAGGCAACACGCAAAGGGGGGAATAACCAAACCTTCTTGGTTTCCACAAACAGTGATTCTTTCTTTCTAAAACGATACTTCCCCTCCCCTGAATGGAACCGCCTTACAACAGAATGGCATTTTATTCAGTATGCGATCCAGCAACAGGCACCTGTTCCGATACCGCTGGCTTGGGATCCTCTCTCGAGATTGGCTCTCTACTCCTTCATTGAAGGCTCGCGAATTGACGCGGCCTCCCCTTCGTTGATAGACCAGGCTATTCGTTTTTTCCAGCAGCTGAATCCTCCGGAAAGGCATGTTGTGGGGTGTTCGCTACACCCTGCTGCAGAGGCTTGTTTTTCGATTCAAGAGCATTTAACTCTTATTTCATGTAGGATCCAACGTCTGGAAACCATGCCTCGCGATCGCGAAGAAGCAATCGCAGCACGTCGTCTTTTGCAGAGGATACGAGCCTTCTGGGAAGAGCTACACCCTCTCTGTCTCGCCTCTAGTCGCGAGTTTTGTGATCCCAACGTATGCTTGGGACAAGAGGAGAGGTGTCTGTCCCCTTCTGATTTTGGTTTTCACAATGCTCTTATGACACCGCACAATCGATTAGTCTTCTTAGATTTTGAGTATGCAGGATGGGATGATCCGGCTAAAATGGCAGGAGATTTTTTTTCGCAGTTAGCTGTACCTGTCCCCCGTCATTATTTTTCTTCATTTGTAGAACATGCCTTAGCATCATTTCCAAATACAACCCGTCAACGAGCCTACCTGCTACAGCAACCCTATGCAATCAAATGGTGTTGTATCGCACTCAACCCCTTTCTTCCTGATCAACTTGCAAAACGACAATTCGCAATGCCCCCAACACAACTCTCGTCTTTATTAGGCGATCAGCTTAAAAAAGCAGAAAACTTATTCGACAAGCTTCTTTCCTTAGATATCTAAATTTCTTGCTTCCATGCCCAGTTCTCCCTATGATCCTCGCTCGAACGTGATGATGAATTACATTGATTTCCTATCTTCGACACACCGTAAAACCTCTCGTGATTATCTTGCTCGAGTCAACGACCCCGAATTTCCAAAAGCGAAAGCAGCCGAGCTCGCCATTCAATGGGGATTCGATTACTGGGATGGTGATCGACGAATTTGCTATGGAGGCTATCACTACCGGGAGGGATACTGGACTCCTGTTGCAGATGCGCTCATTTCTCATTATCAGCTAAAACCAGGTGATCGCGTACTCGATATCGGATGTGGCAAAGCGTTTCTTCTTTATGAATTATGGAAACGACTGCCTGGCCTGCATGTGTTTGGGTTAGACCTTTCAACCTATGCTTTGCAACATGCAAAATTAGAAGTTCAGCCCTATCTAATTGAAGGATGTGCCTCCGCTCTTCCCTTCGCCAATCAATCCTTTGACTTCGTTTTCTCCATCAATACCCTACACAATCTCCCCAATTATCGATTAGCCGCTGCACTACGAGAGATGCAGCGAGTGACGAAACGACACGCTTATCTCTGCGTTGAATCGTTTCGTAATGAGCAAGAAAAAGCTAATTTGCTATATTGGCAAGTCACCTGCCGTGCATTCTGCTCCCCAGAAGAATGGCAGTGGTGGTTTCAACAGACAGGATATTCTGGTGATTATTCGTTTATTTACTTTGAATAAGCAGGGTCTATGACAGTTCCCCGTTCTATGATAGCAGCCATCCTGGTAGAGCAAAAGAAACCCCTCATCATCGATGAAGTGATCTTACCTACTACCTTAGATGTCGGCCAGGTTCTTGTAAGAATTCTATGTAGTGGCATTTGTGGGTCACAGCTAGGTGAAATTGCTGGCGTCAAAGGTAAAGACCCTTACTTGCCCCATCTCCTAGGGCATGAAGCTACGGCGGAGGTTTATCGATTAGGTCCTGGGGTACGTCATGTGAAAGAAGGCGATCGCGTCGTGTTACACTGGAGGAAGGGGCTAGGAATCGAGGCGCGACCTCCACAATATATTTGGAAAGGCAAGCCTCTTCAAGCTGGCGCTGTCACTACCTTTCAACCCTTTGCGATTGTATCAGAAAATCGCATGACACCTGTATCCTCAACCTACGATCCGGAGGTACTAGCTCTTTTTGGATGTGCAATCCCAACAGGATTTGGTGTGATTGTCCATAATGCTCGCCTTTCCATCGGAGAATCGGTGGTCGTATTTGGCGCCGGGGGCGTGGGCTTAAATATGATTCAAGCAGCCAAATTAGTATCAGCTTACCCCATTATAGCAGTAGATCGTGTCGCTTCTCGATTGTCACTCGCCGAGAGAATGGGCGCTACACACACAATCCTATCGACTCAAGTCGATCCTCAACAACAACTGAGCTATTTGCTGCCTGAAGGCTGCGATTGTTTCATCGATAATACAGGCCATCCCGAGGTCATTCAGTTGGGATATCGCTACACTAAACCGCAGGGACGTGTAGTTCTGGTAGGTGTTCCTGCGTGGGATCAACAAGTGTCTCTTCATACCCTACCCCTACACTTTGGAAAAGTATTGATTGGCTCTCACGGAGGAGAGAGTCAGCCCCACGAAGATATCCCTCGATATTTACAATTAGTACAAGCGGGAATCCTTGATTTTACTCCCTTAATTACTCATCGATTTGCACTCCATCAAATCAATGAGGCGCTGGATGCTATGCGAAATGGAACCTGTCAGGGACGTTGTATTGTAGATATGGGCCATCTGACGTAATTCCGAAGGCCATGACAGTCAAATCGGATCCATTCCGGTACTCCAATCCTCAATCTGCTGATCTAACGATGTTTTATAACATGCTACTTCAGGAGAAAACTCAGCAGGCGCAAATGAAGCAAACTCGGTCTCGCTGGGATGAAATGGCCCTGCAGTCACCTCATGGATAATCAAAAGCTCACTACGAATACAGACAGTATGATAGTAGGGATTCTCTAACCTATAATAGAAATGGTCATCTTTGCTGAGTCGAATCACATTTCTTATTGTTCCATCCTCGTGAAAAATCACCACATCTCCAATCCCGCTCACTAAGTGAAATGATTCTGTTTTATGTGCATGACGGTGAGGTTGTACATAAGTATTTGAACGGAGAGCAATCATCATTTCATGAATGGGATTTGTCGCATGTTTATGGATGCAGATACGAGCCCGTCCCCGCTGATTCGACCGAGCTTGTTGAGCAATGAAGTCGAGCATGGGTGCACCCAATTGTACTACTGGAGCTGGAGCAACCCACACCTCATCATTGATCCGTATCAAATCCGCAGCTATCATACTCTCGCCTGTGAATCCCTGGCAAACGCTGAAACCCACTGCCCCCCATTAGCAAAGTATGCCCCCAATTTATTACGTACTTTCAGATCACTTTCGGGACTTAAGATAGAGATACATACTTGAATCGTCCCTCTGCTTAATATGTCTGAGGAATGAATGGGTAGGTGTGATCCAGGTAAATAACATCCGATTTTTTTCGGATGATCATCTATGATACAGTCGATCTGATCCCCCAAATCATGAAAATTTATCCACCGTACAGCAAGATGCCCAGCTCCAAATACAGCAATACGCTCCCCCCGCGCACGATACTGTTGCAAAGATTGACGCCATTGTTGGCTGATGGCAGGGAAGGTGGATGCAAAGCTCGCTAGTTCCAGCGTATGGCCTGAGGGGGCTGTCAATGACTTAGGCTCTTCTGTAAATTTCCAGGCCATTCCAAGAGCATCTTCGAAATCATACGAATATCGTTGGAACCAGACTACCTCAGCACCGGCTCGAGCAGCCAGGTATTGCAGTGTCTCTTCCGTAAAATAGGTCAGATGTTCTTCCCAGACAAATGCATAATTCTTGTTACGCAAAAATTTTGTGCAATCAGGGACTTCTAAATATAATATCCCATGGGGAAGTAGTATAGATTTACATTGTTCCATCCATTCCAAGGCATCCTCTACATGCTCCAATACATACCTGGCAATGATAAGATTGGCTTGAGGTAACTGTGAAAGGCTATCACGTGACAGGCAAGGAGAGCGAAGTCTAGAAAACTGCTCTTCCGTAAGGATATGGGTATCGTAGCGTGGAATAGCTTGGAGGCGATTCAACAGGCTTTGATCGATGTAAGATAATCCTACACACATGACTGGATCGCGAGGTGGCATCAAGTTCGAGATGGTATGTGCTACCTCATCCAAATGCCGTTCTGGTTCATGATAGATCAACCAGGAGGGCTTCAAAGCTCTAATCTGGGCTGGCATTCGGCTGGATAATTGAATCGTACTGCAGTAAGCGCATATGCCAAGCTGTAAAGGATGTAAGAATTCTAGATCGCGAGCCAGCGGATTCTCCAGAAATTGGCTCGCGAGCGGTTGCAAGCCAAAATCTAGAACTGTGCTGACCTTACATTGAGCACATACAGTACAAGCAACAGAGGAGATCTGTTTGTCCATTTCTATCATCCTGTATCCCTCTCAACTAAGCAAGATATAAGACATGGCATGATTCATATCACAACATACTAAGGCCCAAGTCTATTTCAACATGCAACACAGTCTACGCTATACATGGACTGCATATACTACTTGTAGTTCAGGCAACGGAATGATAAATGTGCCACCCTGGTCTATCCAGGTTTGATGTCTTTCGCAAATTGGACGAGCATATTGCCATGCTAAGATGACGACTATATCTGGTTTGCGTTCATATAAAATAGAACTGGGAAAGACTTCAAGATGGCGACCCGGGCTATATAACCCGTGTTTCTTTTTATTATCATCAACCAAGTAGTCGAGCCTGTCCGTCAATTCGAAATGATACAATAGTGTGGTAGTAGTAATAGAGGCTCCATATCCCACAACCGTGGATCCATCTCGTTGAGCTTGATCTAGAAATGCTAGTAAGGCTTCTTTTTTATGTAGAATATCCTGAGTATATTGTTGAAACGTATCGATGCGATGAATACCTTTTTTTTCTTCTTCATAGAGCATCGTTTGTAACCGCGCCGACTCCAAATAGGGGCCCGTTTCTTGTTGAACAAACGCACGAATGGATCCCCCTTTAGTGGGGATTTTTTCAACATCAAACAAGCGTAGTCCATGACGGAGAAAAAACGGAATAAGCGGGGTGAGAGAGTGATAGGAAAGATGTTCGTGATAAATCGTGTCAAAAAGAAAGTGATCTAAAATATCGGGAAGATACGAAACTTCGAATATAAATACACCGTCGTGATCTAATAACACTTTGACTCCACGAGTCATCTCACTCAAATCGTCCGCATGGGCATATACATTATTGGCTACAACTAGCTTGGCTCTCTCTTGCTTTTGCACAATATCGTGAGCCACTTGTTCGCAGAAAAAATCGGGCAGAGTAGGGATACCAGCGCCTGTACTCTGCTGCGCAATAGAAACGGCTGGATCGACTCCCTGTACTCTCCAGCCTCCTTCTTGAAAACAGCGAAGGAGGGATCCATCGTTACTTCCAATCTCTACGACTAAAGATCCACAGGGGAATGGATACTGGGCACATATTTGTTTTGCATAAGCCTGGAAGTGCGCGACCAATCCCAATGAATCTTGGGTACAGTATGTATACCGTCTAAATAATAGATCTGGGTTTACAACATCCAAATTTTGCGCATGGCCACATTGTTGACACTGGTACACATCGAGGGGAATAGTAGGTTGAGGAAGATCCAGCTCTTGCGCAGAAATAAATGCATCTCCAATGGGAGAAGGTCGCATCGGCAGGACTTGCACCAAATGCATGTCACCACATAACCGACAACAGCTACGATGTCTAAAAAGAGAATTTTGCATTTCCACCTAATCTTATAGTTGTGTCAATTTACGCCCTAGGGTCTCTGCCCAAACCAAGGATAGACCTCCATCCACTACAATATTTTGACCCGAAACAAAACTTGCTTCAGGGCTGCAAAGAAAACATACAACGTTTGCAATATCTTCGCTAGTGCCCATCCGCCTTAGGGGAATCATCGTTTGATAGAGATTCATTAATGGCGTATTATTCAAATAAAAAGCTTCGGATTCCTCTTTAAGATAGGTACAGGGGGTCACTATGTTACATCGAATTCCGCGTTCACCTAGATTCACAGCATAAAAACGAGCCAACTGATCCAGTCCTGCTTTTGCAACATGATAGCTGACAGGTTGTCCAGTGCCTACGAACTGAGAAAAGATTGAACTGATCATCACAATCCCGTTATCCTGACTAGAGTCAAAATGGGACACTAGGTACTCCACTATAGATTTTGTAGCACTTAAGGTAGTGGCCAATTCTCCTTCCCAACAATCTCCTTGCCCACGGTACCGTTGTGAAAAAATTAAATAGTGCAAAGATCCACGAGTTTGTATCAATCTTTGTAACGCTTCACTCAAACGATCTACGCATAAAAGGTCACAGGCAATCCATTGGACATCCCAATCAGATGGCAGATCTCGTTGATCTGGGGCTGTTCGACCTAAAATGGTCACCTGATTACCACGCGATGCCATCTTCTGTGCAAGAACTCTTCCTAACCCTTTTGTTCCTCCAATAATGATTACATGCATCTTGTGAAGACTCCGGTACATTTAGTAACGTATCGCAAATTAATGACCAACTCGTTTTCTCACTTAATCAGGGCGCCTTGCTGCGCTAAAATTTTTTTAGTTGTGCGTGCCGCTACAGCATGGCAGCCGAGATGTTCGCATTCATTGCCAATTACATGGCATGTGGTGCTCAGACGAGGAGGTTTTGGTTGTCTACGCAAGACACGTATCATGTTTTGTATTTGTTTTTTTTTCCGCACCATAAATCTGGACAACTTCTTACAGGGATATCGATAGATCATCCAGGACAGAAATAAATCAGGTTGAAAACAGAAAAAATAGAAGTTGATTCTCAGACGATCTGTCATTAATGCACTATTATGACATCTTTCAGAGATAGCTTCTTGAAGCCATCGGGCAAACCAGGAATTAAAGATGGATTGAGGGGTATCTGCAATTTGCAAACGTTGACTCTCTCGACTCACACTTCGATAAAATTTCAAGAGAGTGAGACTATCTTTGACTGTTTCTTTATGAAGAGCGCGCATCGTATTTGTATTCATATCAATATGTACTGAGATCACCACACGATTTGAAATATACACAGGAAATTCAAGTGCAATGCGAAAAATCAAATCCAAATCAATAGCATTACCTAATTCCCTACGAATCATTCCAATCGATTTCACGGCTCCCAATGCAAGGAGAGTGTAAATCAAACTGTGTAAACTCATTTGTCCCATCCTATTTAGCCAGCCT
>CAYLUD010000034.1:0-16557 GCA_964386785.1 uncultured bacterium | reverse complement strand
TTAAATATGGCTCTATATGCTTTTTAAAATCATCATCCGTCAAGGGATACAAACGCTTGTTCATCAAATCTCCTTTATCACTGAGTAAAAGAAAGATGATATTGCAAATATAATTTGTTAACAGTCCCATAAATCGGGCTGTTTGCTTAGAGACCAAAAGAACAAGAGATCATGATGGGCCTGTATGTATTAGAAGTGCGTTGCTATCGATAATTGTGCTAAGGTGGATGGAAGAGGGGAATGCTCCTGGCCTTGTTGAAGAAAAGAACAAATAGCTGGGAGTTGCGCAAGGGCGCGATCTGTGGTGGTATCAGATCCTTTGACGTAAGCTCCTAATAAGATAAGATCGCGTGCTTCTTCATAGGCATGTAGCCAGCATCGTATTTGATTGGCCTGAGTTTGTTGCTCTGGAGAAGTCAGCACTGTCATCAGGCGAGAGAGACTTTTTAATACATCAATAGGGGGAAAATGTCCTTCTTCTCGTAGCCGTCGAGATAGATGGATATGACCATCCAAAAGGGATCGAATCGATTCAGATAGAGGATCTTTAGCCTCCTCATCTTCTGCTAGTACCGTATAGAGACCCGTAATAGAGCCCTTGGCGCTTGTTCCGGCTCTTTCTAATAATAAGGGTAGAGAGGCAAATACAGAAGGGGTATGCCCGTGGTCTGTAACAGGCTCGCCTATAGCAATCCCTACCTCGCGTAAGGCAAGCGCTAATCTGGATAGGGAATCCATCAACAATAATACGTGGTTTCCCTGATCTCGAAAATACTCTGCAATGGAGGTCGCAGTATGAGCTGCTGCCTTGCGTAATACCGCTGGTTGGTCAGCGGTTGCTACTACTACAACAGAACGTTCTAACCCTTCGGGGCCCAACTCATGATCAATAAATTCACGCACTTCTCGACCCCTCTCTCCAATCAGGGCAATGACATTAATGTCTGCTTGTGTGTGGCGCGCAAGACGACCTACTAAGGAGGACTTACCCACTCCTGGCGTAGAAAAAATACCCACGCGTTGGCCCAGGCCTAATGTGCAGATCCCATCGATCGATCGAATACCAGTAACAAAAGGTTGACGAATGGGTGGACGACTTAGGGGAGGTGGTGGTGAAGCAAAAAGAGTGCGTTTTTCTGTTGTGAGAATGGGTCCTTTCCCATCAATAGGAAGCCCTAATGCATCTAAGATGCGTCCCCGGATCTGGTTGGAGACAGGAATAGAAAGGGGCTGTCCCAAAGGGACCACCTCAGCGCCCGGCACCACCGACTCCATCGTACTAAGGGGCATCAGTAGAACTTGTTGCTTGCGAAACCCTACCACCTGTGCCGGTATCGGTACGCTCCGTTTGCCTAGGATTAAGCATACCTCACCTATGGACACATGAGGCCCTGCAGATTCTACGATGAGGCCAATATTTTGGAGCACCCGTCCGCTAGAAGTGCGCGCTCCCAGTTCTCGTATTTTTGCTTTGATGGGACCTAACAGTGTCATACAATTTTCATTTTTAAATACCGCAGATGGTGGGCTACAGTAGCGTTCAATAGACCTTCCGTCGACTCCACGCGACATTCTCCACGAGATAGGAGGGAATCTGTAGCCCAAGTCACCAGTTTCGGATCTAAAGAAATTCCCATTGTATGCAGTAGCGACTGGTCTTCGGGTGACACAATGACTTTTATAGGTTGGTTGCCGAAGTCGCTCAGCGCTTGAGCGAGCACTTGATTCAAAAAACGTATGCGCGCTGTCGGCTGCGAGAGCTCATTGCCGATAAATTGTTCTGCAATCAAAATCGACGCATCAATGACTTCCGGTTTGAGGATGGCCAATAAGTCATTACGATAGGCCATCAAACGAGCAGAAAGGGTATGCAAAAGGACTTGAAGGTGTCGTACCTCCTCATACGCTTTTGCATATCCTGCCCGTTCCCCCTCTTCCTTGCCTTGTTCTAAGGCCCGATGAATTTCTTCGTCCATAAGAGGGTGTGTCCCCTCATCCTGCGCCAAGGGAAGATACCCCACTTCTCCCATAGCATTCACTACATAGGATACCTCAATAGGTACTTGTCGTAAGATCATCCTCGTTTCTCCAGCTCTTTCAAAATGGCGTTTTGTAGTGTTTCTGGAAATGCTGCAAGAATTTCTTCTGCTCTTTCTGTTTCAAGATAGGAAATCATGCCAGCCAATGTTTTAGGATCTTCTCCCTTTAAAGACGCTGCCAATACTTGTAAATCTACAGCGGGGGGGGCTTCACTATGTTGTTTGGATCGTTGTGTCCATCGATGCCATAACCACGATAGTAAGACACCTCCCGTGACAATCACAATAATCCCATACAATAGGGGGCCTGCACCGATAGAAAAACTAGGAGAACCGGTATCTGGTGAGTAGGAAGGTAGGCGCTCGACCTCAATTTTAATAGGGTGTTCTTCTGTCGTAGCTATATGCTCAATATGACGTATAAGACTGCGTTGCACTTTCTCTTGAATATGAGAAGGGATCCAGATGCGACATTGCCAGGGGTGGGTGCCATATACAGATACGATTGAGAGTTCTCCACAAAGGGAGCGTACAAGCTGTGTGATGCGATTGGAAAAACAATCTTGTGCACTCACTTCCGTTGAGGGAATGCGCCCCCCAATCGTTTGATAGACATATCCCTGCGCATCACTAATCGCAATACGACTAGGATCTAACCCGGGTACTGCGCCACTAATATGTTGTGTAATCGCTTCAATCGGCACCTGGTTTCGGCCTGTATGGGGTGCCAGAGTAAGAATAACAGAAGCTTTACTGAGTCCTTGTTGGCCAAGTTCACTCGTTCCTAGATCTAGGGTAATACGCGCTTCTTGTATGGGATCAAAGGTCAGCAGGTCGAGCTCTAATTGCCCCTTAAGAGCTCTCATTTCCAGAATCTGTAACTCATGTTCCCCTTGTACCCACGTATGGTGATCAAAGAGCTCCCACCCAAATCGAGATTCTCGTTCCCCATGCTCTCCCGGCATACCCCAACGCGATGGCGTATTAGGTGAGGTTATACCTTTCACAGGTTCGCGATGCAACTCACCCCAATGCGGAGATTCTGTACGATGGACAGGAGCACGCCCATACCAGACGAATACAATCAGAACAGCTGCTAGTCCAATCAATATCCGGCTTTTCCACGTGGAGGAAGGAGACCAAGATCGTAACTGGGAAAAAATGCGATGCATAAGCTACCTTTATCCTGTAACAGATAGATAAAAAAAAATGTATGAGAATTATACTTCCTTATAACGAGATTTTGCCCACACGTAAGGCACATGATCATTTTCTGTTTCGAGAAGCAACAGAATTAGCGCTACAAGGACATGAGGTGGACCTTGTCATTGGAAAAGGATCTCTTGCCGATACCGAACTATTCGCACACTATGGAGTGCAAGGTCCCTGTAAGATCCACCGTCTTTCTATTCTACGAAAGAATACATGGTTACCAGTAAGTTGGAATGCCGTGTTTCTGCGAGCTCTACGTCACTGGATGCAAGACCATACTGTGGATGTCGCTCTCGTCTCGGTACGTAAGGTAGCTCGTGCAATGCTAAAAGAGAGACTCTCTAGTGTGCGATATCTGTACGAAGCTCATGAATTGGCGTGGTATCCGGGTATGGATCGTACACAAGAATGGGTGTTGGAAAAAGCATTATTTGAAAGTCTAGATGGACTTACTGTCACGACAGAAGCAATGCGGCACATCCTATTGGAGCCCCCCTATTCCTTATCGATTCCTATTGCAGTCATTCCCTTGGCTGTAGATGGTGCACCCCTCCCCCCTCCTCCAGAAGATTCTCCGCTCAGTCTTCTTTATGTAGGGCAGCTCTACCCTGAACAGGGTATTTGCGATCTGATCCCTATAATGAAGGAATTTCCGAATCTCCATTTGCACATTTTGGGCGGCTCTACACAAGAAATTCAGCAACTGAATCCTCATACTCATAATGTGCATTTCCATGGATGGAAACCCCCAGGAGAATTGCGCTCCCTAGCCTATCAATGCCATGCCTGCATCGCCCCTTTTCGGTTGGTAGGCCGCATGCCGTATGTAGCACATACCAAACTCTATCTGTATCGAGCTTGGGGACGCCCTATTCTTGCCCCCTTTCATCCTATTGTGCAAGAACACACACCTGAAGCCCACCTGTATCATCATCAGGATGAATTGCGATCTTTATTACAACAGGTGGGTTCTTTGCCACAACCTACTCCTTGCCCCTCATCATGGGAACAGAGAATTTATCAACTCTCTTCCACCATTCTCGCTACGGAAAGGCCTCCATCCCTACCCAGTTAACATCATATGTTTTCCTCTACCCATAACCCAGCTGTTACAGTAGCATCATGATGGATATACAAAGAAAAAGTGCTCAAAGGAAATCATAAAGGACAAAAAGAGATAATAAAAAAAAGAGCATTCTCTTATTGTAAGAATACAGAGCCACGGAATGGCCTATGCAACACAAGGAGGTACTCATGCTTACATACTCATCTGTCTATTCATTGCAAGCTTCTCGTAAATCACGGCGTAGGACGCCGCATGTCTTCTCTCATGTGACCCTTTCTGATCAGGTAGATCATGCAGTTCTGGCATTGCAAGATGTTGCAAAGGCAATACGAACGATTATACAGGAGATACCTGCATGTTATGAGCCTCTCCATCCTCTGAATTGGGTGATGTATAAGCTCCCCTATGAAGACACGATTTTGCAAGCCCTGTGTGAATCTTACTTTTCTTCGGTAATGGGCTGTGCTAGCATGCCAGGGCATGTCTCCGATTGCTCTCTTCGCATACAATCGCCCTGCCCATCTACGCGCCGCTTTAGATGCAATTGAACGGGCACAAGCGCGACTTAAAGAGCGGTTGCCTCTCTATATTTTTTGCGATGCACCGAAACAAAAAAACGATGATCGAGTCGCAGCCACACGATCGATAGCCAGACAACATCCACGTGCCATCGTGATTGAAAGAGAGAGTAACCTTGGTTTTGAGAACTTGACCTCTGGTATTTCTCAGATGTGTCAGGAATGGGGTGAGGTCATCATCATTGAAGATGATGTGATCATTGCTCCTGATTTTTTGGAGTATATGGTAGCCGCGTTACGTCGTTATGCACAGGAACCCCAAGTGTTTTCTATTTCAGGTTTTATGTATTTCGATGCACAGCCTGTGCATCCTTCTTTTTTTTTCCTCCCTCATCCGTTCATTTGGGGATGGGCTACTTGGAAACGAGCTTGGGATCACTATGAATACAGACCTATCGCATGGGAAACCACGCTACAAGATCGAGCCTTCCGCGATCTATTCGATTGTTACGGGTCTATTAAATTTTCCAAAATGATGGAAAAGACCATGAGAGGTCAGTGGAATACATGGGATATTCAATGGATGTTTTGTCAGATTCGAGCGGGAGGGCTAACGTTATACCCGTACCAATCTTTGGTATGGAACTGTGGGTCCGGGGGAGGTACCCATGGTGATCCTGCAAAAGATCACTCAATCACATTGGGAGAGCGAGAAGAATATATTCATGGCAACTTGAATCTTTCAGATTTTCAACAACCTAGATGCCCAGACCTAGGGGGTTTTCCTCATTGCATTTCTTATGATAAAAAAGCTTTGCGGTACCTTGCGCGTACCTTTCTACACGAATGGCAACGACGAGAGCCACGTGGGAAATGGAAAGGCAAGCTCTTGTGGAACTGGCTGTGCACCCAGGTCACTCATAGGCCTCGTCCTAGGTAGTTACTATATTGCCTATCAGGGCCAGCGCGTTGCTCTGCCCTCCAACCTTTAGATCCCTGGACTTCCACAGCTTTTTTTGGCTTTTCCCATTGCCTTAATACTAGGGGGATGGATAGTTACGGATTCTCTTCTTTTTTTTGTCTGACTTATTCTATAGATGGAGAGATCCTATGCATGATATCTGGCGCCGTTGGGTGCAGGTAAAACAACGAGAAGAACATCAGGCCTACCGTGTCCTAGCCCCCATGGTGGCTCGGCGACGCTGGCTAGAGGCTCGACTCCTTTCTATCGCTAAAGAAATCGATCACACGGAACAGGAATGCATGCAACAAGAGGGAATGCAATGGCACATCTTGCGGTATCAGTACCTGGAAGAATTAGAAGAAGCTTATGATGGGTTAACCCTTGAGGTGGCTCGCTTGACCGAATGCATTGCAGCCCAACAGCGACAGATCCAGTCTTGTAGAGTAGAACGCAAAACAAGGGAGTTATTAGCTCAAAAAAAATGCAAGAAGTAAAATGGTGTCCAAAAAATAAACCCTTCCGCACAATGAGCCTCAATTTCTATGGGTGACTTACGAGTACAGCTCTATGATGTGTTAGCTCCTCTGGAGCAAACTCATTTACTCGCATATGCAGAATCGTGGGGTAAGCTCGCCCTCGATTCACTTCTTCGACAAGTGAAGCAGTTGGACCTGGCCCTCCTGTGTCAACAGCAAGCGCTGATTCGCCATCCCCCTGCGAGTATAGCATATCCTCCTCTGCTTCAGGCAGAACAACAAGGGTCCACCGCGGATTCTCAGATTGGGCAGTGCTTGATGCGAGAGGGGCGTTGTGGATGTGTGGTCCTTGCTGGTGGCCAATCGTCTAGATTGCGCCTTTCAGGCCCCAAGGGGATGTTGCCGATCTCATTAATCCGCCATAAGACCTTCTTCCAACTCATTGCTGAAAAAGTACGAGCCGCCTCATTATGGGCAGATCGAGACCTGCCCCTAGCGATCATGGCGTCGGTGCAGAATCGAGTCGAGACCGAGTTGTTTTTTTTAAAGAATAAATTTTTTGGCCTGAAACCTTCCCAAGTATCTTTTTTTTCTCAGTCCGTGTGGCCTTTGCTTTCTCCTTCTGGGGATTTGATTTTAGATAGTCCAGGTAAATTGGCTTTGGGGCCTAATGGGAATGGGGATTTTTTCTTGGAGTTTGTAAAGAATGGGATATGGGATAAGTGGCACGCCCAAGGGATCGACTTTGCTCGTGTAATCCCCATAGACAATCCCTTGGCTTTACCTTTTGATCCAGAATTCATGGGTTTCCATTACAGGAATCAGCATGAGGTATCTGCGCAGGCTCTTCGTTTAGAAACAGGTGAAGAAAAAATGGGTACGTTCTGCGAGCATGAGGGTAAGCTCGTAGTTGTTGAATATGGGAAACATTCCCGCCCTGGCAGTAGATTGGCGAACACCGGATTGTATCAGTTTTCTATGCCCTTCATCCAACGAGTGAGTTCTCTCTCGCTCCCCTTACATGCAGCTATGAAAGCCGTACGCACGATCGAGCACTCCGATGTACCATCCACGCCGAATGCGTGGAAAATGGAACGGTTTATTTTTGACATCTTACCTTATGCCGATTCAAGCGGGGTCTTGGTCTATCCACGTGATCTGTGCTTCGCTCCTTTAAAAAGTCTAGAGGGGGAGGGGAGTATGCAGGGGGTGCAAAATGCCCTGCTGCATAGAGAACAACAGCTCTATGCCGATACGGCAGATGTTTCTGTGTCACCAGATTGCGTATTAGAATTGAGTGCAGATTTTTATTATCCTTCAGCACCATTATTAGAACGGGTGTATCATCGCCCTATCATAGAAGGGGGCTATATTGAAGGGCCCAAGGAAACATCATGACACACAAGCGCATTGGATATCTAGGTTGTGGTATCTGGGGATATACGTTAGCCGATCTTCTTGCAACAAAAGGGTACGAGGTTACCGCGTGGGCCCTAGACCCAAATTGGGTGCGTCTGTTGCATACAAAACGAGAACATCCACGATTATTGGGTAGAACAGCTTCTCCCAATCTCTCCTTTACCTCTGACCTCCATGAGGTGCTTGCCACATGCGATGTTCTGATTGAGGCCGTGACTTCGGCGGGGGTACGTCCTGTTTTTGAACAGGTGAAGCATATTGGCACACCAAATTGTCCTATCGTGCTGACTTCAAAGGGTATAGAGCAAAACACAGGATTGCTTCTTTCAGAGGTCCTTGTCTCTGTTTTTGGGGAGTCGATACGCAAGCAGTTGGGGTGTCTCAGTGGCCCAGCAATTGCTCCTGAGGTCTTTCAAGGGTTGCCTGCAGCCGTAGTGTGTTCTGCCTACGATGAAGAAGTCATGCATACTATTCAGCGCCTCTTCTCAGCACCCACCTTTCGAGTCTACCCCAATCGAGATATTCACGGCGTAGAACTGGGTGGAGCGATGAAAAATATTATTGCGATAGCCTGTGGACTTTCAGATGGACTGGGCTTTGGCGAGAATACGAAAGCTTTGCTGATGACTCGAGGTCTCCATGAAATCCGCCGTCTTGCGAAGGTGGAGGGATGTGATCCAGACACGTTGAATGGGTTAGCTGGTATGGGAGACCTGTGTGTCACCTGCCTCTCGACACAGAGCCGTAATTATCGGTTTGGTCGCCTCATTGCGCAAGGTAAATCTACACAAGAGGCCAGAACGGAAATTGGTATGGTGGTGGAGGGCGTCTATACGTGTCTTTCAGCATTACAAATAGCCGAAAGGGAAAAGATCGAATTACCTATCGCACAAGCTGTCTATCAAGTGATTTATGAACAGCTCCTGCCTAGGGATGCTGTCAAACTCCTTTTGCAACGTTCTATCAAACAGGAACAAATGTAATCCATGCGCCTCACTCCTCTGATGAGGTGCATGCCCTAGGATCGAAGCTAGCAAGTGATCTTGCGTCGTAGGTGCAATCTATTCCCACAGCTCACAAGTAGAGAGGGAATATTCTGGCTGTATGAGTCGCCATATCCTTGGTAGTCTACGTGTTATTGACGCACGACCACATGCGAGCTGGTAACAGCTCCTCACTGTAGTATCTTCATCAATCAGGTGCATAGAATGCACGCTACATAAGGATCCAATTGGCGAAAAGGAAGAGTCCAGTTACTATGCAAGTATGCATCCCTTAGTAGAAGCTTTTTTTGCTGCAGATGGATTAGGGAAAGGGATTTTCTTTATTCTTTTCTCTCTATCTATCGTCACTTGGTCTCTTCTGTTACAAAAAATGGCCCTGTGTCGCGATTGCCATCGCGCGATGGCGCAATTTGATCCTCAATCTCCTATTATGCTACAAAATGATCTGTATGGGGCTCTATACCAAACTTATCAAACAAGCAAAAAAGAACGAGCTCATTCTGACATGTTGCTCTCCTCAAAAAAACGGGAATTGCGTAAGGGGTTGGAAAAAGGGATCTTTTTGTTGCCTACAGTAGCTTCTCTCTCCCCCTTTCTTGGATTGCTGGGTACAGTATGGGGCATTTTATTGACGTTTTACGAATTGAGACACGGTGTAGTGGCTCAGGGTAACACAGCGGTGATGGGAGGTCTTGCCACAGCCCTCGGCACGACAGTGGTGGGTCTGATCGTCGCAATCCCTGCATTGATTTCATATAACTATCTTCGAGCCCAAATCCGCTCTTTATCTTTGGATATGGACAATTTTTCTGAACGGCTATTGGCTAGAGATCCATATGAATGAAGAATGGGAAGACATTGAGATCAATTTAACCCCATTGATTGACGTGGTCTTCGTTATTTTGATTATGTTCATTGTTGTTGCCCCGTTACTCGAAAAAGAAGAAGTGTCACTCGCTCCTGCTCCTACCCTAACAAAACAAGAAGCTCAAGCAATTGAACAACAAAGTCCCGTTGTGATTCATGTATATGCAGATCAGTCGATTCAACTCAATCATCACCCCGTATCACTAGAACAGTTGAAACAAGCACTGCTCGTTTCTCACGCAGCCCATCCCAACGTGCATCCTCAATTATTTCAAGATGAAAAAGCCTCCTTTGGAATCTACCAGAAAGTCAAAAATGCGGTAGCGGAGGCAGGCTTTGAAACCCTTGACGTCCTTTTACAACCATGAAGAGTGTCCTCGCCGCTCATGTGATTCTTGTTTGTAGCCTCTTGCTATGGAAAGAACCAAGTCGTCCTCCTGCAATGAAAGTCCGTACCCATACGATACTTGCTACTACCCAACGAGAAACCAAGCCCTCGTCTATCTCAACGAAGGTGCAGCCAGGAACCCCTTCTAAACGAGAGCCCCCCGCTAAGGCAGATTCGGAAACAAAGAAGCCTATTCCTTCACAACAAACCACCCATGCACCACACAACATATCCACCACAAAACCAATAAGTCCCTCTCCAAAAAAAAGCAAACCTGTAGCAGTACCACAAAAAGCGGGGAACCCCACAACAGGGAGCTCTTCTGATGTTGCTTCCCAGCGCTCCAAACAAGCAGCACAAGCTGCAGCTCTAGCTAAACAGGCATTGCAAACGATACAATCTACCGCACCCGCACCCTCTTCCGTCACTCCCATAGCCTCTTCGATCGGTATATTACAAAGTGAGCAATGGGCATATGAGGACATCTTATCCTCTTTTCTTATGCAAGCCTTGATCTTGCCTGAGCCCTTCGATGTGGTTGTCTCCATCACAGTACAGAGAAATGGACGCATTGCTACATGCAAAGTGGTAGAAAGTGTCTCGGCAATGAATCAGCAGTATGTTACGAATCTCTTACCTACATTACGAGTGCCTCCTCTGGAGTCCCCATGGAATCAGGGGGCTTCACACACCTTTTCTATTCGCCTCCAACCCCAACAAAAAGGTTGATCTTGGAGTCATTTTTGTTATGATGCCTCTGAGATGCGTATCCCATTGGCATTCCTGTTTTTTCTTTCTTTTTTGACTCCGCTTCATGCGGAACAGGAGATCCTCGTGCCTGTTGCTACGGCTCAATCAGGGCCTCCCGTAGCGATTCGTTGGGCTCCTAAAGCTTCTTCATATTCTCGAGAAGTAGCAGAACAGATCCTATCTGTGTTGTCTCAAGACTTATTGTATGGAGGTCGATGTTCACCCATATCCTGCACGAGCACAGCCCCATTACAGGATGTAAGACAGGTCGGTGCCCGTTTCGTTATTGATGTGAGCCAAGAAGGACAAGGAATCGTGGTGCGCGTTCTTGATTCGCAAACAGGCAAAATCTCTTCATTAGAACCTCAACCTATTCGTGGAAAACTAGATGAGGACCGAGCTGTTTTACATCAAATTTCTGATACGCTCCACAAAATCCTTTTTGGCCAGAAGGGCATTGCGCAAGGGAAAATTCTCTATACCGTCCAGTTGCCTCCTGTGTTAGGGAAAAAAGCCATATCCGAAGTGTGGGAATGTGATTATGATGGAGCCAGAGCTCACCCTGTCCTGAAAGAAGGATGTCTCTGTGTTACACCGACGTATCTCCCATTCCTTTCCGCTGCAGGGGGACGCGATTTTTTGTTCGTTTCGTACCAGGTAGGCCAGCCTAAAATATATCGCGCGAATACCCATGGGGGGAGCAGTCAAAGAGTCTCCTATTTAAAAGGGAATCAATTGATGCCCACCCTATCTCCTAAGAGAGATTATTTAGCTTTTATTAGCGATGCCGGTGGAAACCCCGATCTCTTTATACAGTCATTTGACCCGATGAAAGGTCTCATAGGTAAACCAAAGCAGCTATATGCGGCTCCAATGGCTACTCAAGGATCCCCCTCGTTTAGCCCCGATGGGAAACAGATCGCCTTCGTATCGAATAAGGATGGTACTCCACGTATTTATATGATCGACACAATGGGAGGCGGGCATCCTCAACTCATTAGCAAGAAACATCGCGATAATACTTCTCCTGCATGGTCCCCTGATGGAACCAAAATTGCCTATTGTGCGCAAGTAAGCGGCATTCGACAGATTTGGATGTATGATCTGGTGCAAAAGAAAGAATGCGCGCTGACCGAAGGACCCATGCATAAAGAAAACCCCACCTGGGCTCCTGACAGTTTTCATCTTATGTTTAATACCGCGGTAGGTGACCAAGGAGACCTTTTCTTGACCCACCTACATGCAAAAAAACCAATTCAAATTACCAAAGGACCTGGGGAAAAGCGTTTTCCTTCCTGGGAACCTAGAGGATAACTTTATGAGGCACATCATGAAATCATCAATCATTCTAATGGGCTGTTTAGCAGTCCTTTGTTCTTCTTGCATGCGCACAGGACGCGACACCTGGGAAGATACAAAAACATGCGGTCGTTACTTTAACAAAGGGATGCGATCCCTGCTTGGATATCATGAAGATGGAGCAGGTTTAAATCGATTTAGCCGTTGGTCAGACGATGGTGAATTTATAGCAGATCGCGTCGCAACGACACCAGACTTCGTCCCTATGGAAGGATTTGAACAGGGAGGATGCCTAAGCGTCCACGAGTTTTGTCCACCTGCACACCACTCGCCTGGCGATCCAGCGAGTCCTATTCCTGGCATAGCTAGTTTTAAAACCCCATCGGGATCGTTGGCAACCCTCTTTTCGCATATACACTTTGGAACAGATCAATACTCTGTGGTTGGCAATGAAAATGTGCATGCTGTGCATGAAATTGCTCGGCATCTTATTGCTCATCCAGAACTGTATGTCTTTGTAGAAGGACATGCGGATGAACGTGGAGCAGCTGCGTACAATTTAGCTTTAGGATCAAAACGAGCCAATAGTGTGCGTGCTGCCTTGATAGAAAATGGCGTGAATCCAGATCAGCTCTTTACGATTTCTTATGGAAAAGAACAACCAATTGCCTTGGGACATGGGTCACAGGATTGGGAGCAAAATCGGCGTGCGCAGTTTAAAATATACGAACAGTCCTAATGGTAGGATGGACCACCATGAAAAAATGGATATGTCTTATTATGACTTTCGTGCCCATGATTGCTTGGAGCCAGCCTACAGATACTCTGATAGTACAAGAGTTTCGTAGTGCGATCCAAGAGTTAGGGTATCAAGTACATGCTCAAGCCACGGAGCTGCGCCTATTAGAAGAGCGCATCATGCAGCTCGAAAAGCAAGGGGACACCTCTATCAAAATGGCTCCATTATCCAAAAAGGAATCTGATGTAGCCTCCGACCTGAAACGACTCAAACAGCATCTTGATCAAGCTGAGCAATCGCTGCGTCATGTAGAGCAGCGATTGTCTCACTTGGATCGCAAGGTAGAACAAGATTTAGCAGCAGTACAGAAGTCTTTGAAAGAAATGGTCTTATTGCTCGTTCCTCAAGAATCCGCTACCTATGTGGTGCAGCCTGGCGATTCACTAGGAGGGATCGCCTCACTAAAAAAGGTTTCAGTAAAGCAGTTAAAAGAATGGAATCAGTTGCAAACGGATACGATCTTCCCAGGACAAAAATTGAAAATCCTAGCCGCTTCCTAATGATGAAGCCCCTTCTTGTTCGTCTTTAGGCGCGAGGAGTATGCATATCATGTACAGCAGTGATCTCTAGCTCATCCATATGGACAATGTCACAGATGGGACCGATCTTATTGTAGCTAATAAAGACGTTGTATGTGGCATTTTCCTACAGGGTTGCTAATCAGTTGCCTGCGCACTTTTTATCTTGTGCTGCACGCGTAACTAGATATAGACCATCTGGGCCCTTACACATCGGCATGATGGAGTTCCTTATGCGCCCAGGCTATCTTAAAGGCCTGTGTACGTACCATCTTCATGGTCCCTCCGTTGTTGTATTTCTGCTAGCACCTTTTTTCTTTGTGTTTCTACCGTATTATAGGCAACAAATAGGGCTCCACCAAGGAGATCAATCGGAGTTAAAATGGAAAAAACGTGTGTTGCGCGAGATAATGCAGCATGAGAGCGGTCTAGATGAGTCTTATGTCGTAGATAGATGAGAACTAAGCCCGCTATTGCTATCGATACAATCATCGTAATCGCACCATAATAGCCCTTCTGTTTTTTTAGGTTCGAATAATGGGAGATCAGATCACCCTCACCCTGACTCACATGTGACGTACTCCCTTTATTCTCGGGCTGGGTGGTTAGACTGAAGGGGTCGGTCATGCTATGAAATTAAAACTTCTAACAGAACCTGGTCAAGTTTTTTTATTAATAAAAATAAGAAATTATATAAAATTACAATAATTTGGTAGGGACTTGTTGCGTAAATAGGTGCGGATAAGGTTTTTTCTTGTCTTTATAAAATGATTCTATAAATTTTTTGTTGCTGCCAAAAAAATGGGATCAATATGACTAATCAGACAGAGAAAAAGTATCGTATCCGCAACTGGCCAGAGTATAACAAAGCTTTGGTCAATCGGGGAAGCTCTATCGTCTGGTTTTCCAATGAATCTTTAGAGAAGTGGGATGCTGGACCTAGCCAGGATCGAGGAAGACCTAGTATGTACTCAGCGGCTTAAAGAGGTAGCACCTTCGGAGTTCTGTCTTCAAAATTGATTTACGCAACAAGGACATCTTTTTTTCGCACTTCGCGGTTGCATGGGCCAAACTGTAATCAATCAAAGGTCTTGTTTTCATCGTCAAAAGAGAGCAATGGCTTGTTTATCCCTCTTGTCAACCATTCTGTTCATAACTGTTCGGCTAGACCCTTAAAACCCCGAGCCCAATAGAATACATTGATTTTTAATAAAAGAATCTGATGCAAAATTTTTTACAAATCAATCAGATTTAACCACATCGTGAGCCATTTAGCCCTATTCTCTCCATAAGTGTTCGGCTAGACCCTTAAAACCACCCCACATCCAATTTCTCTCAGTGTTTTTTATAAAATTTAATTTTTTTTATTAAAAAATTAATAATCAACATCTACAATGTTGTTGTGCCTTAATGGCATTGAACGTAAGTTGAATCCAAACGGAGGATGTTGTGTTATCTACCAAATCAGTTCTTTCTCTTCTGCTCTGTGGTCTCTTGATCACAGGTGTGGGTTACGCAGCAGAAACGCATTCGATAGATCCCTCTCCGACTAAGGAACAAGCTCAGGTGGAAGCCCCTGTAACGGCTTCTCTGATTGCAGAACACACGACCATTCAACCGGGCAAACCCTTTTGGGTTGGAGTGCAACTCCATATGGCTCCCGGTTGGGATACCTATTGGAAAAACCCAGGAGATGCCGGATTCCCAACACATATCGATTGGAAGTTGCCCCCTGGATTCAAAGCGGGTCCTATTGAATGGCCCGTTCCTCAAAAATTTGCAAAAGATCAAATGGTGGGCTTCGGCTACACAGATTCCGTCTTGCTCATGACGCAGATTACTCCCCCTAAGAAAATGCAAGGCTCGGAAGCCACCCTCCAGGCAGAGGTCTCTTGGTTGGCTTGTAAGGAATCCTGCGAACCAGGTAATGCTCATCTAGAAATGCAATTGCCCATTTCTCAGAGCGTAGCGTCTCCAAGTGGAGAGGCAGTGCAGTTTGCTACCGCTAAGGCCCTATTACCTCAGAAAACAATCGCTAAAGTAACAAGACAAGATGGCTCTCTAGTGATCTCTTTGGCATCAAAAATTGAATCGGCTCAGTCAGTACAGTTTTTTCCAGATCATGCTCAAGTTGTTGACTATCAAGCCACCCCAAAGTTGATGCACAAAGCACAAGGCATGGAGGTTTCGTTGCAGCCTGTAGCCCAAAGTCAGGCCCCCTCTCGCCTACAGGGTGTCCTTGCGATTGCGGATGGGTCGGGCATCTCTCATGTATTCCACATTAACTCTAAGATTCAGTCGAGTTCTGTAGGAGGTCATTTTTGGGGCACCTTTGGGCTTGCATTTGTTGGAGGCATGATTCTGAATGTGATGCCTTGCGTCTTACCTGTCGTAGCACTCAAGATTTTCAGCTTTGTTAAGATGGCTCAACAAAGACGTAGGGAAATTGTACTCCACGGAGGGCTCTTTACAGCGGGGGTATTAATCTCGTTCTGGGCTCTATCGGCACTTCTTCTTATTTTACGATTTTCAGGACAAAGTTTAGGTTGGGGTTTTCAGCTGCAAGAACCAATATTTGTGATTATACTTGCCTCTATCTTGTTCTTGTTAGGCTTAAGCCTCTTTGGAGTCTTTGAGTTGGGTACTTCCTTAATGGCAGTAGGGCAACAGTCTGTACAAGGGCGTTCTCCCTGGCTGAGCTCATTCTTAAGCGGCGTGCTAGCTACATTAGTAGCGACTCCCTGTACAGGGCCTCTCCTTGGTCCTGCGCTAGGCTTTGCCATGACGATGCCAGCAGCACATGCACTCCTGATCTTTACCTCAATGGGACTAGGTATGGCCTTTCCCTATTTACTCTTCTCAGGATTCCCGGCTTTAGTACGCTATTTGCCGAAGCCCGGCCCATGGATGGAAGTATTTAAACAGGGCATGGGGTTCCTTATGATGGGAACCGTCATCTGGCTTATCTGGGTATTTGGGGCCCAGACAGGTCATCTAGCCCTGCTATGGGCTTTAGCAGCGCTACTCATCATGGCGGTGGGAGCTTGGATCTACGGACGATGGGCCTCCCCGCTCCGCTCACGTACAACACGTTGGATTGCTACGGGATTAGCAATTGGATTGATTGCTTGCGGTGGCTACGGCGCGATTGCAGCCTCACGACAAACCCAGTCTCCGACAGCACAAGAGCATGTTGAGAATAGTTGGGCGGCCTTTTCACCAGAAAAAGTAGCCCAAT
>CAYLUD010000033.1:0-16561 GCA_964386785.1 uncultured bacterium | reverse complement strand
TTGGTGGAGTTGTTCTCGTTTTTTCTTATACTGGCGTAGTGTATCAGGGCGTGGATAGAGGATAACGTAGCCCGTTTCTCCATCCACAATGACGGGACCTGAAATGTTTTGGATATCGGCAGGTAGAACAATTTTGGATACAAAAGGAATGCCTTTTTCTCGAGCCATAATCGCTACATGTGAGGTGTCGGAGCCCGCATCTGTAACAAAAGCTTCAATTTGCTCAGTACGCGCTTCTGCCGTATCAGACGGCACCAATTCATGGGCAAAGACAATAGAACGCTCTTTGATCTTATTTAAGGAAGGACGATCTTTTTTTTGTAAGTGAAAAATAATGCGTCGTGCAATATCACGAAAATCTTTTACTCTTTCTTGAAAAAAGAGATCGGAAATTTTACTAAATCGTTTTTCATAGCCCCCAATGACAGTATGAAATGCAAACTCTGTATTTTTCCCCTTCAGGCGAATTTCTTTTTCGACATCTGCTGTCATCATAGGATCTTTCATCATTTCGAGATGGGTATGTAAGATCGCAACAGCTTCCCCTCCTCCTTCGGCGCGCAGACGCTTTTGCAAGGCAACAAGATCACGTCGCGAGTGTTGTAGCGCTTGATAATAACGAGCTACCTCACCTTCAATCTGATCCCTGGGCACCAGAAATTCAGGCACCTCTTCTTTAGGTTGTATAAAAAAAAATGGGGGAGCAATCGCAATACCGGGGCAAATTGGGCATCCATATAAGATGACTTCTTCGGGATCTCGTGGAAGTGGGCGACTCAACAGCTTCTCCTTGAAAGGAATAGGCTCGTCAAAATAATGAAAAAAAAGAAGAAAGTTCCAGTGCGTACCAACTCGTCCGACTCTTTCAGAAGGGACATCCATTCCCCTTCCAAATCATAACGCAATATCACATGCGTACTCTAGTCGATCTTCTAGAATTTGGGCAATAAGAACCTAGACATGCCAAATATCCTCCAAGTAAAAGAAGAGCCAATCTAGAAAAGACGCAAAGGCCATTTTTTCTGCGTTAGATTCTAGGTCTAGAATATTGCTAATCATCCGATCATGCTCTGAAAAATAGATGTTGCCCATCTCCTGGCCTACATACCAGTCTTGATAAAAACATTGATAGCAATGGAGACCAAACGATTCATAGAATGGAATGAGTTGTTGAGGGGAGATTACCTCACCATCGGGTCGTATCAACTCTTCTTTCGATAAGAGATCCTGTAAATAACGGTGGACACGTGGTAGTTCTTCCAGTCGAATCAGGCCTGTATCCATGTATTTCGAGAAACCATTATGTAAATGGAAAAAAGCTAGGTAATCACTAGGGAATGAAACAGGAGAAAACAATTGTCGCATCCGCTCCACATCACCTTCAGAAGCAGGGGGGGAGCCTTGAAAATATCCCGCGTCATTTTGTAGAACGTAGATCATATGGACTTCAAAAGGATAACCAGGATCTAATTGGGTGGCATAAATTTCAATCGTTTCTAGCTCTTCAAAAAAGGAGTCCAGAGATTGTATGTGTTGTTCTGTTTTGAGAGGCAATTTCGAAGCCCAAAAGAGGTGAGTGAATTCAATGCGATCTTCTGGTTTGAGTTGAGATAGCTCAAACCAGCCTCGAGGTAATGAAGGGATTTCCTTAGATAGCTTGTCCCACCCTTGATGGGCTGCTGTATGTAGATTCACAACGCGATGAAAGAGCTCAGGGCCGCGTTGAGGAATAGGAGAAAGAGCGTCCATTTCTTCCATGTATTACCTCAATCCCTTTGATTTTCTCATGTGTGATCCCCTATGTTGTTGTCCCCATGCAACGAGATTGGTACCAATGGAACCTGCACCCTGCCTTACTGTATGGCATGGTGTTATTATCTGGTTGGTACTTCGCTCTGTATTCACCCTGGGCACTCCTTCCTTTTCTCTTGTTGGGTACTACAGCCCCTAGCCGTTGGCCTTCATTGACTCTCTGTTTTATACTTCCATTACCTTGGCTATTCTGGAGCCCAGCTCCTAACCAAGGCCGCTTGCATGTGGATCATGTGACCTATCAACAGGGATGGCTCTATCGCGGCACCTTAGGGCAGCGCCCTGTGATCTTGCGGTCTTCTGTGCATCATCCTGCGAGTTGTGATTATTTTGTCAAAGGAAAATGGGTGAGCCCGTCACGCTTTGAAGCAGAAGAATGGATTCCACTAGGAAGACCTTCTTTGGCAGAAAAACGGTATCGTATAAAAGCCGTTATAACAGAATGGTTCTATGCACATTCCCGTGACCCAGAGGCCGCTAGATTTCTTTCCAGTCTAGCTACTGGAGGTATGCAGGCATGTGAACTAAAGAAAAAGTGTCAACAACTCGGAGTAGGTCATCTATTGGCGGTTTCTGGAATCCATTTTTCATTACTATATTTCTGTATCTATCGCCTGTCTATTTGGTGCCTGCCAAGAAAAGGAGCCCTATGTGTTGCATGGTGTATCATCTCCTGCTATGGGCTTTTGATTGGGCATACTCCTTCCGTTTTGCGTGCGTGGATCTTCATCACCGCCTACCTATGGGGCGAATGGCAAGAACGGACTCAATCTGCCCTGAACCGGTTAGGTCTTGCATTGCTCGGTAGCCTAATTTTCTTCCCTTTTGATTGTCAAACGTTGAGCTTTCAGTTTTCCTTCCTTGCCACTGGGGCAATTCTCCTGACTCTACCCCTACTTGCATCGTTTCGATCGCAATATAAGTATATCAAGAATCTGTGCACTCTGACACTAGCGATTCAAATCGTAATGTTTCCATTGACTTGCTTTCATTTTCATCTCTTTTATCCTCATAGTTTTTTCTACAATCTGTTTATTCCTTCATTGGCTCTAGGAGGCTTGGTCCTTCTCCCTATCTATCCATTAGCCGATTTATATACACATTATGTCGTGACATTTCTTCTTCATCCACCCTGGGTGATGATGCCCATTCCTTGTACGATGTCACCTGGGATGTTGACTTGCCTGACCACGGGATTTGTGTTTCTAGGACTTGTATATCAAGAGCGTCGTTACAGTAGTCCCTTTGTGCTTCGATCTGTTGGGGCTCTGCAAAGGAGGATGCATCATATAAGAAGAATCGCCGCAGACTCATTTCATGGGTAGAGAGTGTGACCCACCGCACTGCATGTATTGTCTATAGAAATTTTTTATTCCTTATTTATAAGGAATGTATTAAGGTCCCAAGGAATGGAAGTGCAACACACAGATAACCAATCCTATTTCGCCACGCGATATATTGTGACGGCAGCTTTGACTCTCATTGCCTCTGCTCTGATTACAGGAATTGCTTTACTCTTGATTTCTAAAATTGGTACGACGTACGCGGCACTATTTGGCTGTGGTGCAGGTATTCTAGTTGTATCTTTAAGTATCGTATCTTGCCGGATTCAGAATCCAAAAGCAGGGGAGCCTACATCAGCGAGTCAGGTTGCTAATCCCCCAGTACCATTCGACAATACTACACAACAGAATGAAATAAATGACCTCAAAAAAAAGTTGGCTGCATATCAAGTGTCTCCATCCCCCGATGTGACATTGTTACAGAATGAAATAGATGACCTCAAAAAACAGTTGGCTGCATATCAAGCGTCTCCATCCCCCGATGTGACATTGTTACAGAAGGAAATAGTAGAACTCCAAATAGTTAATGAGAAGTTGAAGAACCAGGGATATGAAGACATAGAAGAACTAAATACGCAGATTCTTACGTTACGCAAAGCGCTAAAAGATGCACATCTTCAGATTGTGGGGTTTGAGCAAGAAAATACTGAAAATCAGAGAAATATAAAGGAGTTAGGTTCCACAGTAACTAAACTAGAGGAAGCTCTATCCAAGCAATCTATACCAAATGGTCTCGAGGAGGATGCGGAAGACGAGCATGGCAACGAGGTAAGCACGCAACGGCATACAGTTCCGAACCTTGTAACGCAAAATGTAGAAATAGAGCGGCGATTATCCCTAGCTACAGTTGAGATAGATTTTCTACAAAAAGCAAACACGCAACTACAAACCGAGCTGACGGAAGCACGGCACAGTATCGCGACATACGAATCCATGATAAAGGACCTGAATCAGTTCATCGCAGATAGTGAAACAACCCTGAAAGGGTTGCGTGAAGAGATAGACCAACTTAATAGGGATAATGACAAATTACGATCACAAAAATCTGATATAATTAATATTTGATTAGTTGACGAATCGAGCGCTCCAAGTCTGCAATTTGTGGTAACATCTCATTTTCTAATGGTTTACTGTAAGGCACAGCACTATCAAAAGCGCCGAGTCGTTCGATGGGTGCATCGAGGTAAGAAAAGGCGTGAGTTGCTAACGAGGCTGCTATTTCGGCTCCAAAGCCTCCCGTCAGGCATGCTTCATGAGCAATGAGTACCTTACCTGTTTTTTTCACAGAAGCCAGTACGGTAGGAAGGTCCCAAGGGGCTAAGGTACGTAGGTCAATCACCTCAATGGAAAACCCTTCAGCAGACAACTTTTCGGCTAGCTCACAGGCCCACATCACGAGAAGGCCATACGTCACGACAGTCAAGTCCCGTCCTTCATGGACGACAGCCGCCTCACCTAGAGTAAGGATAGCCCCTCGGTCCGGCTCCGGTCGGGCACAGTACCGACTCTGACGATAGAGTCCCTTATGTTCTAAAAACACAACAGGATTGGGGTCTCGCATCGCTGCCTTCAGGAGGCATTTTGCATCTGCAGCATGGCTAGGGTAGACTACCTTCAATCCAGGACAGTGAGTTAAGAATCCTTCAATATTCTGAGAATGGTAAGGACCCCCTTGAATATAGCCGCCACAGGGCATACGGAGGACTACGGGGACAGACCACTCACCATTCGATCGATACAGAATGCTAGCTGCTTCATTGAATAACTGATTGATTCCCGTCCAGAGGTAGTCTGCAAATTGAATCTCGACTACAGGTCTATAATAACCCTGCATGGCCATGCCAATAGCAATGCCCACAATTGTGGATTCCGCAAGAGGGGTGTTAAAACAACGACCTACACCAAAACGTTGCGTGAGACCTCTTGTAACACCAAAAACGCCGCCTTTGCCATGCGCTACATCTTGTCCGAAGACTACGATCGAAGGTTGGTCTTCCATTTCTTCGATCAGAGCATGGTTCAGAGCATCAACAATTGGAATCTTATCCCCTTCTGTTTTAGAGGGTATAGATACTACGTTGGTAGGGGCCATCACATGAAAACGACTGCTGCCCTCAGGGGGATAGGGAAATTGTTCTGCAGCAGCAGCTATCGATTCAATCTCAGCTTTCGCATGATGTTGTATCTCCTCTAACTCACTAGCAGAAGCGCCTTGTGTTACAAGCCACTGATGAAAGCGATCCAGGGGATCCGCTTCTGGAGTAGAAAGGGCACGGTACTTGGCTGGGTCGTCGCTATTACTATGAGCACAAAGACGAGGTACTCGTGCAATCAAAAGAGAAGGGCCCTCCTTGTTGCGAGCACGGGCTACCAGAGATGCGAAGGCTGTATAGGTTTGTACTACATCACCGCCATCTACTTCCGCTACTTGCAATCCCTCGTACCCGCGCCCCATCTGCCCAATCGTGCCCGCTGTCTGCTCATGGGCAGGTACGGAAATGGCCCACCCATTATCATGGATCACAAAGACAAGAGGTAAACGATGGAGAGCTGCAAAATTCAGCGCCTCATGAAAATCACCCTGCGAGGTAGCGCCATCCCCAGCCGATACGTAGACGACTTCATCAGTATTTGCTTGCTTCGCAGCCCAAGCTGCCCCCACAGCATGCAAAAATTGACTGGCTACTACGCTAGATTGGCAGAGGATCCGTAATTCCTTATGAGAAAAATGATAGGGCATCATCCGCCCGCCAGAATGATGGGGGACGTCTCGGCCTAGAAATACAGCCATTAAATCGATTAAAGGAGCACCTAATCCAATAACGAAAGGCTGGTCGCGGTAATAAGGGCAAGACCAGTCTTTTCCTGCTATTAAGATAGAGCCGCAGATTACGCCTAATAATTCATGACCCGTCGCGGCAAGCTGAAAGGTACCACCCTTATTTTGTTTTACCCACTTCGCCATCTTATCATCCATCGCACGAGCTAATTGCACTCGACGCCATATGGTCAGAGCGATCGATAATGGAAGATGGGAATGCGCCATGAGTATGCCTTATGAAAAAAAGGACTTAATCTTGTCGAGAAAATTCTGTTTCCCTGGCAGATTGTGAGCCCCTTCGGTGTCAGCAAATTTCCTTAACAAGTTTTTTTGATCTTCACTCAAGTTCAAAGGAGTTTCTACATTTACAGTAACCAGTAAATCGCCTTTTCCCCTTCCATGTACATTAGGAAGCCCTTTTCCTTTGACTCGGAATGTTTTTCCCCATTGTGTGCCCTCTGGAATCGTCAAAAGGCAATTGCCTTGCATAGTAGGCAATTCTTTTTTTGTGCCTAATGCAGCTTCAGAAAACGTAATCGGTAAATCAATCAGAAGGTCATCACCCTCTCTCTTAAATACTGGATGAGGATTGACGTGGACAAATACGTATAGATCTCCTGCAGGGCCTCCACCGTAACCGGCGTCTCCATACCCAGCCATCCGAAGACGCATGCCGTCTCCAATTCCAGCTGGAATGGGCACTTTCACATGTTGTTTTTTCTTCGTTTGCCCAGCACCATTGCATGATTTGCATGGACGAGCAATGGTCTGACCCGACCCCTGACATCGGGGACAGGGAGAAGACATACTAAAAAAACCTCGAGTTTGATACAGCTGCCCCTGACCGCCACACTGGCTACAGGTCTGAATATCACTGGGAGAGGCGGCGCCTCGTCCTTCGCATGCATCACATGTTTCTAGTCGAGTAATGAGTAGTTCTTTATCAGTTCCGTGAAAGGCCTCTTCAAAAGAAATATGGATTGTAGCTTTTTTACTAGCTCCAGCTGCACTTTGAGAGCCATTTCCTCCTCCGCCTCCTCCAAATAAGGAATCGAAAATGGAACCCCCTCCACCTCCCATGCCACCAAATGCATGCATGAAGGTCTTAAGTGCGTCATCCATGGAACTAAAACCACCCGGTCCGCCGGGGGCGCCCATGCCTGAGACTCCATCTTTTCCATATTGGTCATAGAGACGGCGCTTATTCTCATCGCTAAGAACTTCGTACGCTTCCGAGATCTCTTTAAACTTTTTTTCAGCTGTCGCATCACCAGGGTTTTTGTCAGGGTGGTATTTAACAGCAAGCTTTCGGTAAGCCTTTTTGATCTCCTCAGGCGAAGCTTCTTTAGGGACTTCTAAGATACTATAGTACTCCATGATTCACCTAAGGGTCTTTGTTTATCGAGTAGGTCGAAATTTCGACGCAGCCTTGGATTTAGCTCGTTTTTTGACAGAGGGTTTGTCGTAGAAACGACGAGCTTTGGCAGTCTTGATGACTCCCTCTTTGTCTAATTTTTTCTTTAAAACGCGTAAGGCTTTTTCAATGGATTCACCCATACGAACTTTTACACTCGGCATAGCACTCCTTAATTTTGCGCAATCTAAGGGCTTCGAGATTTCTCGAATCAATTCCCTAGGTCCAACCTGTAAGACAGGGGAGAGTATAGGGGGGGGGATTGAAAATCGCAAGATAAATGCACACATTTTATGTGGATATCATGCCTGGAACCTCTTGATTCCAGTTGCCTCCTTCTAGTCACAATAGTTTGACAGGAGAAGCTCAGCATAAGACCACACTTGTAAGGAAAAGACTTAGGAAGAATGTAGAAAACGCGTACACTGTAGCCGGCTATGCGTCAAACGATTTCTCCACAGCACCGCACTCTGTTTGTGAAACAGGGATGGATTGTATTTGAAGGAGCTTTAAACCAACAAGCTTGTCGGGAACTCCAAAAGATGGTGCCCCTTTCTATACGAAGCGCCAAGCTGGGTGCTTGGATGAAGAAGTATCAGGTGATCGAATGGCTCTATGAATTGACAGGCCGAGACCCTCTGCGTATAGCTCCGTTGGCTTCATTTCAACCTAAAGATCTTGTTATAGAAGTGGATAGTCTGTCTGGTAACTTGACCTATCGACTGGACACCTTACCTGATGCAGCCCAGTCCTTAGCATGGGTCTGTACCGATCGATATCTTGACCCTGCTCGCTATCCTTTGATCTTCCATAGGGGAGAGTAGGGATGGTCTGGTATGCGGAAGGATTGCGATTTGGATGTACCGGATGTGGTCGTTGTTGTACAGGGGCCCCTGGCTATGTCTGGGTTACTGAACAGGAGATTCAGGAGATGGCTCACCATATCCAGCTCCCCATAGATCTCTTTTATCGCCGCTATGTACGTCGTGTAGGGCAGCGACTCTCCTTAATTGAGCGACGGAATGGGGATTGTGTTTTTCTACGTGATGGAAAGCTTTGTGAAGTCTATCCGCAACGTCCCCGTCAATGCCGTACCTTTCCCTTTTGGCCTCTTGCTCTTCGAGATCGACAAGGGTGGGAATCCCTGCGCGAGGATTGCGAAGGAATAGATCATCCCGATGGAAAGTTGTATACTGCGGAAGAGATCGAGCGATCGCTCCATGAAGAAGATCCTTCTATCTGAATTCCAGAGGAATCGATTTATTGCAACAAAAGAGGATTGACCATTCATGAATCCTCACATAGACTATCCAATAAGGAGGGGGAGATGGATCGTTCCTTAATGCCATTGGATGCCGCTACAGAAGCGAATATAAAGACCTGGTTGGAGGGTCCTTATGATGAGGCGACTCGAAACGAAATTCGTCGTCTTCAAAAGGAAGACCCCGAACAGCTGATCGATAGTTTTTATCGTTCCTTAGATTTTGGAACTGGGGGCCTTAGGGGTAAGATGGGGGTGGGCCCCAACCGCATGAACCTCTATACTGTGCGCGCTGCTACTCAGGGGTTAGCATCTTATATTCGCCAGCATACATCTCAACCATCCTGTCTGATTAGCTATGACTCACGACATCATTCTAGAGAATTTGCTGAAGAGACAGCGCGCGTGTTAGCTGGCAATGGGATTCATGTCTATCTCTACAAGGAGCTGCGTCCCGTGCCGCTTGTTTCGTTTGGGGTGCGATACAAGGAATGCACTGCAGGTGTGATGATCACAGCTTCTCATAATCCTCCAGATTACAATGGATATAAAGTATACTGGAGTGATGGGTGTCAGGTGCTTCCCCCCCATGATCGTGGAATCATGGATGAGGTACATGCAGACCATCCGATTCAAATGGTCCCATATCCACATCCTCTGATTGAGGAAATAGATCATGAAATAGATCAGGCATATTGTCGAGTCATTCGTAATTGGCAGTGTTATCCTCAGGATAATCATGCGTATGGATCCCGATTGTCTATCGTGTATACGAGCTTGCATGGCGCAGGGATTACGATGGTGCCGCAAGCATTGGCGGATTGGGGTTTTACTCATGTGTCTCTTGTCGCATCACAGTGTGTCCCAGATGGTTCTTTCCCAACGGCTCCTTCCCCGAATCCAGAAGAGCAGGCAGCGTTGCAACTAGGGATCGAGCAATTGCAAAAAGAGCAAGCAGATATCCTTTTGGGTACAGACCCTGATACAGACCGCATTGGTGTAGTCGTGCTGCATGATGGCAAACCAGTTGTGTTGAATGGAAATGAAGTGGCGTGTCTCTGCGCGGAACATCTCTGCCGCGCGCTCCGAAAGCAAGGAGCGATGCCTCCTAAGCCCACTTTTATCAAAACGATTGTGACCACTGAGTTGTTCCGAGAAATTGCAGAACAAAATGAGGCTGTCTGTGTGGATGTTTTAACCGGATTTAAATATATCGGCCAAAAGATGGAGGAATGGTCCCATGAGCCTCACTCTCCTCATTATCTTTTTGGAGGAGAAGAATCCTATGGCTATTTGCTGGGAACCCACGCTCGAGATAAGGATGCCATCGTAGCTGCTGTGCTCATTGCGGAGATGGCACTGCAAATGAAATTATTGGGAAAAACTCTAATGGATCTTCTTTTTGAGATCTATGCCCGCTATGGGGTCTTTAGGGAGCGTCTTGCTACCCTCCTCTTTGAGGGGAAAAAAGGGGCTGAGCAAATGAATAGAATGATGAGCCTCTTGCGTCAACATCCTCCAAGAAAAATTGGGGGGGTAGAGGTGGTATCTTTAGAAGATTATCAGACACACAGAAAGACTCATTTTCCAAGCGGCCACTGGGAACCCCTCTTGCTGCCTACCTCCAATGTATTGCGCTTTTGGTTAGCTGATGGTTCTAAGGTGGTAGTGCGCCCATCAGGCACAGAACCAAAATTAAAACTATATTGCGGGGTCGTGCAACATCGCCATACTCATATCGAAGACAGCATAGCAGCGTGTGACCAGCGACTTGATGAGCTGCTTGCTCAACTCAAAGAAGGTATTACAGAAGAACGATGGGGGTAGATTCTACGATTTTGAGATGGAGCAAGCTCTGCATGTTCCGGCGATCAGAGCTGTCTATTTCGGTGGCGATCGGTAAGGGTCTTCGCTCTACGAGATAGCTCGCGGAATTGCCTCCTAGTGTACGTTGGGGTTTTTGAGAATACAGACACTCCTACATCACACCAATATCAAATATATATTTACCTTCAGGGTGATCTGATCGCCTTTCAGAAATTAGAAATATGATGTATTCGTGTCTACATAAGGTGAGTGGGTAGGGCTCAAAAAAGTGTGTTGCCCTTTTTTATGGGGTATTGTCTGCCGCGTGTAGGAGAAGGGAAAGGGGAAGATTTTCTTTCTTGAAAAGAGAAACGCATGATACCCTTACTTGCTGGTTTCCATATTATTACTAAATGATGAGGGTGTATGGCTTGTTGTTCCATTAAGAAGAGCTGGCTTTGGTTGCTTGCGATTGTCGCCTTGGTTGGTATGGGTATTTGGAAACAACAACAGGTTGTAGATGAGCAGACTCCTTCCACTCTTAGGGTAGGTCTCCAGAGTGGCTATCCCCCTTTTGAATATATCAATGATCGAGGCGACCTTGTTGGCTTTGATATTGATCTTGCTCAGGCACTGGCTCGCCAAATGGGAAAGACAGTGCAGTTTAAGGACATGGAATTTGAGGCAGAAATCTTATCTCTTAAGCACCAGCAAATTGATATGATTATTAGTGGGATGAATATTACCCCAAGTCGACTGAAAGAAATTGATATGATCCCTTACTACGGTAGTGAAGCTCGTGAAATGAGTCTTGTATTTTGGGGAGTAATCCCTCAAGGTGTTTCTTCACTTCATGACCTGGCGGGCTGTCGTGTGAGTGTGGAGTCAGGCTCGATCCCTGAAATGTATCTAGAACAATTCCCTGAGGTATGTACTACATCATTTCAAGGTTCTCTTGCTCCCTTGATGGATGTGAAATATGGCAAGTCTGTTGCGAACCTGGTCCAGGTAGATGTAGCTCGTTACCTTGCAGTCCGCTATCCAGAAGTGCAGGTTCTACAAATTCCCATTGAAGGGGATACGCCTATTGGTGGTTTTGGAATAGGGATTCGTAAAGATGCTGCTGAATTGAAAGCGGATGTGCAGAAAGCATTGAGTGAATTGAAAGAATCTGGACTCCTAGCCCAATTGGAACAACAATGGTTTCATGGAGATTCTTGTGGGTCATAGTTGGGAATTACTTTGGCGCTCTTTCCCCTTTCTTTTGCAGGGTGTGGTAGTTACACTCAAGATTTCGTTTCTAGGGCTCCTTGTGGGTTTTATAGGAGGCTCTTTAGTTGGAATCGCCAACAGTCGACATGGACTTCAGCCTGGCTGGCAGCGCTTGATTCAAGCTGCAGTGTGGTTTCTTCGGGGAACGCCCTTATTTGTCCAAGTCTTGATCGTCTATTATGCCCTGCCACAATGGATTGGGATTCCTCTTTCTCCTTTTGTGGCGGGAGTTATCGCACTAGGATTGAATTCTACAGCCTATATTGGAGAAATCATTCGAGGGGGGATGAATGCTCTTCCTGAGGGGCAGTGGGAGGCAGCGGCGGTCTTAGGTTTGGGACGTTGGCAGACGCTAAAAGGAATCATCCTGCCGCAAACCTTGCAACTGTCGCTTCCTGCGCTTACGAATGAACTCACCACGCTGATTAAGGAAACGAGTATCTTAATGGTTATTGGAGTAGCAGAGCTCACGAAGGTGAGTAAAGATATTGTTGCCCGTGAGCTAGATCCGATGACGATTTACCTTGCTGCAGCAGCACTCTACTTTCTCTTAACAAGTCTCTTTTCTTTCGCTGCTTACCAACTGCAAAAGAAGGTGTCTGCATGATACTAGGAAGGGAGATCAGCTATAAAAAGGAAGGTAAAGAGATTCTCCACAACGTTTCCTTTGAGCTGCCAGCACAAAGGATCACCATCTTCATGGGTAGCAGCGGGGCTGGCAAAACATCCCTGCTACGCTGTATTGGGAACCTAGTTACCGATTACACAGGTTCCATTACATATCTTGGAGAAGATCTGCGTAGTTTTGTGGGATCCCGACGCGCTACCACAGTGGGGTTCGTCTTCCAGCAATTTCATCTGTTTCCACATCTTACCGTCCTCCATAATTGTACGTATGCCCTCATTGAAGGATTAGGAGAAACTCCTGCTGAGGCTAGAAAACGAGCAGAAGAGATTTTAGTTTCATTGGGTTTACGTCATTTGCTCCACGCCTATCCAAAACAGCTGTCTGGTGGCCAACAGCAGCGGGTAGCGATCGCACGGGCCTTGCTTCTTTCTCCTCAATATTTACTTCTGGACGAACCCACCTCTAGCTTGGATCCGGAAAGTAAAAAACAGCTAGGGCAGCTCTTAGTGGAAGTGCAGAAGAAGGGAGTCACCCTCGTACTCGCAAGTCATGATATGCCCTTCATTCGCAAAATCAAGGATCGCATCTATTACATGGAAAATGGATCTATTGTAGAAGCCTGTGACTGCCACATGCAGGATCCCAGGGAAACGCAGTCGATTCGTTCCTTTCTCTTTGATAGCGAAGGTTGACTTTTTCCTCGTGCTACCTTACCGTTCCAACGTGAGCCTACAACCAAAAGGAAATCCGACCCAAAGAATTGAAGAAGCTCTCGGTTATGTATTTCGAGATCCTTCCTTACTTCATCTAGCCCGGATTCATCGTTCCTATTGGAATGAGCATCGAGAGCAAGAATCGGGTCATAATGAACGGTTGGAATTGCTAGGGGATTCTGTCTTATCGTTCTATGTAACGCATTGTTTATACCGTACCTTTCCTCAGAGTTCTGAGGGCGATCTCACACAACGCAGAGCACGTCTTGTTGAGGGAACAGCATGTGCTGGCTACATGGAGACACTGGGTATCACAGATTGTGTACTGGTAGGAAAAGGAGAATTGACTCAGGGTAGGGGCCATCAGACGATCTTAGCAGATTTTTTTGAAGCACTACTCGGTGCGCTATTCCTCGATGGTGGTTGGTCTCCTGTAGAAATGTTTCTTTCTCGTATGATCCCTCATCAAGAAACAATACGAGAAGATACGAATTGGAAATCCCTATTTCAGGATTATGCGCAGAAAGAATGGCATCTGACCCCTACCTATGTAACTTTGGAAGAAAAGGGTCCTCCTCACGCTAGAGATTTTCTCATTGCTGTGCTCGTGGGAGAGGAGTCCTGGGGAGAGGGCAGAGGGCGTTCTAAAAAAGAGGCGGAAATGGCAGCTGCCCATCAAGCCCTCTTGCGTCAAAAAAAAGAGGAGACATGAAAACCATCACTTCGCAAAAAGAAAAACGCGTTTGGGCATGTCAAGGATGTGGTCATACCCAGAGTAAATGGGGAGGGCAGTGCCCTCAATGCCAAGAATGGAATACGCTACATGAAGAGCCCCTATTTCGTTCTGTGATACACAAGGATTCCGTCACAGCCTTGCGTATTGCGGATATCAAACAAGAAGTGATTCCCCGCCTTTTAACTGGGATTCATGAACTAGATCGTTTGCTAGGAGGAGGGATTGTTCGTGGATCATTGATCTTGATTGGAGGGGATCCAGGCATTGGTAAATCAACACTCTCCCTTCAGATTTCAGAAGCAGTCGCATCACAAGGGCTCAAGGTCCTCTATATATGTGGAGAGGAATCTCTCCATCAAACGTCGATGCGCGCAGAGCGACTGGGTGTCGGTAGTGATTCTCTCTTTTTGCTCTCAGAAACAAGCCTAGAACTCATTCAGCAACAGATTGATTGTATCCGCCCAGATGTGCTGATCGTAGATTCCATTCAAATTGTCTATAAAGAAGACGTACAAGCAGCTCCTGGTTCCGTCTCTCAAGTGCGCGACTGTGCTACGACGCTGATGCATATAGCCAAGTCGCGACACCTGTCTACATTCCTCATTGGTCATGTCACCAAAACAGGAGAAATTGCAGGACCTCGTGTTCTAGAACATATTGTCGATACGGTCCTGTACTTTGAGGGAGAAAAACAGCATCAATATCGCATCTTGAGGTCGATAAAAAATCGATTTGGTTCTACGGATGAAATCGCAGTATTTCAGATGAGCCCTAGGGGATTAACAGAGGTGCATAACCCATCCCAAATCTTTTTAGAAGAGCGCGTAAAAGGACATGCAGGTTCGGTCGTTGTCCCTACGTTGGAAGGTTCTCGTCCTATTTTAGTGGAGATGCAAGCGTTAGTGACCGATAGTTGTTATACTACACCCTCAAGACGCTGTGCTGGTTTTGACTCCAATCGTCTAGCATTGCTCGTCGCCGTCCTAGAAAAACGGGTTGGATACCTTCTCCATCATCGGGATATCTTTGTTTCTGTCACTGGAGGGATGAAGTTGGGGGAACCAGCCCTCGATCTTGCTGTGATGGTAGCTATGGGGTCCTCTTTAACAAACCGTAAAGTAGATCCCGATACGATCGTAGTGGGTGAAGTCGGCTTGGCTGGAGAAGTACGTACAGTCAGTCGTATTGAAACGCGAGTGCGCGAGGCGCTGCACCTAGGATTCACTCGTTGCGTTATCCCAGCCCGTCATAAGAAAGAAATTAAGGAGCCCATCGAGATCATCGGAGTCGAATATGTCGAAGAAGCGTTGCAAGCCCTCTTGCATTAGAGTTGCAGCTCGCAATTCGCGTCTCTCTCGTTTGCAGGTAGAAGAGGTGTTACAGGAGATACGTAAGCTCGATCCCACGATCACATTTGCGTGCCAGTATGTGCAAGCTCATGGTGACATAGACCGTTCTCGATCCTTGCGTGAAATGGAAAAGAGTGATTTTTTTACTCGAGAGATCGACAGGCTAGTCCAACAGGGAGAGGCGGACATCGCCATCCATTCTGCTAAAGACTTGCCCGATCCCCTTGCCGAAGGTCTACATTGTGCAGCCTGGACGCGAGGTTTGGATCCTAGCGATGTCTTGGTGCTCAGTCCACGCCCCCTGCGGCGGATTGGCCTCTCTTCTCTTAGACGAGAAGAGGTCATGTTACGCCTGTTCCCTCATGTAGAATGTGTGGATATTCGCGGAACTGTAGAGGAGCGTATGGCGCTTCTTACTACAGGTTGGATCGATGGATTAGTAACTGCGGAGGCTGCTCTCTTGAGGTTAGGATGGCTCGTGCCTAGGCTTCGTTTACCAGGCCCTGTGGCAAGAGGACAGGGACAATTAGCTATCTTAGTGCGACACGAGGATACATCCTTGGCTCAGCTATTTTCTCAACTGGATGTCCTTACAACCAAATCCTTATAGGATCGATTGCTCTTGCTACGCATCTGATAGGCAGAGGGGTGCGGGACACACTCACCACTACATCCCCCCCCCTGCGACTAGAGGCCAGGCCTATATTGGCCCATCTTCAAGATCGATGTAGCAGGATCACACTGAGTGGTATTCTGGATCGGATTTCTTGCTACACCGATTTTTGCAACAACCTAGCAGCCACATGCTAGATAGGGCCAGGGGCAGAGTTACACCAGTGCAAGCCCAAGCTCCTTTGCTCCCATATTTCACGCCTATCCAACTGCCGACGATCAATGCAATGGCAAGAATAACCAATGCGACCGCAGTAATAAACTGAGGCGTCCAGCGAGAAGAAGAGGTGCGTGGTGCTGCATTTGCATGGTGAGACGGGGGGGTGCTCCAAGAGGGAGGTTCTAAATTGCTATCACTTGAATTTGAGGAAGGGTTAGCCATAATATAGATTCCTAAGTTAACAGAAAAAGTACATGAACCGTCACAGATTATGACAAAGCCCTTGAGGGGTCAACGTAGAATGCAGAACCCCAGTTAGCTGCTGGATGCAGTCGATTCATTTCCTTTTCACAATGATCCGACAATCCTATTCATCCACATTTCCTGAATGTTGGCTTGGAAGATATGGGTTTGTTAATTTTTCGAAAAGAAGATTTATCCTATTGCTTTGATACATCCTAGAAAATATGTCATGTGGATATTTTAGGTCAGATGCTAGGTAGATGCGTCATCGTACAGCCCATATTCCGCAACCTCTAAGCTGCCGAATAGATTTTTTCAAATTTCTCTCCAA
>CAYLUD010000032.1:0-16927 GCA_964386785.1 uncultured bacterium | reverse complement strand
CTTATCGCGTCGCAGAAAAAATCAGCCCCGGCTCTCTTTACTTGCGGAATGTGGGGTACAGTATCACTGCGCTGGGATAGAATATGCAGGTTGATACCAATCACACAAACATCTGTCTGTAAGCCCATTCTTATGCTATCCTGAACATTATACCATGAATGCGCATGATTCTGATCATCGATGTTTATACACTGGGCTCGATCCCTCGCGGTACAGGAGGTCTTGCGTACATGTACCGTTTATTGCTACCCACCCCTTGCCTGATCTCCAACACCATATGGAGTACTTGTTTCAATATGATTCCATTCTAGTAACCAGTCGCATGGCGGCTACATTGCTCTTTCAATATGTGCAGATCCATACAACGTACTATGCCGTAGGTCACGCAACGGCTGCTATCGTGAAAGAATATGGTTTTTCTGTCCTTACACCCAAATGGGAACAAGCTGAAGGTATCTGTGCTCTTTGGGAAGAGATGCCGCCACGTTCTATAGGGTATCCTCACGCAGCAGAAATACGGCCTGTGATTCTACCTTGGCTGGAAGCGCATCACATTCCTTTTTATGCATTTCCTGCATACTGGACAGAACGATTGCGTCCCGATCCTCTGCCATGTCTAGAAGAATTTGATGAAGTGATCTTTACTTCCCCCTCTACCGTAGATGCATTCTTTGCGTGCTACCCACATTGGCCGGAGAAAGTAAGATTTTGCAGTCTGGGTGCTGTGACCCAGACTGCTTTAGAGCGTTACCTTAATGGCAACCACAGCAAGAAGAATGGGTAGCTCGATCAAACCGAGTTGCTACCGTTTTCCAATTGATGACCTTCCAAATGTTCTTCAAATATTCGGCACGGGCATTTTTGTACTGAGGGTAGTAGGCATGCTCCCATACATCAATTCCTAAGAGAGGAATACGCGAAGTCGTGGCAAAGAGGGGGTCTTGGTTGGCACAGGTAACTAAAGAAAAATGTTTAGCATCTTTGCACCAGCAGAGCCATCCCCATCCAGAACCTTGAATGGCTCCCGTCTTGCCGTTAAATAGGTCAATGAATTGTTGCAAAGAACCAAAACGAGCTTCTAAAGCCTTAGCAAAGGATCCAGAGGGCAACTCTCCTCCTCCCTGAGAGGTGGGTGCTAGGCTTTCCCAAAATAGAGTATGGTTAATATGCCCACCCCCATTAAAGCGAATCGCAGGTTGCAAGGAAATTTGCGTATCTAAGTCTCTTCGCTGTTCTGCTTCTGCATGTTTTTGCAGTGCAATATTGAGATTCGTGACATAGGCTGCATGATGTTTTTCATGATGCAGATGCATAATCTCGGCTGAGAGCACAGGCTCTAAAGCGCTATAATCATAGGGAAGGGGTGGAAGAGTGTATTGCGTCATCGTAAGTCAACTCCTAACATAAGGTGAGTAATAGAATGGAGGATGGGGGGGACTCTGATTCGAAGTCAAGAGAAAAAGGCCAAGAATCCCGATCATGATGGAGCATTGGATCCCTCTCGAATCCATCTTATTTATAGTAATTATTTATTCAACTCGTGTCGTGGTGTAGCGTAAATCGTCTCGATAGAGTGCATTCAATCCCAACCTTTTTTTGACTGTAACCAGACATTCTGTTAGAATAAGCCTTCAATGAAATTGTTTTTTCGAGAAAAACCAAAAATTGAGAAGAGTAAGACTCAGGACCCCCTCGCTTTTAACGGGTGGCGCCAGTGTCCTAAATGTCAGGAGATGCTCCATGTGCAGCAGCTGGAAAAAAGTTTCCATTGCTGCCCCAAATGTGCCTATCATTACCCACTTAAAATTCAAGAGAGGATCTCTTTATTAAGCGATTCTTTTGAAGAAATGTGGGGGGATTTATCTCCCTTGGATCCTCTTAAGTTTCTAGATCGAGAAAGCTATCCTGATCGATTACAACGAGCTACCGAAGAATCAGGTCGTAATGAAGGGGTCTCGGTGGGACGCGCTGTGGTAGAAGGACGCACCTTTGCGTTAGGGGTGTTGGATTTTACATTCATGGCCGGTTCCATGGGCTCTGTAGTAGGGGAGCGACTCACTCGTTTGATTGAATGGGCTACTACTGCAAGAGTGCCTCTGGTGATTGTATCCACTTCGGGTGGAGCGCGCATGCAAGAGTCCATCCTCTCTCTCATGCAGATGGCAAAGACTTCAGGAGCCCTCGCCTTGCTTCATGATGCAGGGGTGCCCTATATTTCCATTCTAGCTCATCCTACTTTAGGAGGAGTCACAGCTTCCTTCGCCTCTCTTGGGGATATCATCCTCGCAGAACCCGATGCGCTGATTGGCTTTGCAGGCCCTCGTGTAGTAGAACAGACGATCCGTCAGAAATTGCCGCCAGGTGCGCAGAAATCAGAATTTTTATTGGAACATGGAATGATTGACGCTGTGATACCTCGCCATGAGCTGCGTCAGAAACTCCTATTCCTGTTTGATTTTCTTGTGTCATAATTTTTTTCAGTGATCGAGATCTAATCCCATCGATTCCTATTTTGAACGCTTCCCCTGTATGGATTACATCTACATCGTTACATGGGCTTGCCTCTTACGCTTCTACATTTGCTTAGGTGGTGTCGAGCGGCCTCTAATCCAAACAAGGTCTGTCCTATTCCATGTATTGTATACGGTCTTTACGTGCCGAATCACGTAGAGATACATGGACTCTTGGTGGCAGAGAAAATAGGGAAGAATTGGCTGCGCACTGGGAAAGAGGTGTGTGGTATTGGGCGTTTGGCTTGATAACTTTTTGGATAGATGCATGGCTCAGATAGCCATCATGTGTTGCATATTACGCACCTTTCTCAAAAAAATAATTCCCTTCCTATAGTCCAACTACATGTAGTTTTTATTGACAGAAGAGAGAAATTCTTCAATGATGCGCGGCCGATGCAATCAGAAATTGATATATTTGTCGTCTCCCCAGCCCCATTACCCCAGTATGCTACAGATGGGGCTGCAGGGGCTGACCTCTGTGCCCATCTGGTAGAGACCCTAGTCATCCCTGCTGGAGCACGGGCTTGTATTCCGACAGGGCTCTTTCTAGAAATCCCGGAAGGGTATGAACTACAGATTCGCTCGCGCAGTGGTCTTGCTCTGAAACATGGGGTGGTCGTCTTGAATAGTCCAGGTACCATTGACTCCGATTATCGGGGTGAAATAGGGATCATCTTGATGAATCATGGAGAACATCCCTTCGAAGTACAGCCGGGAATGAGAATTGCACAAGCCGTATTGGCTCCCATGATCAAAGCTCGTTATCTTCGCGTGAATGCTCTCAGTGCTTCATCAAGAGGTGCTGGTGGATTTGGACATACAGGACTCACATGTTTTCAGACAAACACAGAAAATTAGTTGATTCACCTATCGAGGTCGTTTCGCCCTATCTTTCCAGCAAAGCGGTGATTTTTCTCCGTTCCAATAGTCGAGAAGAGGTCATTGAAGAACTGGTAGAGGCCTTAGATCAAACAGATCAGCTCGAGGATCGAGAGACCTTTCATCAGGCTATTCTACAAAGAGAGAAACTTGTATCCACAGGCATTGGCATGGGAGTCGCCTTACCTCATGCCAAATTATCCGGATATGAAACATTTTTTATTGCGATCGGTATCCACCCTAAGGGCATCGATTGGCATGCGATTGATGGGATGCCGGTACGACTTGTTTTTTTAATTGGAGGGCCTGACGATAAACAGACAGAGTACCTGCAGCTTCTTTCTCATCTTACTTTAGCTTTGAAGGATAGTGATAGAAGAAAAAAAATGTTGCAATTGACCCATCCAAAGGAGATGATAGCCCTCTTCAAAGGCCTGTAAAAACAGGTATGGTGCTATGGATCTTACAGTACAAGAACTTTCAGATCTGCTACGAGTATCAGAAACCACATTGCATACTTGGATCCAGGAAGGCAACATGCCTGCCTATCGGTGGAACGATGGATATCGTTTTTCTAGAATGGAGATAGAGGGCTGGTTACTTCGTCAGCCTCAAATACTTGCAACGGAACTAGGGGTCTCAAGTGGGGATTTGCGATTTTCTCTTTTTAAAGCGTTGTATCATGGAGAAGTGATCCCCTCTCTCCCTGTCTCGACCAAAGAAGAGTTGATCACCAGAACCATAGAAATGGTGGCGCAACGATTTTCCCTAGATGCAGAAGGTTTAGTAGATCTCTTTCTCGATCGAGAGCGACTGATGTCAACAGGATTAGGGCATGGAATTGCAGTGCCTCATACAAGAGATTTTTTTATTCAAACACCTTTTGATCGCGTGATCCTCGTCTATCCCGAACAACCTCTGCCCTTCGATGCCATTGATCAGCAGCCCGTTCAGCTTTGTTTTTTCCTTTTGGCTATCAACGACCGTCATCACTTGAATCTCTTGTCTAAAATCGCGCATCTTGCGGGCGATCCAATACGTCGTGAGCAGTTGCTTCAGCTTCGGGATCGAGGAGTCCTTCTTGATTCTATTCGTCATTGGGAAGGTCAACTTTCTGTTTGAATTCTAACTAGTTTACTCAGTTCCTAATAGATAAAGAAACCACAATTCGTGTATCCTTCTCGCATCATGTGCTACCGATACCTGATACAGGTGCTTGTATGAAGACTGTTGTGGTTGGCCTTTCTGGAGGGGTCGATTCTTCTGTATCTGCCCTGCTACTCAAAGAACAGGGATATCGTGTCATCGGCATGTTCATGAGGAATTGGGAGGAAGAGGGGAACTGTACAGCAGCTGCAGACTATGAAGATGCACTCCACGTGGCGTCAGCTCTCGATATTCCTATATACCCAGTAAATTTTACTCAGGAATATTGGGACCGAGTCTTTTCTGTGTGTGTAACACAATATCAAGCAGGTCTCACGCCGAATCCAGACATCTTATGCAATAAAGAAATCAAATTTCGGCTCTTCTTTGAAAAAGCAATGGAGTTAGGGGCAGACTTCTTAGCAACAGGTCACTATTGCCGTATCTTGCATGAATCTGGAACTTTCTTCCTAGGAAGAGGCAGTGATTCCAATAAGGATCAGAGTTATTTTCTCTACACGTTACAGGCGGAGCAGCTATCTCGTATTCTCTTTCCTGTTGGCCATTTGCAGAAATCAGAGGTGCGTGCTATAGCAGATCGTGCTGGGTTAATTACGGCGCAAAAGCGAGATAGCACCGGTATCTGCTTTATTGGAAAACGTAATTTTAAATCCTTTCTTAGCCAGTTCCTTCCCAAGGAACCTGGAGAATTTCATACCTTAGATGGACAATGTGTAGGCCATCACGATGGGATTGCCTATTATACATTGGGTCAACGTAAAGGGTTACATATTGGAGGAGCGGGAGAGGCTTGGTACGTCGTCGATAAAGACCCTAAAACACGAGTGATCGTTGTAGCACAGGGAGAAGAACACCCTGCTCTCTATAAGAATTCCTTAGAGGCTATAGAGCCCTCTTGGGTAGGCGCCCCTCCCCAGTTTCCTTTGGCTTGTACAGCAAAAGTACGATATCGCTCGGCAGATGCCTCCTGCAGGGTGAGCTCCCTCTCTTCCGGGCGCCTCCACGTCATATTTGACCAACCCCAAAAAGCCATTACGCCCCACCAGGCAATCGTCTTCTATAAGGGAGAACATTGCCTAGGAGGCGCTACAATTGCTGCTGCAGAATTACGCTCGCCGTGACTCTAAAGCACATTCTTCTAATGAATCAAAAACTAAGCCATCCTCTTTGGCGCTAATGCGATATTTTTGTACGCCAGGCCCATGACGAATGAGCCGCTCAGCCAATGGATCTTCTACACATTGTTCTATCACGCGACGTAAAGGTCGAGCCCCCATCTCAGGCACATTGCCCTTACTGACTAAGAAGTCAATCGCCTCTTCCGTGAGTTCAATGGTAATCTCATGGAGAGCCAATCGTTGTTTGACCTTCTCGATTTCTAAGTGCACAATCTCATGCAGCGCTTTTTCATCCAGCGTTTTGAAGATCACAATATCGTCTAAGCGATTAATAAATTCAGGCTTGAGCTGTTTATTCACCGCATCCATGATTTTCTTTTTGATGGTGGCATAATCTGGTATGCCACCATCCTTTTTCGAAAAGCCAATTTCGGTAGAACGACGAATTAAATCAGCCCCAAGGTTGGAGGTCAGAATAATCACCGCATGACGAAAATCAACCTTTCTTCCAAATGAATCGGTCAGGCGCCCTTCCTCTAAAATTTGCAATAACAGATCGATGACGTCCGGATGTGCTTTTTCAATTTCATCAAACAAGACGACACAATAGGGGCGCTGGCGCACCTGTTCTGTGAGTTGACCTCCTTCTTCATGACCTACATATCCAGGAGGGGATCCCGTCATTCTTGAGACTGCAAATTTCTCCATATATTCCGACATGTCTACTTGGATTAAGGCATCTTCACCGCCAAATAATTGAGAGGCAAGTAGTCTGGCTAAATGGGTCTTGCCCACGCCTGTAGGCCCTAAGAAAAGGAAAGAACCAGTAGGTCGATTTGGATTTTTAATCCCAGTACGGGCACGCCGGATTGCTTTGCAAATCGAACGTACAGCATCGTCTTGACCGATAATTTTTTCTGTTAGAATTTCTTCCATCTTCAATAGTTTCTGGACCTCTTCTTCAGTCAGTTGGGTTACGGGGATCCCGGTCTGGGAAGCCACGACAGCCGCTACCGCTTCCTCATCTAAAGGCACTTGGTGTTCGTCTTTATGGCTTTCCCATTCTGTGCGTACCTGCTGGAGACGTTCACGCAGTTTCTTTTCCTCATCGCGTAAACGCGCTGCTTTTTCGTATTCCTGGGTGCTAATTGCTTTTTCTTTGGCTCGACGGGTCTCTTCAATTTCGGATTCTAATTTTGGTACATCTGAGGGTTGATGCATAGAATTCACACGCGCACGAGCTCCTGCTTCATCTAATAAATCAATCGCCTTATCTGGAAGAAAACGCCCATGGACATACCTCTCTGATAAGGTAGCAGCTGCTTCTAGAGCTTGATCCGTAATGGCCACATGATGGTGCTCTTCATATTTCTTTTTCAGTCCCTTCAATATCTCAATCGTATCTGCTACAGAAGGAGGATGTACAAGAATCTTTTGAAATCGACGTTCGAGGGCTGCATCTTTCTCAATATGCTTGCGATATTCATCGATCGTTGTGGCGCCAATACATTGAATCTCACCTCTAGAAAGAGCAGGTTTAAGAATATTCGATGCATCAATCGCTCCCTCAGCAGCTCCAGCCCCTACAATGGTATGGAGTTCATCAATGAATAGAAGAACATTTCCATTTTTCTTGATCTCATCCATCACGGCCTTGATGCGCTCCTCAAATTGGCCGCGGTACTTAGTTCCTGCAATCATGAGAGCTAGATCTAGAGCTACTAATTTTTTCTTTCGCAGGTTGTCTGGAACGTCTCCTCGTACGATCCTTTGAGCTAATCCTTCTACAATAGCTGTCTTTCCTACTCCCGCCTCGCCGATGAGTACGGGATTGTTTTTACGACGTCGACATAAGATGAGAATGAGCCTCTCTACTTCAGCATCTCGACCAATCACAGGATCTAATTTGCCTTCACGACTCATTTCCGTGAGGTCGTATCCATAGGCTCGTAGAGCAGGTAATTTATCTGTCGCTGTTTTTTCTGTTCGATTCCCACTGGCATGAGGGGAAGAAGCAGAAGAAGGAAGTTGAAGATTAAATGTCTCTAGCTCTTTTAAAACCTCTTTGCGAACTTCTGTTACATCTACATTTACATTTTCTAAAACTTGTACTGCAACCCCATCGGCTTGCTTCAAAAGACCGAGTAAGAGATGCTCTGTACCTACATAGTTATGGCCAAGCTGTAGAGCCTCTTCATTTGATCGTTCTAATACTTTTTTGACACGACCTGTCAACGCAGGGTCTCCATAGACTTGGATTTCAGGTCCATACCCAACCAGTCGTTCGACCTCCTGGCGTACGGTTTCATAATCTAAACCTAGATTGCGTAGGACATTCACAGCAACTCCCTGTCCAAGCTTCAGGAGTCCTAAAAGCAAGTGTTCTGTGCCTAGATAATTATGATTGAGTCGCTGCGCTTCTTTCTTGGCTAGCTTAATGACCTGTTTGGCCCGATTCGTGAACTTGTCAAACATTGTGTATCCCATTCGCCGGTTTGTGAACTTATCAAATATTTTTTTATCTAACTCGCTATCGTATCCGCCTATCACATAGGTGGAGTCTCGTCTCTTGAATCCTTCCTCTCTATACGGCAACGAAAAAAAATGAGCAAGCATGTTGATAGACAACAGGACTTCCTAGAGAGATCCATATCATGCATGAGATTCATTTTGTGTGTTGTTATGGAAAAGAACTTTTTTCCTAAAACAAGTGTTGTAACAAGAACTGATCCTGTTACGTCAAGATGTGCAACATCTGATAGGAAGGGATGCAGTGTGATATGATATAATCATTAATTAGATTTAATAATATTTTGTAGTTATTTCTAACTACATTTATAAATGTCATTATTTGATCGTTTTAGTTTTTATCAAAATTTTTTGATTAAAATTCATAGTTTTAGTAAAATGTGTCACCGAATATGGAATATACATGGGTAGACTCAGGTGTTGCATCAGCACAAAGTATCATGGATCGAGATGGTCAGCTACTTGAAGAATTAGCCCCTGATGGACCTATTGTGGTCCACGTATATGAGTGGGCTCGTCCCTCAGCTACTGTAGGGTGTTTGGCAGAACTCGCCCCTCTTCTTCACAGCCAAGAAGGTCTTGATGTCGCCCGGCGACCAACGGGAGGGGGGTTACTGTTCCATTTGTTTGATTGGGCGTTTTCTATCTTAGTCCCATCCCAACATCCATGGAAACAACCTCGGCGTATTGAAGACTATCGCTGGATTAATCATCACATTGCTGTAGTGGTGAACCGCCTGCTGGGAGATACGCTCGATTTCCTCGAAGGGGGTCATCAGGGAAGACCGACCTTTTGCATGGTGCAGGGTACCAAATACGATGGGATGATAGGTGACACAAAGGCACTGGGCGCTGCTCAGCGTCAGAAACAGCAAGGATTTCTCCATCAGGGATCCCTCTCTTTGGCTCTTCCATGTCCAGAGCAACTCAGTCGTTGGGTAGCCCCAGAAGTGGCCAGCAAGATGGTTGCGTATACCTATGCACCCTTAGGCAGAGATTATGCACAATTACCCGAGATCAGAAAGAAGCTTAAGGAAGCTCTGCAGTCTTATTTTGAGGAGCTCGCATGAAGTGGTTGTCTATTTTCTTGTTTTTCTGCGGATCTTTATGCGCAGTCGAGAAAAAAAATGAGATTATCCTGTGTCGCCATAGTTTAGATGCCTTTGATTGGGCTAAAACGTTCATTTCTCAAGCAGAAAGTGCGATTGAATGGTCCCCCTGTCTCACGGGAGGTATTTTATTTAATGAAATCTGTGCTCTTTTAGAGGAAAGACTCAGAGAGCAACCTCGATTGCGTGTCCATGTTTTCTTAAGTCCACAATTTCTGGAACCCTCTAATCACGCCTGTCTACAACATATTCAGAAACAGTATGCCAATCGGTTTCACTGTGTGTACACGACTACAGTAGTTTCATTAGGACGTAATGTCCATTGTACGGATAGTCATGTAAAATTATTAATCGTGGATGGAAAATACTTTGTCACAGGCGGTTCTAACTACGATTATACGATAGCGAGTGAGGGTACACATCCAGAGCCTAGGCGTGTCAAACCGATTCATATTGGTTCTCAATTACCCAACGGAGCTCGAGATCAAGACGTCGCCGGGGCAGGTCCCCTAGCAGAGGAATTGCGTCTGCTTTTCTATCAGTTGTATGCTACTTGGCAAGAGTATGCGGATACGCAACGTTTGTCGTACCGATTTTTTGAAATGTCGCCTGAAAAGACGGGATGGTTTCCCATACAGGGATCGGTGGCTACAGTAGATCTGTTTCATGCTTCCCCTCAGGTGCATTGGATTGCCGGTTCCCATTGTCGCCCTCTTCTATCAGGCCCTCATCAAACAACAAATGTGATTACTCGCACCTATGAACAGTGGATTGATCAGGCGGAATATGAAATTTGTATTGCCAATCTCTATTTTTCTCCAACGGAATCATTAAAGCAATCTTTGATGCGGGCAGCGCAACGAGGGATCTCGTTGGTTGTGTTGACTAATGGGATTCACGAACATACCCCAGCCTATACGAGATTGTGGGCTTGCGCCCATCGATTGTCATACTGTCATATGCTCTATGGCACGGAATATTCCTTGAACCAAGAAAAAGAATGTCGCAATGCGGTCTGTTGCCCAACGGAGATCTATGAATATGACGTCGATCAACTCATTCTTCATAAAAAAGTGATGCTAGTAGATGAAAAGCGCCTTCTGTTGGGTAGTTATAACTTGGGATTAAGAAGCCATGAGGCAGATTTTGAATTAGATCTTGCAATTGAAGATGAGGCGATCTGTAAAGAGGCTAAACAAATTTATCTGGAAGATTTGGGGTGTGCTCGCCGGATTTCGGCAGGACAGATTCGGGCTTGGTATTTTAACTTTTGGACTCATTATCAAGCTCGTATACAGACAGTTTTAAATGTACTGATTTGAGAGGCAGGATGAATCGTAATTTTTGTGTTCTAGCTTGTGTCTTGTGTGTTTTTTGTTCTTTGTCAATACAGGGTGCGATTCTAGGCGTAGAGCATGAGAATGATATCGTGGTCTGCGAGCATAGTGCTGAAACGGTGTTATGGCTGGAAGAATTGGTCTCGCATGCCTCGCAGTCTATTGAGATGTCGCCATGTTTTTTTGGTGGGCCGCTTCTGCATCGGATCATGGATATGCTAGAAAAAAGAATGCAGACTATGCGGGGACTTAAGGTTCATCTTCTCTGTTCTACCATGATGTTAGAGCCGTCAGATAAGAAGAGACTAGAAGCAATGCGGAATCGGTATTCTAGGCAATTTCATCTGAACTACACCTCAAGTGTGATTTCCTATCAAGGAGATATTTTAGTTACTGATAATCACGTGAAAATGTGCGTTGTGGATGAAAAATATTATATTTTTGGGGGAACAAACTTTGATGAATGCCTGTGTACAGATGGCGTCACTCCTGTCGATCAGCCCATAAAAGATTGTATTATCGGCTCCAAGCTTCCAAAGGGAGCCCGAGATCAAGATGTCGTCGGTAGAGGTGCGCTAGCAAAGGATTTGCGGGTATTGTTCTATCAATTGATTGCATTTTGGGATACAGTCGAGAAAACAGGTCTTCCACCAGAGAAAGGTCCTTTAGGGGTGAGTCCTACGCGTTATCAACCCATTTCGCAAACACAAGAACAAGCCTATATAGCAAAATTTGAGGAGTCAGAAAAAATACATCCCCTTGCCTCTGGAGATATGCATCTATTTTTCGGTTATCCAGAAGTAGCCCATAATCCCATTACAGAGTTATATACCCGTTCCATCGATGAAGCAAAAGAGGAAATCTGGATAGGGAATTTACATTTTGCTCCCGTGAAATCTATTCATGAGGCATTAAAACGAGCGGTACGGAGAGGAGTCAAGGTCCATGTCATTACCAACGGAGTGTATCCTCAAGCTCCAAGCAGCAATAAACATATCTGCTACCCCAACTCTCGCCATTATGTACCCTTAATGTATGGAAAAGATTTTTCTATATTTGACCGATCCCAGTGTAAGCGTTCTCCAGTCTATGATGTGCACATCTACGAATACCGTGTCCCTTATGTTTTGTATCATAAAAAAGTCATGATTGTAGATGGGAAAACCCTATTAATAGGGAGTTATAACTTAGCGTTGCGCAGTGATGCTTCCGATCACGAAATTGTTGTGCAGATTCGTTCCCCAGAAGCTTGCGATGATGTAAAAAAAATTTTAGAAGATGATATCACAAGATCTAAAAAAATTTCTGCAAAGCAAGCTCAGGACTGGTATTTTGATCCTCTGATCGCCTATACAGCGGAAGTCCAAAGAAAACTTAATCAATTTTATTAAAAAAACTTTTCAAAAGAAAAAAAATCAGCATAATATTTTTGTTTTCATGTAAAATATACAGAGAGAAAATTATGTTGCATCTGTTTCGCAAGTATCAGAAATTTATTTTTATTATAGTGGCTTTTGTAGTCATTGTCACTTTTGTGTTTTTTGGCACGTATCAAGCCTTTATCCCATCGAATGAGGAAAAGGAAATTGAGGATCCTGTATCCTATACGACTGCTACAGGTCGCGTAGTAGGGTGTAGGGAACTGGCTATGTTGGCTACATTCTTAGCCAAAGAAGGCCCAGGGTCTGGAGCCTTGCCCTCTAATCTATTTAGTCACCAGTGGGTTTCTCGTTATTTTCTCACACCCTCCGTAGCCTCTCAATGGGTCGATCTCTCCACATCCTCTGTCCAAGAAAAATGGGCTCGCGAGTTATCTTACGTGCCCTATCAGCATCCTGCGCGGGCAGACTTGTCCTTGGTAACATTTTGGTCTTTTCTTGCTCCAGAGTTGCCTATGCGACTGAAAGAACTACAAACGGCTTCTTCTATAGAAGAGACCCTAGAAACACGCTTGGAACTGTATCGCCTCCAAGAGCAGGCCCCACCCAAACTGCTGGCTAATGTGCTTCGCTATCGTGCGCAAGAAGCTGGATGTGAGATCGATCCTCGTTTATCTCGAGGGGACCTGGCTCTCTTTGGGTATCAAGATTTGATCGATTGGTTGGGTCAGGAATCAATGGAAAAGCTTGCTCGTATTGTCATTCGTGGAATGGAAGAGGCTCAAGACTATCCCTTCTCGTTGACCGAAGCGCGACAGGAATTATTAGCTCGCGCTCACACATGGGCGGAGCAAATTCAGAATCAACGAGGTATCCCCGTAACTAGCGAAGCTGTATTCCAGGCTTTTCTACGCCAAGAAGGATATACGGAGTCTACTTTTGTGAATGTGTACCGTGATCTCCGTCGTTTTGAAGAATCGATGGAAGATCTATCCGAGAGCCTGGTTTTAGAAAGCTTGCCTTTCGAACAAGCCTACGGAGAAGCCAACCAGTGGGTGACTGTCGATGTGACGCATATGCCTCCAGCTCTGTGTCTCCAGAGCCTAGAAGAAGGTGCTGAGTTTGAAGCCTATCTTGCTGCCCTTACTTCCAGTGAGGAGGGGCGACTGCCTGAGCACCCTACGCCCACATCCTGGGTAGAGGGAACCTGGTATCAAGGTTACGTGGCTACCACTTCCCTGGAAGATCTCCTCAGCCACGTCACATTACGTCAGTTATGGGAATGGGAAGAGCTCCATATGGACCAGCTCCTTGTTGCTTTTCCTGCACTGCAGGAAAGTGGCCTCGATGGCTTGGATAGCAACACACGAGCCGACCTGGATCAGATGGTTCGTCGCCAGATTGTACAAGAACATCCAGAATGGGTGGACGAGTCCTTAAAACAAGCAGACATGGAACCCTTTGGGCTCTTTATGAATGGCAAGGAACGTATCGTATCGTATCCAGGAATTACCTCGATCCTGTCTCTCCAACAGCAGCTCGATCAGCAAGATGAGATCTTAGGCTATACGCAAGACAAGAATCATTTTTTTCGCTGGCTCGTTTCGTATCGAGAACCAAACCATATTCTCACCTTTGAAGAAGCTCGTCAGCAAGGCCTCTTGCCCCTCTTGAATCAAGAGTTTCATGGCGAACAACTGTTTTCACGTTGGTGCGCAAGAAAGGGACTCTCTCCACAAGATGGAGTCGCTCGTCGTTTTGAGGATTCTCTTTCCACTACAGTATGGGCTCCCCTAGCGTCTAAGACAGAACAAAAAACGGTGAAAAGGACCCATCCTGAGTGGTTACCATTTGATGAGCTCATGGAACACGATGAGGGGCAAGGTGTGACAGCTCAAGAAGGTGCCTTCCGTTATCGAGTCGTAGAACGAGGCGTCGACCGTTCCTTGCCTCTACAAAAATTACAGCAAGCCAAAGAATGGTTAGCAGATGAGGTACGTAGGCCTTACATAGAGAACCTGATCCAACAGGAGGTTGCATGAGAGGCAAACTGTATTATACACCCACCCACGATTGGATTCGTGTGCAGGGCTCTCAAGTAACCATCGGCCTATCCAAAGCGTTCCAAAAAGAATTGGAAGAGGTGGTCTACATCGCATTTCCTCGCCTAGGTCAACAACTTCATAAGGGAGGGGACGCTGTCATTCTAGAATCTACTAAAGCAGCAATGGATGTGCTCTCGCCACTTGATGGAAAGGTGATTGCTATCCATGACAACTTACGGGAGGACCCGTCGCTGCTCAAAACCAGTGAAGAGGAAGAGGGGTGGTTCTTTGAAATGGAAGTAGAGGATCTATCGCCTTTGGAAGAGTATTTCTCTCCAGAAGAATATCAGCAGTATATCAATAGAACATTATGGAACTGCAACATTGTTCCACAAACAATTCAATAGGAGTATTATATGGGCACAAGAGTGCTTGCTAGCATACCACAACCTTGTTCACACAACATGCAAATTGAGCAAGAGGTGTTCGAAAAAATATGGGAAAATAAGTCTATTGCAACAAAAATAGCAGCGTATGCTGCCTATATATTAGGCGGAAGCGTTTTTGTGGGAGTGGCTCGTCTGGTAGCAGCACTCCGTGCCCTGTCTGTAGACTATTCTGCTCGGTCTGAATTGGAAAGATATAAAGATACTACATCACATGACGAGGCTATAGACTTCAATAGCGTTCTTCTTTGCAATCCGGGTCGAATGCCGCATAATATCGACGGTGAAAAGATGCGCAAGAGCGATTTTTTCTCGCATTGGGTACAGGTCGCTCGTAGTATTGCAGAGCTGACGGTCGTAGGGGGGTGGATCTGGGCACTATTTCAGGCAGCTCAGGGTCGCTCCGATATTATGGACATGGGTCGATATCACGGGATGCTCACTCGATCACGATCAAAGCTAGAGGAACGTCAATATGTTTGCGAAGGTTTATATACACAACTAACCCAGACTAACCCACCCACTCTTTCAGAATTCAATGCAAGCCACAACGGTTCAAGCCCACTACGCATAGTGATTGAAAATGATGCACAACTGCAGCAGAGAATCCAGAAATACTTGGAGCAAGAGACAGACCAATCTAAGTTACTACGTGAGTTCTCCACAATGTTCAATGGCAATGTGTTCCTGTCTTTGGATATAGAAGCGTGGAAGACGTCTATACAGAACAATACAAGAGAATTAAAGGAGAAGCTTGTTGTTGACTCGTTCTTGTATGTGCTGAATTCCTTTTGGAGGAAAAATAGCACGGGGCTGTCAGGTGACAATATCACACAATTACAGAACGCACTGAATCCTTTAGGTTTCACACTCAACGCTCAAGGTATCAAATGGGAGTACCACGAAATGGAACCCGCGTCAGTATAGTAACGCAATAGTAAGGTAGTTAATAAGGGTTGCAATTCAGCGGATAGGGGAAAACCCCTATCCGCTTGGTGGATCCCAAGACAAGAGAGGGTTAGAAGAGGTCGCTCGCAAAGAGGCGGTGGCCCTTAGGTGTGAGTATGTCAGCTAACACAGAGGCAAAAACCAAGATAACGTAAGGAGGGTAGCATGAGTGAACAGATATCTTGTAACATGCAATTATGTTCTGGGGATCAAACCTTTCAATTAGGAGCTACGGGGCATGCTAAAGTGCTCACATATATGGCATATGGATGCGGGGGTAGTTTCTTTTTGGGATTGACTCGTTTGATTGTTGCTATCGGGGCTCTCATTGTGGACTACATGGGTAGATCGGCACTCCGTACATGCAAAGAACGTATGCCTTCTGATGATTCAGTGAACAATGCGTTGAATGACACTGCCAATGTGTGGAATAACGTTACCAATTTTTTCAATGAAGTTGGCAATTCGGTGGATCAATCCGTTCAGTCCGAACAAAAAATTCGTCGAGTAAGTAATCTTGAGTTGGGGATTGATATGTGCCAAAAGGATATCTCCTCACATTGGCAACAAGTGGCCCGTGCTATCGTAGAGATGACCGTGATAGGGGGATGGATCTATATAGTGATGGAAGTGGTGCAAGAAGGTCGTTCTAAATCACCAATCGATACCCTGGATTGGGGTCGAGCGACCGGGATGTGCGAGCGCATCGGTTCATGCTTTACGGAACGTCAATATGTACCAGAGGATGTAGCCAACATTATAAACAATCTGGATATCGGGGCAGTTGATGATGATAATAGGCGGGGTGCAGTACAAGCAGTACCAGTGGATAAGTATAAAAACTTGGAATCGTTAGCATTTTGGATCGCTATATTAAATCGCAACTCCCGGGATTGGGAGAATGCGCAAGTAAGAGAAGCACTTGTCCAATTCCTTAATACACGTCGCAATTCAATAGGACCTGAATATACCACAACTCTGCAAGAACATGGTATTTGTTTGTCTAACAACGAGTGGAGCCTATCAGTTAACGGATAGTTTTTGCTATCTTTTTACGCTTGGATCGGTCATGGATGCAAATAGATGTTAGATTCCTGATCTCTTAGTCAAGGGGGACAAAGAGGATCAAGGGTCTAGCTCTATATATTTTAAGGGGGAAATATGTCATCTATTACACCTTCGGGCCCAATAGGGCCCGAATCGCCTGAACATAATAAAGAACCAATAGTAGAGCCTAAATTGCATGATAGCATTCAAGGTGTGGGATCCCAATACAAACACGTGGCCTTGCATGAATATCCCGATATAACAGATCCTAACAAGCTATTTAGTACCTTGGACCGACAACCCGAAGATTGGAAAGATCCATTAGTCAGGATGCACGTAGCTCACGTAGCTAACATAACGCCAGTTTGACATAAGAAATCATGACGCATACTTTATGGAAGCAAACTCTA
>CAYLUD010000031.1:0-18218 GCA_964386785.1 uncultured bacterium | reverse complement strand
TAATGAATCAAAGGCCTAGCGAGATTTTAGGTTTCAGAACTCCACAAGAAGCTTTTCTCTCCCTTCTTCAAGGATAGACTCCAAAGGAGTCCCGAGCGAGCCCATCTATAGCTCGTGTAGAGGGCGTGAGGTCTCTCTGCTGACTTATTTTTTCCACAATGGAAAGAATTGGAGCCCAATAGAATAAATTGATTCTTAACAAAAGAAGCAGCTACAATCTTTTTTGCAAATCAATCAAATTTAACCACATCGTGAGCAGTTTAGCCCTATTCTCTCCATAAGTGTTCGGCTAGACCCTTGAAACCACTCTGATAAACAGGATAGCTAAGAGCAACATCCGCAAGGATAATAGAGTTGCGAACAGTGCTCTTAAGAAATAGATCAGGCAAGACTAGAATGGGGAGCTGTGACCTGCTCAATACCAGGATCCGCACCATCAACATACGATAGATTCAGACCCTCGCCCACAAATCCTATTCAATGAAGCAGCTCTGTTATAGCAGTAACAATCGACCGAAAAAAGAATCTTGCTATCTCTATCACGATATCTTAGAGATATCCCCCATGGGTATTAAAATTTTTATAAATTAAATCTGAGAATTGATAGAGAAAAAGTTGTCCTTTTGTGTTACACTCGCTACCTTAACAAAGAACTCCTGTACAAGCTTATGGAAAAAGAAAATTTTGATTGCGTCGTTTTAGGAAGTGGCCCAGGTGGATATATCGCTGCAATTCGTGCAGCCCAACTCGGGCTCTCCACGGCGTTAGTTGAGTCATCAGAATGGGGAGGCACCTGTCTCAATCGCGGCTGCATCCCATCCAAAACCTTAATCGCAGGAGCAGAGGTATGGAGAAAAGCCAAGGAAGCAGCAATATTTGGCATCCATATGGATGCTCTGCGCATGGATTACTCGGCTCTCAATACCCATAAAGATGGAGTGGTCTCTAAAATCCGTAAAGGTCTAGAACACCTGCTACAAAGTAACCGTATTCGATTAATTCGAGGCCGGGGACGCTTGACCTCTCCTCACGAAATTTCCGTGGTAGGAGCTGACAGCTGTGTGCTAGGTGGAGATAAGATCATTCTAGCTACAGGCTCTTCGCCTAGAAGTTTGCCTATTCTTCCCTGTGATGGTCTACGTGTGCATGACTCTACTTCTTTTCTCAATCTGAAGGAGGTACCACAACGATTGTTGATTGTAGGTGGGGGGGTCATTGGATGTGAATTCGCCTCCTTGCACCACGCTCTTGGCGCTCAGGTCACCATCCTAGAAGCTCTCCCTAACCTGATCAATCAGGAAGGTAAACAGGTGTCTGACGCCTTGACTCGCTCATTTCAAAAACGAGGCATCCAGGTCGTGACCCACGCTGCCATTACAAAAGCATACCCCCACATGAATACTGTGAATATTGAATTAGCTGATGGTCGAAGTTTTGAAGGAGATCATGTTCTTGTATCCGTAGGACGACAGGCAAATTCCACAGGGATAGGACTCGAAATAGCGGGCGTACCCACAGCGCCTAATGGTACGATCCCAGTCAACGCATATATGCAAACTCATGTGCCCCATATTTTCGCAATTGGGGATGTCACGGGCATATCATGGCTCGCCCATGTTGCATCTCATCAAGGCATCCTTGCCGCTGAAAATGCTGCCGGGAAGAGCGTGGCCATGAAAAATGCAGCCATTCCTTCTGTGATCTTCACCTACCCTGAGATTGCTACCGTAGGATATACATTAGAAAAAGCAACAGAAATGGGTTTACCTGCTTCTGTTGGATCGTTTCCATTTCAAGCTTTAGGAAAAGCGCAAGCCATTGCAGAGACAGATGGATTTGCGCAAATTGTTACCCATACCCAAACTGGACAAATTCTCGGAGCCCAAATTATGGGGCCACATGCCTCTTCATTAATTGGAGAGATGACACTGGCTATGGAACAAGAAATTCTTGTGGAAGATGTGGCCCATACTATTCATGCCCACCCTACTCTTTCTGAGGGGTGGATGGAAGCAGCATGGGTTGCTATGGGATCTTCTCTACATTTGCCACCAAGGAAGCCTCATGGCAAATAAACCGAATCAAGGACGTTTGCCAGTCCTTCCTCCCATCCCCGAGGAAGATTCTCAGCCGCTAGGTCGGTTTCCTAAATGGCTGCACCGTAATATTCCTCAACAACCACTCCTGTGGGACACAAAGGCAGTGCTCCATGGACAACGACTCGCCACTGTCTGCGAAGAAGCTCGATGTCCGAACTTGATGGAATGTTGGTCTCGAAAAACGGCCACCTTTCTCGCAATGGGATCTCAATGCACGCGCGCTTGCAGCTTTTGTAGTATTGACTTTGCGAAACAACCTAAACCCTTAGATCCAGATGAGCCCAGAAAAATTGTAGAATCTATCCAGGCTCTGAACCTTCGCCATGTGGTCATCACGATGGTAGCACGAGATGACCTTCCTGATGGGGGAGCAGATCATCTTAAAAAAATTCTGGATCTGATAAAAAAAGAGTGCCCTGACCGTTCCACAGAGATTTTGACTTCTGATTTCCAAGGCGATTTGGGCAGTTTACAGCATCTCCTAGGAGCAGGTCCCGATATCTTCAATCATAACCTCGAAACGTCACGCCGCTGTACACCAGCCGTGCGCCATCGCGCTACATATGAACGATCTCTATCTATTCTTGCAGCAGCAAAAAGCTTTCCTTTGCATGTAAAATCTGGATTGATGGTAGGACTAGGCGAAACCAAAGAAGAGGTGTTTGATACACTAAAAGACTTAGCTCATGTAGGTTGCGATATCGTCACTATAGGTCAGTATCTACAATCCACCACCCGTAATCGACCTGTAAAACGATTTGTCATACCTGAAGAATTTGAAGAATATACTGCGTATGGACAAGCTTGTGGTATTCCTTTTGTATACTCCGGCCCATTCGTGCGTTCGAGTTATAATGCAGATGTAGTTCTTGATAGGATTCGCAATGGAACCAAATAAAAAAAATTTTGCCTCTCTCTTTGAACAATTGAATGGGGTCCCATTCAATCCGCAATTCCCTGAACCGGAGCCTGACCTTCTAACTGATGAGATGGATCATTGGATCTTGATGCATCGGGACGCTCACTTCGGAGGCAATTTTGACACCATGCTAGCCTACTATGAACAAGAGTCGCATATTGGTATCGACCCCCATTTGGATCTAGATCGCATTCACTATTTGAAAGCTGTGGAGCACGAATTAGGAGGGAATCTTGCAGCTTTGTTTCTAGACTCTGGAGAAGCAGAACAAGTGGCACTATGCCGCCGGGCATATGAAAAACTGCGAGATGTCTATGACTATCCAGCTCCTTCAGCAGCTCGTTATATTGCCGATTTGATTCTGAGTGAAGAGGAAGAGCCAGAAATAGAGATTCAGGCTATTGTAGAGCAAGGGCCAACCATCGTGCCCCTGCTCATCGATTTGCTACAGTCAGATGCAGCCTATTCCCCTCTCTACCCTGGCTATGGATATGCACCATACCTTGCTGCTTGTTGCTTAGGGGATCTCGGTGACTCACGAGCTTTGATTCCCCTATTTCAGATGCTCCATAGGGAAATGGTCTTCTCTGAGGAGATTGTCTTAGAGAGCCTATATAAATTAGGGGCTCCTGCAAAACAATTTCTTATGCAGCGGCTACAAGGTCGTCCCATTACATTTGATCACCGACATGCCGCTTTTGCTTTATCCTCATTTGCAGAGGATGATGAAATCTCTAAGCTTGCATTAACGCAACTTGAAGATCCCTTAATCCATCAAGACCCCTTACTTGGGGCTTACCTACTATCCTTATGTTCTGTTCGGAACACTCTTGAAGTGAAAGAACAGTTGATGGTCCTTCAACAAGCCCCTACACTCCCAAAAGAATTATCGCTACAAATTCATCATTTGGTTCAAGATTGGCACTAATTACATGACCCGCTATGGTGACTATGCATACAGGGGCGGCTTTCCTGGCTCATTCTACTAGGCTTTGTTGGCTGCCATAGCACTGCTACTGTGGCTTGCGTACTCTTCTTTCGATCCTGACTCGGGGAAAGAGAGCTATTGTCTACATGCAACTTCAGTCTCTCTTCCAGATTCACTACTCGGCCCTTTAAAAACAGATTCTTCTTCTGAAGAAGGATATTCTGATCTTTCAGTCATGCAGCTTCTTTTTTTTAAAAACAGAGATCTCTTCTTGCAGCAGACGAATTATTTCAACAATCTCTTCACATGTGGGCGAATCCCGCAACATCATAAACACAAACGTTGATCTTGTCGCCCACACGGAACGGATACGTTAACAGTCCTATAAGTGTTCGGCTAGCTCCTTGAAACCACCTTAATCGCCCTCAGCGAGTTCTTTTACATCAACTTATTTTTTATTCGGTGCAGATTACAAAAGCAGGCGCACAATCCCTATCTGACCCACTCCAGTAGCTGCTTCACGAGCTTTATCTATACAGTCACGTGAAATCCTATAACGACGTAACAGCAGATTCACAATCTCCATCTGACCCGCCCCAGCAGCTACCACAAGAGCTGCACCTAGAAAGTCATATGAAATCCTATCATCACGTAACAGTATGTTCATAATCTCCATCTGACCCGCCCCAGCAGCTGCTTCAAGAGCTTCACCTAGAAAGTCATGTGAAATCCTATCATCACGTAACAACAGATTCACAATCTCCATCTGACCCGCCCCAACAGCTGCCACAAGAGCTGCACCTAGAAAGTCATGTGAAATCCTATTATCAGATAAAAATAAGGGAAAAGCGCTGATATGCCCTTCTTGAACTACCCACACCATTGCCTTTAATAAGGAATCAGAAGGTATCTCGGAACCTTCAGATAAAAAACGAGTAAGCTGATGCACGCATTGGTCATCTCGCTCTGACCCATCAGAAAACAGCAGCATGACAAAAGCTTCGAAACCATTATTTTCAATCGCCCATCTGCGTGCGACCTCTATCCAAGAGACCCATAATTCCATGCTGTATGCACCAAGACATACACTCTGTAGGCCACGAGATACAAGTAGGCGAAGCGCCTGTATATGATTATACTCAGCAGCCATTACAAGAGCAGCACCTAGGCAGTCTACCGGCATGTGCAAGAAAGATACAAGCACACTAAGCGCCTCTATCCGCTCATGGTGCATCGCCCAACTGATCGCCTCAGATACCTGTTGATCTGAAATTTCAGGGTTTGCAGATAAAAAAGAAACAAGACTCTCATTCGCTATAGGATCTGGACCCGATTTATCATGAAATAAAAGAATGGCAAGAGATACTACATCATTTCTAGCCATAGCTTCGTTCATTGCGTCAGATAAATATTCAGGGCCGCCCCTTCTACCATTAGATACAAGTAATTCAAGAGCTGCTACGTGACCGTGCTGAACAGCTTGTATAACTGCCTCGCCTAGATATGCAATCGGCACCCTACCCTTAGATACAAGTAATTCAAGAGCTGCTACATTACCGTACTGAACAGCTTGTATAACTGCCTCGCCTAGATATGCAATCGGCACCCTATCCTTAGATACAAGTAATTCAAGAGCTGCTACGTTACCGTACTGAACAGCTTGTATAACTGCCTCGCCTAGATATGCAATCGGCACCCTATCCTTAGATACAAGTAATTCAAGAGCTGCTACGTTACCGTACCTAGCAGTCTCTTTAGCAGCTTGATCTAGATCGGCGGTTGGAATTTGTTCATTGTCCGGCAATGTTTCATTGTAAACAAGAAGACTTGCTAAAGCCTTTTCATGGCCTAATTTTGCAATGTTCATGAGCATGTTGATCAACTCATGACGCCCTGTGATACCACGAGAATCTTCCAGATAATACATAGCAAGTATGGATATGCGATCGATTAGCTCCATTTTATCCACTTCCAGCTTATATATTTGCTGCCTATTTAATGGGATATCGAACCGCCATTTTAAAGCCCCAGAATCCGTCCAACAGCGATACACCCTAACATATTTCTGCTCAGTGCGATCTGTTAGGGGGATGTCCACCTCATAAAATGGTTCGGGTGATACTTCTTCCCTGCGAAAAACAGTGTTTGTCATATTAACAATATTGGTTTGTTTTTTTTGTAATTTTACAACACCCTCTCTGCAATGGACAAAAAACAATCTGGTGTAAAGAAATCGCTGAGGGGCGATTATATCTCTTGGTTGTCAAACAGCAAGGCACATTGAAACACATCAATGCGTTGCGAGCAATCCTATCCATTTTTTTTCGATTGGCATAACCGTTGTCTCGACTGCCTGGCTAATTATTCAAGCTCTGTTCATCGTCAGAACTATAAACCTGACTCAAATTGCTTCAGCCTTCAAGTCAGAGTTCAAGTAGAAGTCATCCTATTGTAGAGTCTGCAGGTTCTTCACCGATTTCACCTTTGACATGAGTAGGATCGTTCATCTGGTTTTCCGTCTATTTCCAATCAGCGATACGACCATTCTAATCCTGCCTTACCTAGGGAAATTCCCTATTTTGCTGCATTCGGGAAAACCGTTGACGCTCCTTGAACAAACCCCTACGCTCCCAAAAGAATTATCGCTACAAATTCATCATTTGGTTCGAGATTGGCACTAATTACATGACCTGCTATGGTGACTATTCATGAAGTGGTTGCTTTCTTTGCTCATTCTACTTGGCTTTGTTGGCTGCCATAGCGTTTCTACGATTGCCTATAATCTACCTGAACGCGAAGCAAATGAAGTGATTGTTCTCTTGAATAGCCACGGCATCAGCGCACAGAAAATTCCAGCTCCTAGTTCGACGGTTGGAGGCGGATCCACTGCAAAATTGTGGAATATTGCCGTTCCAGCAAGCTCGACAACAGAAGCCATCGGCCTTCTAAATCAATCTGGTTTACCTCGAGCCAAAAGCACTACGCTCCTGGATTTATTTGGAGATCAAGGGTTAGTTCCCTCAGAGCTTCAAAATAGAATTCGCTATCAAGAGGGTCTATCCGAGCAACTAGCAGGTACCATCCGCAAGATGGATGGGATTCTCGATGCTGATGTACAAATTACTTTCCCACAAGAGCAACAGGAAGGCATCCCTTTAACTGCATCTGTTTATGTCAAACATCGCGGTGTATTGGATAACCCCAACGCCATCATGGTCAATAAAATCAAACGACTTGTATCGAGTGCACTACCTGGGCTCACAGTAGACAATGTCTCCGTCATTGCCGATCGCGTTCTTATGTCAGATGTAGCCTTTGATCGCGAAGAAGGCTCTCCTTGTTATGATTATATCTCTATTTGGGGACTCATTCTTGCAAAACAATCTGCTCTGGCCTTTCGCTTGATCTTTTTCTTTCTCCTCTTTCTTGTTTTTGTTCTTTTAGCAGCCCTTGTGTGGATTGCTTGGAAAGGCCATCTTCTCATTAAAAATTGGGGTCTGAAATCTCTGTTTGCATTACATCCCTACGTCCCAGTTACTAATGAGGAAGAAATACCCCATCCGGAAGAAGAGAACCCAGCATAGGGCAAGATATGTCAAGGAATCCATCTTCCAGTCGTCTTGAACAGCAATTATGGATGACGTTAAAAAAGCAAGCCGTCATCGACACCAAGGCCCCCCCTCCATCAGACTCATTGGTTGCCCACCAATCGATGGCAACCCTTCTTGATGATCCGTCATTCTTAGAACGGTATCACCCCTCATGGTACCCAAGTACGCCTGTGCCTCTCTCTTTACTCCCTGACGCCCATTCCTCCACGCGCTACGTGTGTCTTCGATTTTTACGCAATGCTCTTCTTCCCCCTAAGGAAATTTTGCTTTATGGCTTACTAGATCATTCCCCGTTTTTTTCTTTGCTAGATTTCGCCTATTTACGACTAGAACAAGTCGTTCACTTCTTAGGGTTACACGATCTTGCAGCCCAACTGAGTCAAGTCTTAGATAAAAAAATACTAATAACTCTGAATCAAATTCTGTCTACATCGCAACAACAATACCTCCAATATTGTGTTCGACAACCGCGCCGATGGGCCCCTCCCAAATGGGATCTTGCACGGTGGGACAGGAAACCAGCAACTCTATGGGCTTGGGTCTTTGAGCAAGGGTTGATGCGTATGGCTAAGGCCACATCTACAGAAAGCAAAAGCTTCCAATGGCATCTCATTCGCCGGTTTGATAAAAAATGGGAGCCCCTGTATACGCAGGTCATGCAATCTACTCCATCCGAAAATTTGACCCACTACTTCCGCCAACAACTCCTTTCTCTTTTGGAGCAAATTCAATGAAACCTTCCTTTGAAATTCTCAACACGAAGAAAATCGTACGCCCAGTAGATAGCAAAATTCTCACCAGGGATCAATTTGCTCAGTGGGTACATGCGGAAGAATTAAATCAAGAACTCAACCAAACAAAAGTACAGCTAGAAATTGATTCCGAAGAAAAAACCAAGCAAGCCATGCAACAAGGAAGCGAACAGGGCTTTCAGGAAGGATTAAAAAAGTGGACATCCCAACTAGCTGCCCTACAAAAACAAATTGATACCGTACGCGATGAAGTAGCTACTGCTCTTGTGCCTGTAACGTTGGCTGCTGTGAAAAGAATCATTGGGAAAACCCTAGAAAATGACCCAAATATCTTGATTGATATCATCCGCACCTCAATGAAATCCATTGCGCAACACCGCAAAGTTACCTTGTTTGTAAACAAGGCTGATTTACAACGTATCGAAGAGCAAAAAGCGCAATTAAAAAAAGTTTTTGATCACATAGATACCTTTTCGGTTGTGCCTCGAGACGATATTCTTCCCGGCCAGTGTACTATTGAAAGCGAGGGGGGCATTCTATCTGTCAACCTTGACCAACAGTTACAAGCTCTGGAGCTGGCTCTAGGAGAGTTTTTTCAAAAGGGAGGACTCCCTCTTTGATCCGTTATTTCCTGATTCTAGTCACTCTCTTATTGCCTATATTCGCCGATCCCTTACTAGCTGCCCCCATAACAGTTGGTCAAACCTCCCCTCAATTTAGTCTACCTGGAGAACAAACGCTGCAGCCTAGCGAGGAACTGGGCTCTGGGTATCCTGACTTAATCACGCAAGCAGTGATTTTGGTCCTACTTGCGCTCGCTCCTTTTCTGATCATGCTGCTCACATCGTTCATGAAAATCATCATTACCTTGGCTCTCTTGCGCAGTGCGATGGGAACACAACAAACCCCTCCGAATCAGATTCTAAACGGGATTGCCTTAGTACTAACGATTTACGTCATGTATCCAACAGGGTTGGCTATGTACCAACAAGCGGAACCCATCCTCAAAGGGCAGCTTCCCTCATCTCTGTTCTCCAAAGAGTCTGCCTATGTTGCATTACAAGTTGTCAACGTATCAAAAGAGCCGATGCGAGACTTTCTTATTCGCAATAGTGGCAAAAAACAAATCGAGGGATTCCTCCATTTGGCTCAAAAAACGTTCCCTGAATCGGTAAAAAATACCGTTCAACCCACAGACTTCATCATTGCTGTGCCTTCTTTTATCGTATCCCAGATCAAGTCTGCTTTCGAGATTGGCGTCCTGATCTATATTCCATTCTTTGTCATTGATTTAGTCACATCAAACATCTTGTTGGCTATGCAAATGATGATGCTTTCCCCTCTGTCTATTTCATTACCTTTAAAACTTCTCTTGCTCGTCATGGTGAATGGTTGGTCTTTAATCTTGGAGGGGCTTGTGCTAAGCTTTCGATAGATGGACTTCTTTGCAGTTACATTCCAATCCGTCATTTTTGAATATACCTATCAATCTCTCTTGATCATTTTGATTCTTTCCGGCCCTCCCATTGCGGTCGCATCGATTATTGGGCTCCTGGTTGCGATTGTCCAAGCAGCGACTCAAATTCAAGAGCAAACGTTTGCCTTTGCAATCAAAATGGTCGCGATTATTGGCACTATTATGCTCACCGGAGGGTGGATTAGTGGATTGCTGATCGAATTCGCAACGCAACTATTGAAAAATTTTTACAAACTGCAGTTGTGATGGATTCTTACCTATCCCTCGTAACGGTACGCCCTCCCGCTGAACTATGGGGGCTCTACCTCCTTACATTGGCCCGCATTGTCCCCACCATTGCAATTTCGCCATTTCTTGGGGGCAAGGCCCTTCCAGATCCAATAAAAATTGGATTTGGAATCGCTCTTTCTTTCATTTTTTTTCCCTTTCTTATGCTAAAAGCTCCGCATGTTGCAGCAAATATGACTCCTCTCTTTATGGCCCTTTTGATTAAAGAAGCAGTTATTGGATCCTTACTGGGGTTTCTGATTTCTGTCCCTTACTACTACATCCAGTCGGCGGGAGCTTTGATTGATATGCAACGAGGAGCTCAAAGTTTACAAGTAACGGATCCCTTATCCACAGTTCCGACCTCACCCATAGGTACATTTTTTAGTAATCTTCTCCTGGTGATGTTCTATGGTGGCGGTGGATTTTTTTTGTACTGCCAAGGAATGTTGGCTTCGTTTGAACTCATTCCCATAGATCATTTTTTGCCAGCAGCCTTGTTACGAGAGCATAGTCCCATTTTTTCTCTTTTCCTTCAGCTAGCTCAACAAACGGTTCTCATGATTCTCCAACTATCTGCTCCCACACTGCTCGCCCTCCTCATGACGGATTTATTTCTTGGAATTGCCAATCGAATGGCACCACAGGTGCAGATTACGTTTCTGCTCTATGCATTAAAAGCCTTTGTAGCCATCCTCATTCTCCTCTTAGGGTGGTCTCTCATGCTTAAACAATTCGATCTAGAACTGTCCAAATGGCTCCATTCCGTGATACAACTGCTCTCTAAAATCCTTCCTTCTTTTCTTGCACATCCGACATAGATGATTATAAAAAATTTATTTTTCATATTCTAATCAGACTAAAATTCTACTGTAGTATATAATGAACTCCTCACGTAGACTGCCGAAAAAAGGAAAGCTTTTATGAAACTGTCCCTTGTATTTTTTACGTTTTTTATGTGGGCTTCTTCGTTTTCGCTGGCTAAAGAAGCGATGGCACATGCTTCTCCTCTCTTTGTGACGGGAATACGTATGGTACTCGCTGGATGTCTGATCTTGGGATTTTTAGTCGTATTCAAGCGGAAGGATTTTCAGTTTCGAAAGACCGCATGGGCTTCTCTCATTCTACTTGCCCTATCTAGTGTCTACTTAACAAATGCCTTTGAATTTTGGGGGCTACAATACCTTTCAGCCGCCAAGGCCTGTCTCATTTATAGCCTTTCCCCATTTGTAGCTGCAGCACTCTCCTATGTGCAATTTAGAGAAAAAATCACTCCAAGAAAAATTATTGGCCTTCTAATCGGTTTCTTTGGATTTGTACCGGTCTTTCTGTACCAATCTGGAGCCGAAGCCTCTGCAGGTTCCTTTTTAGGATTTTCCTTTCCCGAACTAGCCCTCATGTTTGCGACAATCACCTCGGTCTATGGCTGGATTCTTCTTAGAAAACTGGGAAAAGAGGATGGAGTTTCTCCTTGGATGTCTAACGGTGCTTCTATGCTCTTGGGCGGATGCATGGCCTTGGTACACACCTTCGTTACAGAAGGCAGCCACCCCATTGCGTGGGAACACGTTCCTCAGTTTATGAAGTGGGTGGGTTGTATTGTGCTGGTATCCAATCTACTCTGTTACAATTTATATGGATGGCTTCTCAAGCACTTTACTGCCACCTTTCTATCTTTTGCAGGGCTTACTACACCCCTGTTTGCTGCGGCATGGGGCTTTCTCATGCATCGAGAAACAGTTCCTGCCCCCTTTTTCATCTCGATGGGCATTATCGCTATCGGACTATGGCTTGTCTATTTTGAAGAGCTTCGACTTGGATATATGGTTAGAAAGACTGCTTCTCAGGCAACATGATGTAGGAAGCGTGTCTACCGCTCGCCTTTTCTCTACGATAAGAAAAGAAATCTTCTTCGACCGTCTTCGTGCAAAGCCCAGCAATTTCAATTTGGTTAGAAGGCACACCGGCAGCCACCAGTTGATCCTTGGCTAATGCCCATAAATCGAAATAGTTGGCTTGGATTTGATAGGACCAAAAACGCTCTGGCCACTCTGTACGATACTGCATAAATTCAGCAGCATAAGGCCCTAAACTCGGGGAAATATAGACCATAACATCAGCTGGATTGGTGTGGTAGCGTTTATTCATAGCATGCAACGTCGCCCCATAGATATTTGCAACATTTCCTCTCCATCCACAATGAATCGCTGCAATTGCCGAATGGATCGGATCGTAACATAATGCCGCTTGACAATCTGCGTGAGAGATCACTAAAGCAAGCCCTGGCTGGTCAGTCATCAACGCATCTCCCTGAGGGGTTTGGCTAGGATCAGCCTCATGAACAACCGCTCCGTGTACTTGATGGAGACGACAGATTTGAGGCAAACAAAACACCTCTCGGACCTTAGCCCAATTAGCATCTACATGCATGGGAAGATCACCATTCCCCTTAGATAAATTCAGACTAGAAAAATGTCCCTGACTATATCCACCATGTCGCAACCAAACCGCATGGGGGACCCCAGATAGAAGCCGAGATTGGAGATACTGAATGCCATCCTTCGTCTCTTTCATCTGTCCTCCTAGTAGAAGAGGCCAGATTAGTAGATCCACCGTTTATCACAAAGGGATTTGGCAAAATGAACCAGCTAGATCAATCCTTGCTTAGACTGTTGCGCGATTTGTTCATATAATCCTATGATTTCGCTAAATGTCTTGGACGAATCTGCTGTCCCTCCAGTCTCATTAGAAGCAACCGATTGATCTCGCTCCGAACACTTTTGCAATAGAGAAAAGATAGATTGCTGCATGGATTGGCTCGCCATAGCAGCACCCACGCCTCGCTGAGTGTTAGCCAGACTTCTATAGACGGGTACTAATTTCAATGAGACAATCCCCTGTGCCAGCATAGGAGATGCTCCCGCTGCAGCTCCCATAAAACGAGCCAACCAAAGTAACAACTTTGCAATGGTAGTACGTTGTGCTTGCGTCCCAGCTTGTGCAGATGTTTCCGTCGTGGCAGTCGTTGCTTCCGATTGAGTAGATGTACTATTGATCGTGGTCATTTGCATTGCATTTTCCAATTCTGGGGTCAGAATGGCAGGTTCTGAGGTGGTTTCCGTGGTAGAGAGACTCCCCGCAGCCATATCTGTCATTTCGATCTCTTCTGGCACCAAAGCTTCGGAACCACCACCAGTAAACAAGCCAGATATGATAGTAGTCGCTATTAAAACAACCGTTAGAGCTAATACGATCCAACCTAAATATTTCAGCACAGGGTTATTGGCCTTCTTTGCTATTTTCTCATATTCGTTGTAGACCTGTTGTTGCTTATTGACAGCCGTCACTGTACTGGTCAAAACCTGAGAAGATTGGATATTTGATAATTCTTGATCCTGAGAAACTTGGAAAAATGAATTTTCTGCCGAACTGGATTGAGCTGCAAAAATAGCGGCAAATGCAGCAGCCAAACTCACCAGAACATCTGGTGGTGATTGGGGGGACAAAGAACGTAATGTAGGACGATCCCATACAGCATGGGGGGCATCTATCGCAAGAGTATCAGTACCCCCAGGAGCGAGGGTGTCTCGAGTCTTAGCATGCTCCTGATTAGGCTGCACTGCATGCGTATAAATAGGAGATGAAAAGGGATTGGGCTGCTGGGTAGGAGATGTCATGAAGCCCCCTGGTTCTTGCTTTCTGTCTTATGGGGCATCGTTTTTCGCAATGCATCTTGCATTAAAAGACAACGCTCTTTCAAGGGTTGATACTCTTCTTGCTTTACAGCATCCACAATAGCCAGGGTCGTATCCAAAAAGTTCAAGGCATCTTGAGGATCCTCTAATTGAATAAAGCAGTCAGATAAATAGTAGGTACTAAAGGGGTTTTTAGGATTCAACAGGAAGGATCGATAGAATCCCATAGATGCATTGATAAAGTCTCCTGATTGGTGATAGGCCGAAGCTAAACCATAGGCATAATCAAAATTGTTTGGCGCAAATAACAACAACGATTGAAAAATCGATCCCGCCTCTTGATTTTTTCCCTGATCATAGAAATATTTTGCCAAAACATACATGTCATTCTCTACCTCTGGCGAGATAGCAAATGCCTCGCGTATCGTTTTTCCTTCTTTCTTGATCTGACTCTCAATTTCTCCTGCCTTTTTGGCGATTGCATCAAAATCTAGGGATTCCAAAGAAGGTTGGGTCTTTTTTTTTGATTTGGCCATGCGCATTCTTCCTATTTACTTATAGTCTCATTTTATTGATAAAATAATTTTATTAAACAAAAAATGTTTTAGCTATGATTGATAAAGAAACCGTTAAAAAAACAATTAATTCTTGTTTTTCTTGGTTTATGTTTTTTTTCCATCGGTTCCCTCTATCATGTTTTCGTCCTCAATGCTGGAAAACGAATGTTCGTTTTTTATTGCGCATCCCTTATGGGGCACAGCCTTCTCTACACATGGATGGAACCCTATCCACACAAATAGATCGGGTCATGCGCCTGTTGCAGCGTTACTTTCCTGAGGCATACAGGAAAAGATTAGAAGAATCGGTAGTTCGATCATTTATTGTATGGAGTTTGGAATGGCATAACCCAACCCAACCATCTCTGTTCTTCTTTTTCTTTAAAAAAAAACTAGCCCTTCTCAAGACTATGGAACGCCTCTGGCCTGATCTATCTGTCTTCTCGACACACCGCAAGATCTATGAGATGCATTCGTATGTACAAAAACGGCTACTACAACGCAATCAACAGGCTGCACGTAAGCAACCCTCTACGCGGGGCAATTGGAGGGATTTATTGTCGCGGGGAACCTTTGCGCAGCTAGTAGATAGAGGCGCGGGGGGTACTTATACAATTCACGATCTAGATGGGCGTCCACTAGGAATTTTTAAACCCTATGACGAAGAATATTTAGCAAAAAAAAACCCTAAAAGCAACTTTCAAGGCTCCTTAGGACATCGCAGAGGGCGCCTCGGCCAATTAACTGGCACAGCTGCCTTGCATGAGGTGGGGGCCTATGAAGTAGATCGTTTTTTTGGATTTGGATTGATCCCTCATACGGCATACATCCATGTAAGAAAAGGGCATCTCACACAAGAAATCTTGGGCTCTTTTCAAGTGTATATTCCGGATGCGATACCACTTAGTCTGCTTTCCCCAACGCAGGTAGAGCTCCTACCTTGGGAAGAAATACAATCCTTACTACTCCTCGACCTGCTCATTGGGAATATGGACCGGCATGCCCATAACATTCTCATTGCTAACAATGAATTGATAGCAATTGATCACGGGTTTTCGTTTCCTGATCAGATTACAGACGAAATCACCTATTCGTTCGCCCTTCTTACTCCATGGAGATCGCGGTCATTCGATACCCAGTACCGAGATTGGATTGTTCAGGCTCCTTACTCGACTTTATATACCTATTTACGGAAACGAGGATTGTTAACGTACCCAGAACAAAAACGGATGGAAGAACGCATTGCAATGTTAACTGCTTTTATCTTAGAAGGCTACCCCCTAGCCTACCTACCTCATGCTTTCGAACCACAAGCTCTTTCTACAATCACCTCTACCGACCATCAGGGTCGGTGCGCACAAGCCCAGCGCTTGGTGCGGGATCTCGTGTACAAGGTGGGGTGATCAAAAATGATCTCTCTTCTAATTTCTTAGTGACTCACCTTGCGCAAGAACGAGCGATTCACGCATTTTTTAACTCTTGAAAAGCCCTCCGATTGGCCTTTAGAACATACTTGCGTGCAAAATGATTCAGCAAGGTGAGCTCATAAGACGTTGGGGAATAGCGAAATCAGGAAAAACGTCTACTGGCTGGTTCTTTGGTTTTACACTTCACTTAGTGATTCATCATCCTGCTGAAATAGTGTCCTTTAGATTGACTTCGGTAAATACAGACGATCGAGATCCTATGCCTGAGAGTAAAAAACATGAAAAACCAGCTCATGGAACAAATGGATACTTCGAAAGAGGTCTTTACTAGAAAACATCCTCAACCTCTGAAAACCAGCTGTCAAATCAATCATTATATGGCATCGGGGGACATGGAATTGCCTTAGCCATCTCGTTTCGCCTGACTTCAGCGAAATAGGAAACTTCCCCAGGGAAGGCGCGATTTTTGGGCACTACAGCTAGATTGTTAGCTTAATGTCAAATTGAACCTCTATAACAACTATTTTAAAAAAATTAATATTAACTTAAACAAAAAAATTGAATTTTAAGTTATAATCAAATGAACATATTTTTTAGGAGTTTTATGGAAACTTATTCTTCACACTCAATTGAGCCTATTACTCATCCGACCCTACATAGCGAAGACCCTCAAACAGCAACGAGCAGAAAAATATTTTACATTAGTGGAACAATCTTCGCGGTTTGTATTGTGGGTTGTATCTTCGCGGGTATTTGGAATACTAAGGCTTACCATCACTGTCATGTAGTACCTAACAAAGACGCGTCCTTTGGATCTTTTGTGAAGTATACCTGGTCAAGTCATCGTTGGAAATCCATTGCCACTCTCTCTGCGTTTGGAATTGCCGGGGCCTGTATAGGCATGCTCATTTCGGGTGGATTTGCAATCGTACATTTAGATGCAGCATTCCCTGACACACCAACAAAGACGGTACGGAACAAGCAGTTGCAATCTCAGACACCGCCCCTACATCAAGAACTGCTTCGGGATCGCCCAAGCATTAATAGCGACTACGTGGCCACCACATGTGCCCACCCCTAGTACATTCTATGAACCATAGCCCTGCGGATGGTCTGCGTAGGCGTCCGCAAGGTACCTCTTCCAAGAAAAAAATAGGAGAGATGCGCTATTCTCATACACTCTCTCCTTAAAAACTCCCTATGTAGTAGGGAGTCTCGTTCTTATCTTGTGCGATCACATCTTTGTTCGAGATACAACACGTTGATCTTGGCAATCTAAACCTAGCTCGCACCAACATAGTCGGGGCCCGGGAAGAACCCGACTCTTCAGAAAAACCGGCGTCCGTGTTGAAGCGGAACAGATAGGAGATAAGATAATGATACATAATTATGGCGATAGAGGTTCCGAGCTCACACTTGCTTTTGTAGGCGCGTAATCGGTTTTCCAAAAGAAGAGCTAGGGGTCGCATCCGTAAAGCATGCACCATGATTTCTTATGTCAAACTGACGTTTGATTACCAAATGCTTACAGATTTTTCTCTGTAGCGAAAGCTCATCATCTTGTGACGCGTCAGCTGAAGGATTCAGCATCATGGTATCCTTAAGGATACCATGAACACATTCAGAACAAACTACTTGTCAATCAAGCACGCTTGCAAACGTCCCGTGCAACTGGGCCCGTACAACAATAGGTATGGGAACAGCAACACATGATGAGCCACGATGCGAAGCCCTTATTCAACCCGCAAGCATAACCAGGCTTGAGAGACTGCAAGTTAGAATTGCGTACGCCAATGTGTTGCTCTATGAAAGCAACAGAATGTGTATATAATTGCTCTTGTTCTAAATGGTGCATTTCGCTTCCAGGCCCGCAAATTACAGACTGTGCACAAAGCGTACATTCTTGAGCACATCTTTGTTTTTGTTTAGCGTGAGGAGCGAAATGTGCAGACGGAGCCCACTGTTGAGCACTGCCTGTTGGTTTTCCAGAATTACATATAGAAGATGTCATTTTTTCAACCTCTTGCAAATTTCATGTAAATACATCCGCAGTTTACATTATATTTATTCTACAACTCAAATGGAATCTTTTTTATGTGATCTTCCCCTCTATATGGCCTGCATTCGTCCAACTTCGGCTGATGGATACAACAAAGGCCGATCTCTTCTCTTTTCGGTTACAATCCATCCCTATTCCGTAGCTCATCGCTACCTTCTGAAACTGATGTTCTGATCTCATCTCTCACTATACTAAAAAAGGCCTTACGACACGTTGATTAACTCACCTTACGCAAGAACGAGCCATTCACGCATTTTTTCTCCCTTCAAGAGAAAGAACTATCAATCCATTTGATGGAATTTCAAAAAAATAAATTTATTTTTCTTGTCATAATGTCCATATTGTCTTGCGCCGGCAAATGCAATATTTCGACTGACCTTGCCCCATTCTTTGGTCCAACCTTAGATAGAGGTTCTCGTTAGTTGTT
>CAYLUD010000030.1:17791-18428 GCA_964386785.1 uncultured bacterium | reverse complement strand
GGCGTTGTTCTCCGGAGCAAGTAGCTGGGTATTTGCAATATCGATATCCTGAGGCGCCCTGCCTATGGGTTTCAGCGCAAGCGATTTATAGATATCTCTCTAATCGAGGTCTTCGACGTTAAGTGTTCGGCTAGACCCTTAAAACCACCCCGTCTGCAGGGCGCTCTATTTCTTAACTAAAAATTATTAATTTAATATCGATTTCTTTATATGATTGTGTTACAGTTATTTAAAACGAAAACATGGAGATAGTATGACATCAAATTCTTTAAATGGAGTCAATCAATCCGGTCAACACGTTGGCTTAGTTCCAGTAGGGGCGAATGCCGCAATTCAAGATCAAAAAATGGAGAATTTAATCAAACGAATCCTAACTGTTATGGCTGTGATCATCGCCTTATCTCTCGTTTTGATGGCGTTTGGGTTCGCGTGTTCGATGGGGGTGCATGGGCTTTCTAAGATCCCTTCTTGGATCGGATCTACATCATTGGGAGTAGGAGCTACTCTATTTATATTTTCTTTAGGATCTATTATTGCGCTCAAAATTTTAGATAAACAGAGATTGGAACAGAAACAAAAATATACTGATGAATTGCAAAAGAAAACTGCGGAATTGGCAAACACAACTGCGGAATTG
>CAYLUD010000030.1:0-17691 GCA_964386785.1 uncultured bacterium | reverse complement strand
GAAAACACAACTGTGAAATTGACAAACACAACTGCGGAATTGGAAAACACAACTGTGAAATTGACAAACACAACTGCGGAATTGGAAAACACAACTGCGGAATTGCAAGAGAAAATTAGGGAATTGAATGTTGTTTTATTGACAAACACAACTGCGGAATTGCAAGAGAAAATTAGGGAATTGAATGTTGTTTTAACATATAAAAAATTATTAATTATGATAAAAAAATACTCAGAAAAAGATGAAGTGACTTTTTTTTCGAAAAACGAAGAGTTATCAATCGATCTTTTTATTTATGAAAAATCCGCAGTGTTTTTACACAAAAATCCACAAAGTAATTTTTATACAGCTTATTATAGGGTGAATTTCCAAAAAAATCTTATAAGCACAGGCGAAATAACATCTTCATTGGCTATGTCTCAGGGGGAGATGATGGCTTTCCAGATATTTCGTGCAGCTAAAAAGGAGATCGACACAAATCCAGAAGCATCTTTGGACATCACATTAGAGCGATTTACTCAATGCCTGGACAATGATGAGAAAATCAGTGATTGGCAAGACTTGGTGAAAGAGAAAAATGCATCCTTAGGGAATTCGACTCCCTCCTCTTCTTCTTGATCATGTATTTTATACGAAAAGCCGGCTAAAAGAAATAGCCGGCTTTTTCTTTTTACGTGATTTAGGGTGATTTACATGCAATCTTTTTAGTTGGTACCGGACTTGCAAGAAAGGGCTGGATCCCGTATGGATGGCAACATGTGGGGGAAAATTAAGCAGGAGCTTTGGGATCCATTGCCTCAGGCTGAAGTGGCCTTGGGAGTCGGGGTCATTGGCTTAGTCTTTCTTCTAATTGTTCCCTTGTCTCCTTGGTGTTTAGATCTTTTGTTAGCTCTGAATATAGCCCTGTCTATCATGACCTTACTGCTGACCTTATATGTAGAAAGGGCATTGGAATTTAGTTCATTTCCTGTCACCTTATTATTGCTCACTCTGTATCGCTTAGGACTCAGCATTGCCTCTACTCGCATGATTCTTACCGAAGGTAGGGCCGGCGCTATTATCGAAACTTTTGGTAACTTTGTGATTCGTCACCATGTCGGGGTGGGCTTTCTTCTTTTTTCCTTAGTCACGTTAATTAATTTTGTAGTGATCACCAAGGGAGCTTCCCGTGTTGCCGAAGTAGCAGCACGCTTTAGCTTGGAAGCTCTACCTGGTAAACAGATGGCTGTAGATGCAGAATTACATGCCGGATTGATTCATTCGGAAGAGGCTAAAGAACTCCACGCTCGGATGGAACAAGAATCTGAGTTTTATGGAGCAATGGATGGTGCTTCTAAGTTTGTGCGGGGAGATGCCATTGCAGGCATCATCATGATTCTCATTAATTTGGTTGGAGGGATGGTGCTGGGTACTTGTGTGCACCAATACCGAATACAAGACTGCTGGGAGCTATTTAGTCGATTGACGGTAGGGGATGGATTAGTCACTCAACTGCCAGCCCTACTCATTTCTGTCAGCACGGGGATTATGGTAACGCGCTCTTCATCTCAAAAGGTTGCTACTTCCATGGGAACTCAGTTTTTTTGTCGCCCTTCTGTTTTGGTAATCACAGCCTTTTGCCTCATTCTTTTAGCCTGTTTGCCAGGAATGCCTGCCTTGATTCTAGGAGGATTGGCATTGGGTTTGTTATGGTATGCCAGATCCTCCAGAAAGCGGGATCAAGTAGATCGATTGCTCATTCATGCCCCTGAAACAGAAATGTTAGTGGGAGCCCGCTTGGCTAAGGAGCTTCCAAGATTAGCTCATTTATGGCTAGAAGAACAATCGCGACTCACCGAATCGTTAGGGGTGCAACTACCCCCAATCCATTTGCGCTATGAGGCTTCCTTACCAGAATTCGGATGCGCATTGCGCACACAGGGTGAAGTAGGTTGTCACCATATGGTAGATATCCAGGATCCATTAAAAAGATTACGAAATATCCTAGAGAGAGAGATGTATCACTGCATTAGGAGGCAGGATGCTTGTCTCTTATTCGACCGAGTTGCCAGGCACGATCCGGCATTGTTTCATGAGCTTCGCAATCACGCATTTACTCCAACAAAACTACTGCCTATTTTAAGACAGTTATTGAAAGAGTCTGTAGCCCCACCTACCGGGTTCTCTATTTTTGAAACGATTATTGAAACTCACCTGCAAACAAAAGCTCCTACTCAAGAGCTGCTACTGCAACGAATACGAGAACAGCTAGCTCCTCAAATTACGCGTCAGTTTTTGGGAGAAACCAAGCGCGGGTATAGCCTACGTATCGATCCTAAGGTAGAACGCATGATCGCACTCTCCTCCTTTCAAGAAGAACAGGGGTCAAAAGATCGATTGCGTCCCGCGACCATAGAAAAAATACAACTCCAAATCGAGCAGCTCCTGCATGCTCGACCTGAACCTCTTGTTCTCGTAGTACATGATGGAATGGTGCGCACACGTCTACATGGATTGCTCCACAATATGTTCCCTAATCTACCCGTTCTAGCTTTGCAAGAATTAACCCCCGATGTCCATCTGGAAACAATAGGATGGATCACAAAAGAGGTGCTGGTATGACCGCCGATCCCTGGCTTCTTCTCAAAGATGGACTTCGTAAACGCAATCAACAACGAGAATGGGAAGAGGGACTCTATCGATTTTTAATGAAAAAAGGGATCTGTCGATCCCTGGCTCAAGAGCTAGTGACTGAGTTTTTACATGGAGATTATGAAGATCTGCGCAGTTGCTTAAAAAGTCGTTTGCGAGTAAGCCCTCCACCCTCATTTCCAGCACGATGGGTCTTTATTGGCCCCACGGGTGTTGGTAAAAGTACCGCTTTACTCAAACTGGCTAGCTATTTCTTAGAACAACCTTTACGGATTGCGATTGTCGACTTGGAAGAAAATGGGCGTCTAGCTCATGCCGCACATCATTGGAATATCCCCTACTCGACCTCCTTGTCCTCTATCCCAGACGTAGACTTGCTCTTAATTGATACCCCAGGGTGCAACTACTACCTGCCTCAACGCATTGAAGCACTAGCCGATTTGTTAGCTACACTACCAAAAAGCGAAATCCTGTTAACTCTTTCCGCCACAACAAAGGATATTGATCTTTACGGAGCTATCCATCAATTCTCTTGCCTAGAGCCCACGGGACTCATTTTTACTAAGCTTGATGAAACATTAGCTAAAGGTTTTTTATTGAATATTTGCCAAAAAACTCCCTACCCACTCCGATATATCGGTTACGGATACCCATTGCCCGGATCAATTGAGCCTGCCAATCCAGAAGATATCATTCAACGTATCCTCGAAGAGGTACCGTGCAAAGAGATCGCTCAGCTTCGTGATTATATTCTGGAATAGCCATTTAAGACGCTTTCCCTATGATGCTAACTAGATCAGCTGCTTAACCCACGTTTCCATCGCTGAGCAGACTCCGCTACGCGCCGACCTAATCTTCGGGCCGTTTCTAAATCGCCAGCACGAGGTGCTTCATCTGGAGACGCATCAGAAGGGGAGATCGCCATTGCACCACCAAAGCTACCCGTCCAGTTTACATCTGCAGGGCCATGTTCCTTTTTTGAGGAGGGTAGTAATCCGGTGCCTACCCAAATTTGACCATGTTGTTGCGAGAGCGTCCATAGGTATGCGAGGGTTGAAAACTTGTCTCCATTAACGGACGCGGAATTAGTGAATCCAGCTGCAATTTGGTTGTGTAGCGCTAGACGAGACCAGAGTCTAGAAGTACTCTCGGCAAACTTTTTAAATTGCCATGCAGGACCACCCATATAGGTAGGTGTGCCGTAAATGATTGCATCCGCTTTCGGTAATTCTTCCCATGCATCGTTTGGAATATCTCCCTGAGGATCAATAGCCTGTAGTAATACGAAAGAACCAGGCACGCCTGCAGCTCCTTCGAGCACAGCATCAGCTTGTTTTGCGGTGTGTCCGAAGCCGCTAAAATAGACAATAAGGATACGAGCCACGTGAAGAGCCTTTTGTTATGCATATCTAGTGTATTGCCCCGCTATGCATAGCGGCCTACACTAGATATGGAGATTAGCAAAAATACGATAGTATGAAATCATTTGCAATCGTCTTTTAAACATTCTAGCTATGTATGGGGCAAGGATGGATTTGTAAATTGACAGTCTGGGATACTGCCTCATTTTTAGTGGGGAGAATGCGATGACAAAAGGAAGATGCAATGGGCTAACGGATGCACCATGGCTGATGGTGGCACCGCTGTTGCCAGCAGATCCTGTACAGAGAGGTCAAGGGCACCCGCATACGTCTTGGAGTCCGGTTTGTAATACAATGTTATGGGTGTTGATCACTGGATTCAGATGGTGTGATGTGCCAATGGGTGAGCAATGGGGTTCTCGTTCTGTTGCCCGCAGGTGGTTGGGACAATGGGTAGAAGAAGGAATTTTGGAGAGAGTGCTCCAGGATTTGCTTGAGAGGGCGGAACTCGCAGGTGTGTTAGACTGGGAACGACTGGCAGCTGATGTTTTTTTAGAGGGAAGGGGCGAGAAAATTGAATATGGATTCAGCTGTTCGGATCACCCAGGTCAAAAAAAAGATCGCTCTGTTTCGTTTTCTTTACTCAAGGTAAGAGGAGAGGCTTCCTGACTTGTTGTACTGTTTTTTGAAGTGTTTGGATTGCTGTTTGGTTGAGAAAGAAAACCACAAAAAGATACCTGAGAAAAATGTTCCTCAAGTGGTTCTTCAGTGGAACTGGAGGGGGGGGAGTCAGATGTTTGTGGAGTTTGATTTTTTTGATCAAATAATACAAATACATTATGTGCTGCCACTATTGGAAATACAGCCAAACTTGCTAGAGTCCAAACTGCCTTTGTTGTTTGAGATCCAACTAAGAATTTTTGAGAATTTTCAGGGAATGTAGGAGTCGAATGGTGAGCTGGCAGAGTATGTGCTTCCACTCGACCTAGAGTGCGATTAGTTAATGGCTTAAATACTATCACTGTAGTGTCCCCATTGGGTAGATTCAATGCACAATGCCCAGCCGTATGTACTATATCTCCTTCTACGAATCCATGATAGCAGCTCATCTTGAACTTCTTATTTTGTGCGGCTTCTTGAAACTGCTTTTGAGTAGATTCGTCAACCTTAAGTCCGTTTTGTGTATTAACTAATACTTCTGTCACATTTAGATATTTGATTAAATTAGAACTTATAAATTCAGCGCACATTATTTGTGCATCGTGTCCTCCAAGGCTATGCCCATGAAATTGGATAAGGAAAGGGTTGGTTTGTAATGCTGCTGTTAAGCAGCAGACTGCATCCACCATGAACTCCACGTCTTTTTGTTTATTTAAACTTGTGGCGGGAGAGCGTGTATCCAGGTCTCTAATTAGTCCCTCTATATTATGTGTGCCGGCAAAAAACCAATGTACAGTGGAATGGGCATTCTCCTCCTTCTTGATAGAAATATAGGTGCAAATACCGTTCATTCGATATGTCCAAACAACTTCCCCAATCATGGGGTCGTAGTCCCCTGCTTCAGGGTAGTGATAAGCCCAAGAATGCGCATAAGAACGCATTCTATAAGCTTTAGCTTGCGCTGGATTTAATTCATGGATGTAATTAAAGGCAGAATATACACGACAGGTAAGTAAACTAATTAATTTTGCATCTTTATTGATTAACAGAGATTTTGATAAATTATTCTTTATATTCTCCTGCCACGTAGGAAAAGCCTCTCTGCAGGTAGTGACTACACCAAAAACAGTATTTACTTCTTCGGAGGATCCGACTGAAAGTAAACAGTACAACGCGAGTAGGTCGGCACGAATTTTGACCCGGTCACCTTCGATCGTCAGCAGATCAGTATTTGCGAATAAATGCATTGGATTCGGTTTTATTGTGGTAATAGCGCTTTTTAGCTCTTCTAACATTTTTAAGCTAATTTCTAGCTGTTGTACAAGAGCTTCTTCGCAATTTTCTTCTAAAAACAAAAGGAGAGAAGTCTGCATCGCGGCGCGGGAAGGGTCTTGTAAAAAGGTTGAAGGGCTAGCTATGTTTGTGGACACTAGATAGGAGTGGGGTTGTTCATCAACAGGGACGTGAGTGCTCGTTTTCTCGAACGGACAAGGTTGTAGAGGATGAGTCACTACCTCAATCACAGGCTCTAGCACTACCTTAGTCACTACCTTAGTCTCTACCTCAATCACAGGCTCTAGCTTTCGATAACACTGTGTCATGGCTATCACGCTAGATAGAATCAATACAAAGCTACCACCACCAATAAAAGAATAGGATACTTGAGACGATAGTAGAACCTGTCTGGAAATGCAAACTGCTCCCATGACAATACATGCAGTGCCGATGAGAGCTACCACTAAGGCTGTTCCTTGAATGCAAGGTTGGCTAAAGCAGGTGGACGATCCAGGTTGAACATTGCGAAGCATGTTTTTCTGTTCCTTTTGACAATTTATTTTTACATCTAGTTGGTAAAATAGTCGTAAACCATATGTGAGTCGGGAATATTTTAGCTCAATGAAATTAAATACAAAAGCACTGTGAGCGATTAATTTATTTTTTAAATAGAATTTTTTTATTTACATATCGCAATCCCCAAAGGGGATATGAGGAAAAGGAAAGCATGGAATCTGATTGTAAATAAATTAATTTAATTAGACACTTTCTATAGGGGGACTCCTCTTGGCAGACAATAAAGTATCCATAGACGATCTCTGGCTCCGGTATCGAAGAGAAGCTAGAGAGGAAGATCGCGATGAATTGATTCTCCATTATCTACCACTAGTCAAAGGAGTGGTCGGTCGCCTTTCCTCTACCTATCCTGCTCATATTAAAATTGAAGATCTCTACTCCTCAGGTATCACCGGATTGATGAAGGCAATTGAAAAATACGAACCTGGTAGGGCAAATAAGTTTGAAACCTATGCAAATCTGGTTATTCGAGGAGCTGTTATTGATGAATTAAGGGATCTGGACTGGGTCCCTAGAAGTGTTCACCAAAAAGCACAGTGGATGGAAGCAGCTCAGCATCACCTGCAACGAGAACTAGGTCGAGATCCCACCAATTGGGAACTAGCAAAATATTTGCAAGTCTCAGAAGAAGAGCTAGATATGTTATATGAACAGGTGCGCCCCGCTGTTCTATTATCTTTGCATTCGCCATTACGGGAAGAAGATGGAGATCGCATTCTTGTCGTAGAAGACAGAATTCCTGATGAACGGGCTCTTTCTAGTTTTGTTCAGGCTGATCACAATGAATTTTGTCGATTATTAGAAGAAGCAATTGCTTCCTTATCTGATCAAGAACAGAAAGTTCTTACCCTCTATTACTATCAAGAGTATATGTTAAAGGAGATTGGGGTCGTCTTAGGTGTCAGTGAGTCTAGGGTGTCTCAAATCCATACCAAAGCCTTGATCAAGTTGCGCTCTCGATTTTCGCATCGGTGTCCTTTATAGAGTCTTGTCTAAATCGCACGATTATACCATGAGTGGGCTCTCGATCGGGTAGATAGAATAAGGGACCTTTTTGTTGAATTTCTTCATTCCACTTGAGAACACGCACTGCGAGCCCTGTTTTCGGAGACTCAATCCAGTACTCCGCATTCAGAGCTACTAAGACATGATGACTTGGTTTCCCTGGATGGAAAAGATAAAGAGCATCACCCTGTCGAGGAACACGTACAGGAAGGCCTTGCTTGACCTGGTCTTTGGCATCGCGAGCTAAGTAAATACCCTGTGCTCGAAATGCAAGGTGAATTAACCCAGAACAATCCACTCCCCCTGGATGATGAGCTTTAGGGGAGCTGCACCCGCCCCATAAGTATTGCGCTCCAATAAATGCAGATACATCCCGTTCCCAATGATTCCAATCATTCTGTATGGGACGTAACCCTTCTATAAAATCCATAGAACCATCAGGCAATTGTACATGGCCATCCGTGTGCAGCTCTAAGAGAGTGCCATATGACAGATTGAGCTGTTTATCGCGTAATCTAGAAGAGGGGAGAGAGAGCACGTGAGTAGGGCGATAAGGTCTCAAGAGGGGGGTTGCTTCGTCACATCGTATCCATCCCCAATAGTTTTGTAACTGGGCGTGCACGTGCATCCAAGATGACTTCAGAGAAACTACTTCGACGGTTTCCCCAAACAGCAATTGAGTTTCACGACGTTCGTCATAAGATAAATCCTGATTGATTTCTTCCGGCACCCGTCGTAAGTCTACAACAGGGCAAGAGATGAAGAACAACGCCATAGAGCCTCCTCAATGTGACTCGTCGAGCTAAAACCGCTCAGACGCACAAATCCCTTACCCTCAGATCCAAATCCCACGCCAGGAATGGTGATGATTCCCAAATCATCAAAGTGTTGTTTCGAAGTTCGGATCCATAAATAAGGAATCTGGTCACCTCCATAGATTTCTGAAAAATATGGAGCTAACCCTTGTTTTAGTTTGTTGGTATTCGTTATATAATGGGTGATTTGCGCTTCGGTAGCCGCACGCCCTTCTTGACTCAAAGCAGCTAAGCCTCCCTCCTGAATCAAGCGAGAAGGTCCATTTGTATATGTGGAGAGAACGCGGCACCAGTCGGGATGCACTTTCTGTGCAGAACGAGGGTATCGTACTGCCTTGGGAATGATGGACCAGCCCAAGCGCAGCCCGGTAAATCCAGCTAATTTTGAAAAAGAATTCAACTCGATCACAACCTCATCGGCACCCGGCAATTCATAAGGAGTCCTGCAGGATGCCCCACGAATAAATCCACTGTACGCGCCATCATAGAGAATCAGAAATCCTTCTCGATGGGCTCGTGCAATTAGAGTCGTCCATTGATCACGCGTTAGAGTGTGCCCTGTTGGATTGCTGGGTGAGCATAAAAAGAGTAGATCCGTTTGGGGCAATACGTCGGGAAAGAACTGATTTTCTGGTGTACAAGGGAAAAAAGAAAAATTTCGTTTCCCCGCTAATAAAGCTGCTTCTTTATAGGTGGGATAGGTAGGATTCGGGAATGCAATCCGGATATCCGAGTCAAAAAGAGCATGAATCCTTCCAATGTCAGTCTTTACCCCATCCGAAATAAAAATTTCCTCAGGCTCCAGCATGGGATACAAGGTTTTTGCCAGGGCTTCCCTAAGAGAGAAAAGCCCGTGCTCGGGGCCATAGCGTAAGGCAAGGTGAGCTTTCTTTTGTAACCTATCAATCACGCAGGGGGCTAGGGGTAGTGTTGTGTCTCCAACACCTAAATCTACAGGATGCTGATGAAGCTCGACTTCCCGCGTAATATCAGCAAATAAATAAGACGCTGCCATTGAAGCAAAAGCTGGATTACGCATGAAAAACTCCTTGTGTCCATAAATATTCGGCGAGCAAACAGCCGGCACCCGCTCCTCCCCGTATGAGGTTGTGGGCTGCTGCAATAAATCGAAAATGCCCATAGCAATCTTGTTGTAAACGAGCACAGTGTACTCCCATTCCGCTATCCTCCAATATAGGTAGATCATTAGGGTGATATTGAATCAATGGATAGGGAGAAGAGGGTAAAGTCAACGGAGAAAAAGAAGCCCAACTCTCCAGGATTTCTTCCGGATGAGGGGTAGATTGAAATTGCACCGAGATAGAAACTACGTGACCAGAATAGGTGGGTACACGGTTACATTGAGCGCTCACTTGTAATGAGGGTAGGTTCCAAATTTTGGGTGGCTCCTCTCTGCACTTTTCTTCTTCATCAGGAATCCAGCAGGATACACCTTGTAACAATCTTGGATTCTGAAGAGCTTGTTTGCCCCCACCAGACAGAGCCTGAAGAGAGGTGATCGATAGGGATGTGATGCCAAAGCGACGATGGAGAGGGTGCAAGGCTAAGACAAAAGTATGTACAGTACAATTTGGTTTCGCAACGATCCACCCCCCTTGTTTTGGCAGAGTAGACAGGGCTTCAGGGTTTACTTCAGGAATACAGAGGGGTACTTCAGGAACCATCCGATGGACAGGAGCGCTCGATATAATACGGCATCCTCGACGGATGAGTTCACGCTCACTCTCAAGAGCCGCAGAAGAGGGAAGGATGCTAAAGATCAAAGGGAAATTAGCAGCTTCGTCTACAGAGCGCACAGGCACCCCCACAAACCAAGGATGACTCGTAAGGCAGGTTTGATAGGCTTTGCCAATCAAACCTGTAGCGCCTAAGAGAGCGACATGCATGCTAGCCTCGTTTGTAGTAGGGCCTGATGATCTACATGCAGGGGTAATAGAGGAGCTCGCGGAGACCCAGCGGGCAATCCTGATAGTTGTAGTGCAGCCTTAATGGGGACTGGATTTGTATCTAAAGTAAGAGCTTGAAATAGAGGCCATAACTCTCGTTGCAGTTCAAATGCTTCAGTCAAAGGGGCTTCTTGAATCAACTGCATCCAGTGTGGGTACAAATTTGCAGCTACAGAGATGAGTCCGTCTGCCCCATGTACTCTGGCTGTTAAAGCTAAGGGATCATCTCCTGCATAGACGCGGAAAGAGGGAACTGCCGCTTTCAATGTCATGAGGGTATTGAGAAAGTCAGGGGTCACCTCTTTGACGCCGACAATATTGGGGTGCTTCGCCAGAGATAGTAACATATCTAGTGTCACAAGACAGTGAGTCCTTCCTGGATGATTATATATCAGAATAGGACAGGGCGATTGATCTGCTATGGTTTCAAAATGCGCCATTAAGGCACGTGGAGAAGGTCGATTGTAATAGGGAGAGACAATGAGCACTTCTTCGGCTCCGTATTCAGCAGCTAGACGGATGTTTTCTAGCGTCGTGCGCGTGCAATTCGATCCACAGCCTACCATGTAGGGTAAGCTGGAGGAAGCTGCCGCTTCCAGAATAGCACATTTTTCTTGTAAGGTTAGTGTTGGAGTTTCCGCCGTAGTGCCTAATATGAGGAGGCCGTCGACGCCTCCTTCTCTCTGATGGGTAATCAGTTGTAATAGACCTGGATAATCTAGACTTCCCTCCTCATCAAAGGGGGTGATCAATGCTGTGTAGGTACTCATCAATTGTTTTCCATCCCTGTTGTGTACATAGCCAAGAAGCTACTTGCAGAGCTCCCGAAGCAAAGCAGGATCTTGATTTTGCTTGGTGTGTAATTGTGATGTGATCTTCCTCGCCGTCGAATAGAACTTCTAGTTTTGGCAAAATATTTCCTAAACGCAAGCTGGAAAAAGAAATGCCTGTACGAGATGTTATCCACTTAGCAGTCCCTGAAGGAGCGTCTTGTTTATTCCGATGATGAAAGTCTATGCCACAACGATCATAAAATGGGAACATGCTACAAGCGTGTTCCACGAGTCGAAACCATTGGAGTACTCCAATGGAAAAATTTGGCGAAAATAAAGCAGTTCCACTCCGTGTATGTATCAGCTCCTTGGCTACATGCAACTGACTCTCCCATCCTGTCGTGCCAATAAGGATGGGCTTATGTAGGTCCATTGCTTCTATAAGGTGAGACATCACACTATCTGCATATGCAAAATGGAGGAAAATATCCGGTTCTTGATTCAGAGCTGACCCTCTAGGAAACAGGGAATAGGATATCCCTCGATCGAGAGCTTGCTTCACAAGCTCCAATCCCATCTTTCCGCCACCAATCACTCCAATATGCATGACGCGAGTCTACTGGATTTGAAAAAGAAAGTGCAAGCCACTTTTTACGAGAGTGTTATCCGAGATCATTACATGTGCTCTTCATCTAATGGTTCACTCATAGCTAAGATGAGAGACCAGACGCGTCGCAAGAGTTTTTTTTGTTTGGGCAATAGCTCATGTACAATCAAAAAAGACTCGTGGTTTTTAGAAAAACCAGCCCGAGTCCAGTTGGGTGACCCAAGGATAAGGGCATCATCTACCCAGCAAAATTTATGATGAAAACAACCCATTCCGCGACTGGTACGTACAGCGACCCCCGCGTGTTGTAATTCAAGGATCGCAGAATGATTTATATGAGCGCTCATCTGGCGGTCTAGAACTAATGTTACCTCTATACCGCGATGGTGAGCTAAAATGCACTCAAATATTAATTTTGGATGAGTGAAGGCATAACAAGCAATCAAAATAGAATGCTGAGCAGAACGAAGTTGATGCAAAACTGTATCAAGACCATGAGGATTGGGAAGTTGCCAGAATTCTATACGTTGAGAACCCGACATAAAATAGTGATGCACACTCGCTTGACGTATCGAATCAACCAGTTCTTGAGACACACAATGAATCATCGAATTCTCATTAATTCCTAATGATGAGGGTGTCCAATTCGCAGACCCAATCCAACAATCCTCTGAGTCTATGCATAAAAGTTTATCATGGAATAAACCTGAGATGGGATGGGTAATTCGACAAGCTTCTAAAGCAGAGGGGAGGGGAGGAGAAGAAGAATCCAGGTGTAGATAGAGATCTACACCTTGTTGCATTTGATATTCGAGAGCCTCTATCAGCCTAGAATCAGATAGCTCGAACAGAAAAAGATCTATGCGATTTTGCGCAGACTCAATGGCTCGCAGGAATAAAGGGCGGAAGGATACCAATGTTTCACTAAAGTAGAGTTCGGGCTCGAGTCTAGGGATGTCCGGACTTCCTAATGAAATCCAGGGTACCATCCAAATAGTTAGAATAGGAAGATAACGACGCCATCCCTGAAGTATGAAATACAGAGTTCGATATGACAGTCGTTGTCTGATATGTTGAATTCGCATACAAAAAAGAAAGGAAATTACATTGAGGAAGTGAATGAGATTAATCAATAAAAAAACGAAGCAGCCACTAGTCGAAATTCAACAGGAAAGAGTCCATTTCTATTCCGATTTCTTAGAAAAGGAGATGCAGGTGCTGGGAATTGAAATTCCCCATGGCCTTCAAGTACAGTATGGAGGAAAAACCCACATTATGTTGGGAGATCCTCTCTTTACCAAAGCATTTCAAGAAGTATATTGTGTGCATTACATGGATTCTACTCAATTTCGTTGGGAAATGCAGCCAACAAGTTAGCAGCACAACGACTTGTGTTTTACCGGGCTCGGAACGTAATAGAAGCCGAATACGCCGAAAGTAAAGCTATTGCTACAGACGGGCACTCCGTAATAATCCCCAAAAGATGATTGCGAGACAAAGTCAAAAGCGAGGTAGTAGTAAGGCATGTAACCCCATACTTTCTATTTTGCTCGCTAAAAATAGATTCGTCCCCAAAAAAATCTCCCTTTGTTAAACAAGCTATTTCTACCTGATCTTTATCATAAACGCGTACAGTTCCCTCTGTGATCAAATACATCAGGCTAGCTTCTTGGTCTAACTGAAAAATAGTTTCCCCCTCCTTGTATCGAACCCACTCCAATTTATCTGCAATCGTTAAGAGTAAATCTAAATCTAAAGCTCCGAATAGGGGAGTGCCCTTCAATAAAAACGTGCGATCAATTAAATTTAGAGATTTCATGGGGTGTCCTTGAGTAATTCTTCCGCAAAATGGCGGAATACATCTTCATTGTTTTGCAGTTTTTTTCGCACAGTGTCTCGCCAACTAGGTAGGCCTATTTTGGCTTGGAGCCACACGGCTACAATTTGATCGGTCAGGCGCGAAGAGTCTACGAGCAGATCTAGTAGGGAATCTAATTTTAATGGGATAAAACCTCGTTTTAAGTATTGCTGCATCTTCTTCTCCCCAGAATTTGTTTGTAATAATGGCTCAAGGATAGAAAAAAGACGGTAGGGACACGATTTATGTAATGTCTCCAAGGCTTGAGCTCGTAATTTTTGGTTACGACTTCTAAGAGTAGTGGGTAAGACTTCAGATTCTTCAAAGGCACCTGTTAAACCTACTAACTGCACAAGAAAATCAAGAATAGTGTGCAAGCTGCTTTCTAAAGCGTTGCCTAATACTGGATAATTAGGGTCTACGCTATATTCCAAATGGAATGAATAGAAATACGCTCGATCCATTTCCATTTCTAAAATTGTAGGGAGTTGTTGTTTTAACACGCGAGGATCTAGCCTCGCCAGAATTTTAGCTGCTAGTAACCGACATCTCTCGTGATAGAAGCGATGTTGTAAAATTTCTAAGAACATCTCAGGTCGGATACCTGGGATATCTAAAATTAATCGACGTGCCATCAAAATTTCTGCTGGTCGAAAATGGACTGAGGCTAAGATCAAGGCTTTGATCCAAGAAGTATCGCTCATACGTGATAATGCTTTTAGAATAGAGACTACTACATCGGGATCTCGATTGGTAGTTAAGTGACGAATTAAAAGAGGCACTAAAGACATGGAGTTGGGATTAGCTAAAGAAGCTACCGCTTTTGCAGCCATACGTTGTATTAAGATGGATGAGTGTATTAAGAAAGGAAGCACTCGATGTACATTCTCTGCGTTAGGATCGTGAGCCAGAATAGCAAGCCCCTTCTCTATTTCCGCTTCAGATGAGGATGTTAATAATTTGGTCAATTCTTCTGCGGCTAATGCTTGTAACGAGGGTAGATAGGCGGGGGATGATAGGGTGGTAAATGTCAAAATGGCTGCAGCTCGTAAATCAAGATGAGGATGTGATAGATCATTCATCACCTTTTCTGGACGCAATAAGGCACGGCGAGCTAGATAAAAATGGATAGCCCCACGAACAGAGGGATGGGGATGAAGTCGTCTCCAAGACTCTAGCTTATCTACAACCAAATTTTCTGCAGACCAGCTACTGTTAGCTAGTAAATCAATCGCCTTAATTTTACTTGGGATGCTGAATAAATTAATCTGATTCAGCATCCTCGATAGGTAGTTTTTGTTGCCTAATTCTATTAAATATTCAAAGGCTAAAAGACGACTCGCTTCATCTGAGGTTTTGAATTGGGCTAGCAAATATTGCTCAAAGAGTTTTTGTTCCTGCTTCCCAATCCAATCCCTAGGTCGTTTACCGAAGTAGATAGAATTGGTGACTAAATTTTTAAAAATAGCCTTTGGATAATTATGACGTACAAACCAAACAGAAAAAAGAGCCAGCACAGCAATCAACAACCCCATTGTGATACTGCATGAGGTAAAGAGCAGTAGGAGAGAGGCTCCACATAACATTCCCATTGGCTCAAAAAATGACTCCACAAAAATGCGCACCTGATTCTTGACTCTAGATGGAACTCCAGAAATGAGCAGGTTTAAATTGTTGTCATCAAATGTATAAATCATTCCTTCTCGGCCAATCAAACCGAGCACTGCCAACGATAACCCATCTCGCCAAAACCAAAAGCAAAATAGGAGAAAGAAAAACATGGGAGCTACTATAGATAGATTGTGGACTCCCATTTTTTTTACGAGACGACTGTACACAAATAACCCAATGGCCACATTAGCTAGTCCGATCCACATATTACAGGTGGCCAAAAATTCAGTTAAAGCATGGGTGCCAGATGTTGCTAAGATCGTTTGGAATGTGGACATGTAATTGAATTCCGTTACAATCGCTAGCAACTGCATCAGAAAATAAAAACTCAGAAGATAAACGGTAAATTTAGATTGCAGGATCCTTCTTAAAATCTCGCGCCAAGACAATTGATTTTTTGTTTTCTCGTGGTCGGCATGAGCTTCTACCAAGATAGGCATCTTCTTAGAGATCCAAAGAATCATAGGAATCGATAGAGCGAGAACAACAGCATAACAGGAGACCATTTGTTGGATGCCGACCTTTTTAATAGCTAAGGATAAAAATCCAGAGCTCATGGCATCTCCTAAAAAAGTCACCGAGTTAAATAAGGCAAAGAGTCGTTTGCCATCCTGTAAATCAATATATTGATCAATAAAGGACCAGTAACAGATATAGATAGATATCGGCATCATCCAGCCAATCATTTTAAAGATGAACCAGTAGACAGTCGAGCCATGAGCTACCGGGTAGATCAGAACAAATGAGCTGGCAAGTAAAATCCAGAATAAAATAAGTAAGGTTAGCAAATTTTTAATTGAAAAAAAACGTAGCAGAGAAATCATGAGAACGGACAGGCCGCATAGACAGCAAGCTACACAAACATACGTTAAAGGTAATAATTGGGCTCCTACGTATTCTAAAAAAAGTCCTTCTGAAAGAGTGAAGATACCGTAGGCCCCAATGGACCAACATAAGCCAAGAAGAATAAAAAATAGACTAGTAACACTTTCTGACGAGTGGATATTCAGAAGTAAACGCAAAGTCCTTCCCATGATGGAACGCCTCCCACCCCATTGATTACAGGGGGTTTATACATAAGGAATTCAAAATGCATTTCCCTCGGCTACACCAGGGCGAAAGGGATCCCTGTGCCTTACCCTTGCGTTGTGTGTATAGGGTTGGCTATTTACCTCAACTTGGCAATGATTAAGACATATACAATATCATGTTCTAAGTTTTTTTAAGAAGGGAAATATAATTGGGATATAAGGAGTTTTATGGTCCGGGACAGGGCTTCCAGCCGTACAAAGCAAGGCAGAATGCGTAGAGTAACAGATATCCAGCGCAACTCATTGTGAGGTAAATAGGGATGCTAAGTTTGGAAAATGAAGAACTACCAGCTTGAAGAAGAAGAACACCTATCAAAAAGCCCAAAGCAGCAATGACCGCTAAGCAAAGCGCAATGGCCTGGTATATTCCATGACGGAGGCAAGCTTGATGAATCGAGGTGATTGTATGAAGAATTGAATTCATAAAAAAATGGGGAGAGAATGTATTCTCTCCCCATTTAGTTATACAGAACAGAGGGTTCTAGACAACTAAATTATCATGAAGCACCTTCAGCTATGTTGCGTGTTATGACACCCAAGTAGTAGGTCATCGTTGCAAGAACAACACCAGAAGCGACTCCTAACATAATAGTGAGATTTTTCTGATTAAAAAATGCATTTGTAGATCCAGCTTTTAAATAATAAATGCTTAAACCAAGAAGGGCCAATGCCAATACTGCACTCGTAATGACTCCAATTTGTGTAGGAGTGCTTCCTAAACAGCTTCCAACAGAACTCTCTCTTACACGATTGAGACAAGAAGACATAATATTTCTCTCCATTTTAAGTTTTTGTGAATAACGACAAGATCCTTATCTCAGAGATGTAAAATAAACGCAAAGAGATTTTGAAGGAAAAGTAAATGCTCGCAAGGCATGGTTTCAATTCCTAGCCGAACACTGGGCAAAAACCAAGCGCAGGACCTGTAGAAAAGATGCACGTGGCCATGTGTCCTAGGAGTCAGGATATTGTCATGAGCTATCTAGGAGAGAACAGTGAAGCGGCCTGCGAAGTGGTGTCAAAAATGGCTAAACATCTTCTGCGGTCTGTAACAACAGGATGCTCGAGATCACCTGAAAAGGTGGGCAAAAAAGTTGAAATATCATCAGGTCGTAACGAGTAAGCTCGTGGATAGGCATGTGAAGCAGGGTCGTGGAAGACCCCGTCTGGATGAGCCTCTGGATCAGAGATATCGCATTCAAGGAGAGCTGCAAGAGGATGGTGAACGCAAGAATCAAGCACTCAGCACCAAGGGGGGGTATTGTGGCAACCAATGAACTCGATCCAACTAAATTCTCTTCAAAAGAAATGCTCTTCCATTACAAAGAGCAGCAAGTAGTGGAACGAGAGATATGATCGAAAGTTGTGGATGAGAGGCTAAAAAGGAGCGTATCCTCGTGA
>CAYLUD010000029.1:0-19248 GCA_964386785.1 uncultured bacterium | reverse complement strand
AGCATAATTGGCGTTATTACGTGCAACATGATCCCATCATCTCAGACTACGAATTCGATCAGCTACTCAGACAACTGGAGGAGATAGAGCTGCAACATCCAGAATGGATTCATGCTGCCTCCCCCACTCAAAGAATCGGGGAAGCCATCTCTGGTGGATTTGCCACCGAACGCCACCAGATACCGATGCTCTCCATCGCAAACGCCTATTCCAAAGAAGAGATCTCGGCATTCTTAGAACGAGTTGAAAAACACCTAGGATCTGCTCCATTAGGATACGAAGTAGAACCCAAACTTGATGGTATTGCTATTTCATTACGTTATGAAAATGGAATCTTAGCACGAGCTCTTACACGAGGTAATGGAGAAGAGGGCGAAGTAGTTACATCCAATGTCCGCACCATAGCATCATTACCACTAAGCCTGCGAAATACAGAACCAGAAGTCGAAATACGAGGAGAGGTCTTCATGCCAAAAGAGGCCTTTCATAGACTAAATGAACGATGGCAAGCTTTAGGAAAACCTCCATTTGCTAACCCTAGAAATGCAGCAGCAGGATCCCTTAAACTGCTAGACCCTAAAGAAGTATCTCACAGACACCTAGCGATTTCTTGTTACCATATTGTAGGAAGAGCAGAAGACCAGTATTCTGCCATGCATACCCTAAAAACATGGGGATTGCCCATCGTAGGCTCGTATGCATTCTGTCATAATCTAGAAGAGATTTGGGAATTCATTGAAATCTTGCGATCCCAACGAGATCAACTACCCTATGAAATTGATGGTGTGGTGATCAAAATAAATGCACGCAAAGAACAGGAACGATTAGGTTACACAGGGAAAATCGTCCGATGGGCACTTGCATATAAGTATGCTCCAGAACAGGCAGAAACTACGATCCAGCACATTACCGTCCAAGTAGGGCGTACAGGAGTCTTGACTCCTGTCGCAGAGTTAGAGCCAGTAACCTTGGCCGGCAGCACCATTCGTAGAGCGACTTTGCATAATGAAGATGAGGTGTTACGGAAAGATATCCGCGAGGGAGATCGTGTTCTGATTGAAAAGGGAGGAGATGTCATTCCGAAGGTCGTATCCGTGCGCAAAGAACAACGAACATCCCACCAGCAACCTTGGCACATGCCTCTGCACTGCCCTGCATGTGGTAGTGCGGTGCAAAGAGAGGATGGTGAGGTGGCAATACGTTGTCCTAACCGCACAGGTTGTGCGGCACAAAACATTCGCCGACTCGTACATTTTGCAGGCAAACAGGGCATGAATATTGACCACTTAGGAGAAAAAGTGGTTGAGTTGCTTGTAGAGCAAGGATTTGTTTCTCGTTGTGCTGATTTTTTTCGTCTGACGCCTGACGATCTTGCTGAGCTGCCCCATTTCAAAGAAAAGTCGATTCGTAATCTCATGGAAGCTCTTCATCGAGCTAAGTCGTGCTACTTAGATCAATTCATCATGGCTCTAGGCATCCCTCATATAGGCGAAGAGACAGCACGTTTACTTGCTGAAACCTTTCCCTCAATCGACCGTCTATTGCAGATTACCGAAATGGATTGCCTTACAATCAAAGGTATTGGTCCAAAGGGGGCCTCTGCAGTAGCCCATTTTTTTACAGACCCTGTACATCAAGAAGAAATTCGAGACTTGCTAGCTGCTGGGATTCAGTTTTCTATTCGCCAACGCCTAGTCTCTGAACAGTTATTTTTCTATGGCAAAACCGTGGTCATCACTGGATCATTTCAAGGCTACACTCGGGATGAAATACGCCATTTCGTACAAGAACAAGGAGGAAAGGTCGTCGGAAGCCTTTCTCCAAAAACAGATTTTCTTCTTGTCGGCTCTGATCCAGGATCAAAGCTTGATAAAGCTATGGCTTTAGGGACCTCGATTCTATCTGCCGAAGAAGCCCTTTCTTATCTTGGGCGAGAACCTAAGAACGTATGATGGGTATACCCTTCGATGAGGACAGGCTGCAATGACCCAACTAATGAAGGATCCCCTTCAAAAATAACATTGCGCCAACAACGAGACATTCCTTTCAACTGTTTCCCATCCTTGCTCCACCCATCCACCAATACCTCTACCGTCTCCCCAAGCTTCTCCCTCATTTTTTCTGCAGAGATCCGCTCGTGCAACTGTAGCGCTAGCTGATGACGGCGATGTTTTTCTTCTTCAGGCACATCATCTACCCATCGTTTAGCAGGGGTTCCATTACGAGGACTGTATGTATAGAGAAAGGCATGAGCATATCGAATGGATTCCATGCAATCTAGCGTTTCTTGGAATTCTTCTTCCGTTTCTGTAGGAAACCCTATAATCATATCCGTACCCAAAATGACATTGGGCACAATCTCTCGTAGTTGTGCCACTTTTTCTAGGTATACTTCTTTGGTATACATGCGATGCATTTTCTTTAAAATCCGATTGGAACCAGCTTGCAAAGGAAAATGGACATGTTCACATAAAGAAGGTAGATCCCGAATTGCGTACATCAAATCTTGAGAGATATCGACGGGGTGGGAGGTAAGAAAGCGAATGCGAGCCAAGCCTGGAATCTGATCCAGTGCATACAAGAGATCGGGAAATTGCTTTCCCCAATCCGGTTGATCTTTACCATAACTGTTGACATTCTGACCCAGAAGTGTGATTTCCTTGTATCCTTTAGCAACCAATTGCGAACACTCAGCAAGAATATCTCCAAATGGGCGCGAAACCTCAGCCCCTCTGGTATACGGCACCACGCAGTATGTGCAATATTTATCACATCCTCGAATGATCGAAACAAACGCTTTATATGGATCCTTTCTGGAAGCCCCTGCATAATCCAATTCCTGACGGAAGAGTTCATCGGTCAAAACAGTCTGTCTTTTTGAGACCATCAGTTCATCCAATACGCGATCTAAATCGTGGATGTTATTCGTGCCCAACACAAAATCTACATGGGGCAATTTACGAAACAGACTCTCTTTTTTTGCATTGGCCATGCAACCAGTCACGCCTATCAGCCGATTGCCCTTTTTAGCTCGTCCCAGCTGTCCTAGCTTACCCATCACCTTACGCTCTGCTAAATCTCGAATGGAGCACGTATTGAATAAGAGAAGATCAGCTTCCTCTTCTTGCTCTACAGGTAGTAAACCTCGTTTCTTCAGAATGCCTGCCATGACCTCGGTATCGAGTTCATTCATTTGACAGCCATAAGTGCGAATATAGAAAGTAGTAGGAGATTTCATGAACTAAATCCTTGCTCGTAATGGGTGGGCCATCTTACCGTCTCCCTTTCTTATGGCGCTACTCAAATTTTTTCACGTATTCTGCGCAATCCTATGGATCGCATGTCTATGGGCCCATTGCTGGATACGGGATGGTCGGCACAAAGCTTTTCTCCATATAGAGTGGGGGTTGCCTATTTTAGTGATAGGAACTGGGGTTGCCTTACTCTATTTGCGATCTGGAGCCTTTCCGGGAGGATGGTTTCATCTCAAGCTTATGGGGGTCGCAGGTCTTTTGTTGCTGCATACCCTGCTTTCCAAGAGAATATCCCTTATATGGTCTCTTTCTTTATTCCTAGGCAGCCTAGTAATGATCCTGTCGGCCATTTACATTGTAAAACCAATTTTAGAATAGAGGCACTTGATTAAAATAAAGTATTCACAATTAAAGAGGCTCCATGTCTTGTTTCCAAGATTTTGTACTTGGAAAAAAAAAAGATAGCTCCTATGATCTCCACTCTATACTTTTAGAGGACACAGATGCAACGCAAGAAAGAAACTACAACTACTTTTACCCGAAAAGAAGACCGAAAACAACAATGGTACTTGTTTGATGCTACCGGAAAGACCTTAGGTCGTCTTTGTTCGGAAATCGCAAAGGTTCTTTGTGGAAAGCATCGCCCTTCTTACACTCCTCATGTGGACACAGGAGACGGAGTGATTGTCATCCATGCCGATAAAATAGAAGTGTCAGGAAAAAAAGAAGGCCAAAAGATCTACCGTTACTATACCGGCCATATCGGCGGCTTGCGTGAAATTCCCTATCGTCAAATGCGAGATCGCAAACCTGAGCACATCATCGAACGAGGCGTGCAAGGGATGATGCCCAAATCAAGGTTAGGAAAACAACAATTACGTAAATTGAGAGTATTCAAAGGATCTGACCATCCTTTCACGGCACAAAAGCCTATCAATGTGGAGATTTAATTCATGCAAACGAAGAAATTAGAAGAGAATGTAGCGACAGGAAGAAGAAAACGGGCTGTCTCTACTGTTCGCCTGCGCCCTGGAACAGGTAAAGTAGATGTAAACGGAAAAGAATTTCAGGAATACTTCGCATTACCTATCCAGCAAAAAACTATTCTTTCTCCACTCAAAGATTTGGAAATGGAAGGTCAATACGATCTACTGATTCGAGTAAATGGTGGAGGCATTGAAGGCCAAGTCATAGCTACTCGTCTCGGCTTAGCTCGAGCCTTGGTAAAAGAAAACGAAGAGCGCAAACAAGAACTCAAATCTCAAGGCTATTTAACTCGCGATCCTCGTAAAAAGGAACGTAAGAAATACGGCCATAAAAAGGCAAGAAAGAGCTTTCAATTCTCCAAGCGTTAAGCATTGGATTTCCCCCTCCTCCTTTACCTTGGAGATGGCCCTTCTGACTTTTGTTAGAAGGGTTTTCTTTTTTTTTGGAATCTCCTTGCCTAATTTAAAGAGACATCTTCTGGTATGGTGGCTAAGGTCGCGTAGCGCCCCCCCATACTATGCAGCAATCGTTTCCAAATTCCATCAGGATGTATATCAAAAACATGTTCTGCAGATCCTGGATAGAGAAACCAATCGCCATCCATAAATTCTTGCTCTAATTGTCCTCCTGTCCATCCTAAATAACCAAAACAAAGACAAAGAGAGGTGCTATTTGTTGAGCTCATTGCATCATGCAAGAATTGCAGATCGCCACCTAAATACACTCCCGGACAGATTTCTATCGTTTGATTGGGGATAGAATCAGATGAATGCAGGAGCATCATCTGACTTGTTTGAATAGGACCTCCTGCACGAATTTCTAAAGGATGACTATTTCTTTGCTGCAAAACGGCTATTTCTTCAGGCATTTCGATTTCTAGAGGTTTATTAATAATAACCCCGAATGAACCCGCAGAGGTATGTTCACAAAGAAGAACCACGGAGCGAAACAAGATCCCCTGATCTAAATCTGGAGAACTAATGAGCATGGTACCTTTATCTAGGCGAGAATAGGGTGGATTATCCATTATGAAACATATCCTTGTTGGCAACGCACAAATATTTCTTGATACCCTTGCAAGTGTTCTTGCAAGTCATCCACCCGCTGTAATAACTCCCGTAATCCTGTTGCGGCTTCTTTGGATTCTTCAAAACAATCTTGCTTGTCATAGAGTAAGCGATTCAATCGGTCGACCTGGCATCCAATCTCCATAACCTGTTCATTAAAAAAGCCTAATGCCTCTTTAGGAGAACCAAGCTGCTGCATAAGCCATTCTTTTTGCATTCGTTTGCGCTGCCATTTTTTATCAAACTGAAACAAGAGTCCATAGTTGTTAATATCTGATAGCGTGACTTCAAGCTTACGGAAAACGGCTGTTAGATATAGATACAAGTGATCAGAATAAATGAGCTTTCCCAAGGAGCCCTCACCACGACTGATATAGGCAAACGTTTCTATCAGCCCCGAGTGTTCAATACCGCTCATTACCGAGCCAAAATGACTCGCTGCTTCCTTGATAGACACCAACGTTTGATGCATTAATTGTTGGTTGGCATCCAAAAATTCATTTACCCGATTCAGCGTTCCTGTAAAGGTAGATGCTACCTCTTGTATTTTCTTCATAGCTTCTTGCATATCATCTGAGGAACGGCCTACCATTACTTGATCGGTGATTTCATAAGGTGGCGGGGCGCCAGGAGGGGCCGCCTTTGGTAAAATGGCAATCGATCGCTCTCCTAATAGGCCCGAGGTAGCAAAACCGATTTCATCATAGTTATATATACGCACCTTGGAATCCACACACAGGTCAAGCTCATAGGGTAAATAAGAACCGTTCGCTAAAGTGGGATGCGACCGAAAATCTTCGACAGGATGGATTTGCTTGACGACTCCAACAGGCTTGCCTCCAAAAGTCACACGGGTTCCTATAGAAATGCTTTCAATGTTAGCAAAGCGAACATGCAGAATATGTCCACAATCACCCGATCCTGGATGCAAAAACAAGAGCAGCCACGTAGTAACTCCCAACGTAATCAGGATAAAAACCCCTAATCCAAACGCTTTCGTATGATCATCCATGTCCATACCCTTTAGGGGTTGCTTGACGCAAAAAATTTTTCACTAACTCATCCTCAATATCAGGAAAGGTCTCCTTAGGGCGAATGTACAAGATTCTCCCTTCATGATGCAATGCAATCCGATCTGCAATATGAAATGCTGAACACAAATCGTGAGTTACAACGATACTCGTAGCCCGAAGCTCTCGCTGCGTCGCAAGAATCAATTCATTAATCTGCATTGCTGTAATGGGGTCTAAACCAGTTGTAGGCTCATCATACAGTAGAATTTTTGGATGATATACAATGAGTCTAGCAAGGGCTACTCGCTTTTTCATCCCTCCGGATAAATCGGAAGGAAACAATTGTTCTGTCCCTGCCATATCCACCATGGCAAGGGCATCGGATACCCGTGCATTCATCTCCTCTCTAGATAGGCCTAGGCGGCGCCTATGCTGAAACAAGTAGAAGGCGGTATTTTCTGCTACCGTCATCGAATCAAACAGAGCCCCAGCTTGAAATAGCATTCCCATATGCTGGGTAATCGCAGAACGTTCGCGATCTCGTAAATCAGATACAGGAACGCCGTCTATAGAGATCTCTCCTGAGGTAGGGAATTCAAGACCAATAATTTGTTTAAGCAAAACGCTTTTACCCACCCCAGACCGGCCTAAAATAACTAAGGTTTCTCCATCAAGGATATCCAGGTCTAAATGTTTTAAAACCTCTTTCTTGCCATAGTTTTTACATAATCCTCGAATACGAATCATCGAATTCCCCATTGATCTTGAAGAATCTGATGAAGGCTATTTAAACTCACCGTAAGTAGAAAATTAATCATAAGGATGTAAGAGTAAGAGATCACTACCCCCGCTGTCGTCGATTTTCCCACTCCCGCAGCTCCCCCCTTGGTACGTAGCCCTTGATAGCAAGCGATCGAGCTAATCAACAAGCCAAACACCACTGCTTTTACAAGCCCAGTAAAAAAATCAAACAGAGAGATATGTATGGGCATGGGATCAAAATAGGCGTGGGGACTCATAGAAAATACATACACAGAAATTAAATACCCCCCGAATATCCCCATGACAGCACTAAAGATTGTGAGAGCAGGCAACATACACACGCTACTGATAACTCTTGGGGCAATCAAGTATCGTAATGGATTCACTGACATGGTTTTTAAAGCATCTACCTGTTCCGTGACGCACATAGTTCCGATTACAGCTGTCATAGAAGATCCCACGCGCCCTGTTACCATAAATGCAGTCAGGACAGGACCTATTTCTGTTAACATTCCCTTTCCCACCAACAATCCAGTCGCTCCAGCTAACCCCTTATCTCCCAATTGATAAAAAGCTTGAGCTGCCAGCACCAGCCCCGTAGAAAAACCAGTAATCGCCACAACAGGTAGAGACAACAATCCAATTTGATATAGTTGTTCTAGAAGAAGAGACCAGCTAGGAGGACGCCGTAGGGTTGCTGCTATTGTTTCAAAAAAGAGGATAGCCCAATTCCCGACCCCAGCAACAGCATCTCGAATCTTGATCCACCAATAGCGCATGTATCCTCATCTTAGAAGGGCCCTCGTTTCTTTTCAAACGGGACGATAACCCTTTTATCCATTTGACGTGAGAAAACTAGGCCATTCATAGCAATCTATCCAGCTTCGATAGGGTCTTCCTGTAGGAGTTGACGGAGAGAAGGCATTACGGTATGCTTGCTTTTTGATATGAGTGATTTGTCCCCAGAAGCTCTACGAGCTTTGGCTCATCTGTGTCGACTAGAATTAAGTGAAGGAGAGTTGGCTCAATTTTACAAGGACACACAGCGCATTTTAACTTATATAGAGCATTTCCAAACACTTGAAGCTTTACCCCTGCCTGATGCACACTTAGAAAAATCCCTATGCCCCTTACGGGATGATCATGTGGATCCAGCCTGCTGTATTGCACAGCAACAGTTCCTGGCCAATGCACCTGCTCATCTTGGAGGAATGATTCGTATTCTACCGGTCTTACATGATGTATCGAGCGAGCGCTAAAGAAATCCGAGACCGATTTGTTCGTGGTGACGTATCTGCTGAGGAAGTGACTCGTTATTTTCTGGGTCGCATTGAAAGGTGGAATCCTGAACTGGGCGCGTTTATTTCTGTTTTTCCAGAGCGCGCCTTGGAAAAAGCGCGCCAGCTAGATCGTCTTCGAGCTACAGGCCATCCTCTAGGATTGCTGGCTGGTGTTCCTGTAGGATTGAAAGACAATCTGCATGTCCGGGGTGAAATCACAACCTGTGCTTCTCGTTTTCTACGTAATTATCGAGCTGATTTTGATGCATCCGTCACACAATTTATGGAATCAGAGGGCGCCATTATATTAGGGAAGTTGAATCTTGATGAATTTGCCATGGGTTCTTCTACAGAGTATTCTGCTATTCAGCCGACCTCGAATCCATGGGATCTGAACAGGGTCCCTGGGGGATCATCAGGAGGAGCTGCCGCAGCGATTGCTGCGGGCCTTTGCACGATCGCGCTGGGAAGTGAAACGGGAGGATCGGTACGTCACCCCGCAGCCTTTTGTGGCTGTTATGGATTCAAACCCACGTACGGAAGAGTGTCTCGTTACGGTTTAGTAGCCTTTGCTTCTTCATTAGATCAGGTTGGGCCCCTCGCTCGTTCGATCGAGGACATTGGACTCGCAATGGGAGCAATTGGGCGTCATGATCCACGAGATGCTACTAGCCTCCCTACTGCATCAGAAGATCCACGATCCTATACAGAGCCTGTGCAACAGAAAACGTTAGGTGTTCCTTGGCATCTTATCAAGACGATGGAACCTGAAGCACAGCTACGATTTCAAGAGGCATTACGTGTATACGAATCGCTTGGTTTTCGTTTGCAGGAGATCAATCTCCAACTAGCCGACACAGCGGTTGCCGTCTATTATGTTCTGGCGAATGCGGAAGCAGCCACCAACCTAGCTCGATTCGACGGTATTCGCTTTGGTCATCGTTCTGATCGGGCGAAGACGTTAGATGAAGTCTATTCTTTTTCTCGTTCTGAAGGGTTTGGACCTGAAGTCAAACGACGTATTCTCATTGGTACATATATCTTATCTTCTGGGTATCGAGGGTCCTATTATACGCAAGCTCTCCGGATTCGAGATCGCATGCAGAGAGAGTATGCGGAGTTGTTTCAAAGGTGCGATGCTGTGATCACTCCCACAACTGCTTCTTCTGCTTTTCTAAAAGGCGATATTCAGGATCCCTTAACGATGTCATTACAGGATCTCTTTACCATCCCCGCCTGTCTATGTCATCTACCTGCGATCTCTCATCCCATTGGAACAGTAAGAGGTCTTCCATTTTCTCTACAATTGACAGGGCCTTGCGGTGCAGATGCGGACATCTGTCGTATGGCTACTTCCTATGCACGAGTTACCCCTCCTATCCCATTTGCGCCTCGATACGATCGGGAGACTCTATGACCTCACCTTGCTGGTCAGACTGGGAATTAGTTGTAGGATTAGAAATGCATGCGGAGTTAAATACTGCATCCAAATTATTCAGTGGTGCTCCAAATGGTTTTGGAGAAGTGCCAAACACCCTTATTTCCCCTATCTGCACAGGACAGCCAGGAGCTCTACCTGTTTTGAATCGAATGGCTGTTGAAAAAGCCATCCGACTTGGATGTGCCTTAGGATCGAAGATCCTGCCCGTAAGTCATTTTGACAGAAAATCATATTTCTATCCTGATTCTCCGCGCAACTTTCAAATCACGCAACATGAGACTCCGATCCTGCAAGGAGGGACCCTTGTTGCCTATGTAGGAGACCAACTTAAATCCTTTTCGATTGCGGAAGCTCATTTAGAAGATGATGCGGCTACTTTAAAACATTGCGACTATTTTGCTGGGATTGACTTTAATCGTGCTGGAATTCCACTGATTGAAATTGTATCCGCCCCTTGTCTTTTTTCCCCAGAAGAGGCTGTTGCGTACGCTACAACCCTTCGTCGTGTATTACGTTATCTGGATGTATCTGACTGCAACATGGAGGAAGGCTCTTTACGTATGGATGTCAATGTGTCTGTACGCAAAAAAGGAGAGGGCGGATTACGAAATAAAATGGAAATTAAAAATATGAACTCCTTCCGTTTTATGGAACAAGCTCTTGCATTTGAGTTTCAGCGGCAAGTTATGTGGTACCATACTCATCCAGAAGAGCAGATGGTGCCCTCCACCTATCGGTGGAGCTCAGAAAATAAAGAAACCGTTCTGATGCGTCATAAGGAAGGAGTAGAGGGATACTATTATTTCCGAGAACCTGACTTACCTGATCTTCATATTTCTGCTGAGTGGATTGACCATGTCAGAGCTTCGATTCCAAAGCTACCCCATGAACGTATACATAGATATCGCATAGAGTATCAGTTACATTGGGAACATGTGTTGCAATTAGTAGAGGATCGCGAGCTATCTGATTATTTTGATCTGATTCTTCTTCACCTTCCCAGTTCGCTGGCACAAGCTGCTGCAAATTGGCTACTCATTGAATTTGGGGGGCGCTATAAAGAGTCTCGTACTCCCTTATGGAAGACGGGAATTCCCCCTCTACATCTTGCAACATTAGTGCACATGATTGCCCAGGGATCCCTAACGGGCACAATAGCAAAGCAAGTCGCCGACCTAATGGTGATCTCCCCTCACCTGTCTCCCTTACAGATCGTACAAGACCATCCAGACCTAGCTTTATTAGACGATGACGCGCTGTTGGTATCTATTGTAGAGCAAGTATTGGTAGATCATGCTGTAGTGGTTATGGACTACCAAAATGGGAAAGAGAGAGCCTTCGGCTTTCTTGTAGGCCAAGTGATGAAGGCTACTTCAGGGAAGGCTCCACCCGAAAAAGTACACGATCTTCTGAAGGCTAGGCTTTAGAACAAGCCGTATATTTCTTAGACGATGTAGGCTTTTTTTGTATTCGTTCCATGCTGTTCTGGGTTATCTAGCAGTTTATCGATGTAGTTCGCTAAGAAGATGATTCCATAAATAGATACTGTGATCACTGTAATCCCGGTTAGACTCATGCCCTCGACAAATCCGTGTTGGAATTGGAAGGTAAGCATGGTGATGACCAATCCTAGAATTGCGAGATGGGCTAGGTGATTTAAATATTTTATGAATGCGGATTGAAATTGCGCACTAGCCCCTTTTAAACACTCTCGAATGATAAGTCCTAATCCAGCCGCACCGACCCCAACTATGATGACTAAAAAAGGAAATGTAGTCAGAGAAATGTTTCCTTTAGCCAACCCTGAACTTTTTACGTATAGATAACTCAATAGGCAGCCTAGGGCCAGAGCACCTAGACCTATTGCAGCCACCTTAGCAACACGCTCCCAGCTACCGACCTTGGATCGATCAATCCAAGCTCCTGGTGCATTGATCACTTTGATGAAGATCTCACTATTACTTTTTTTCTTCTTTTTAGGGTCGATCCAAGGAGAGGAAAACTCCCCACTTGATATGTGATTAGGTCCATCAATCATTCTCCCTATTGTACCGTAAAAATATTTTTATTAATACTTCAATTAAAATGAAAAATTTTATTAATAAAATCTTAAAAGTGGTTACAAAAAAAAACGAACTATAGCTGAATAGGAAAGGATTCCTTTAGAGAAACAGGGCAGACTCGCTCGTTAGGCAGAGGGTATGCTGATTGGATCTGGTTCTCGTAGAGCTCGGTAGACATGCAAGCTGACACTCAAAGCACACCCGGTAATGATAAGCGATGTACCCTGGAGGAGATTTAAATGGAAAGCAGAGAGCGCGAGAAAGCCTGCCGCACCCCCAAGGGCAATCAAGCAGAATAGCCAAGCTACTAGGGTTGTTGCTATTTTATCTTGCACCCCCGAGTCCCCTTTCACATATTTTTTATAAGTTAATACCCCCGCGTATACGGGCAAAGACACAATACCAATTGCAGAATAGACCGGAAATGCAAAGGTAGCTGCGAATCCTCTCAATATCGCAAATGCCGTCATACTGACATGATAGGTCCCAGACCAGTTGTTTCTAAACCCCCGCATAAACTGAGTGTTCAAAAAACTCCTAGAACCAAATGGATCATGGCAATCATTAGCAAGTGAAAGTCCATCACTAAAAGTTTTAGTAATCGCCATATACAACCTAAAATAGAAATGAAAGAACGTATTTTATCGAATATTTAGATTATTGTTCACTGTTTTTTTTTGAGGTTGATTCCTATGGCATGCTTCGAAATAGTATCGAGAGAACAACGGCACAAAATCTGTAAAATAAAAAAAATATCTACTACTCATGTCCAATTGACTCCAGGATAACAAAGCTGTAGTAGGAAGAGTACGTGTGATTTCCTTCAATGAAACTCTCCGTATAGCGAACCTTACAGAGGTGACTCTTGTTGCACGCGATAGATTACAGTAGCTAGCGGTGGTAGAGATACTCTCCACCCTTTCTCTTCTTGGCATACTGGCAGATTAACCTTACCTGACCCTCCGTATTGCAGATCGTCTGAAGAAAAAATCTCTATCCCTGGTGGGCATAGGAGGGGCAAATAATATCCTTCATGGTAGGATGGGGTAAAATTATGAATACACAATAGAGCCTCCTGCCGATCTCCTTTGCGTAGATAACTCACTATACTATTGTGTTCATCGGAAAAATCCACCCATTGGAATCCACTACTATGATGATCATACCTCCATAAGGATTCTTCCTGTAAATAGATGTGATTTAGGTCTCGCACAAACTTTTGCAGTTGATCATGAGCTGGATAGGAAAGTAGAGACCAAGTCAAGGGGGTGGCCACATTCCATTCTTCCCACATTCCCAGTTCCGATCCCATAAATAAGAGTTTTTTGCCTGGCTGGCATATTTGATACGAGATGAGCAGCCGCACATTGGCAAATCGTTGCCAATAGTCCCCTGTCATTTTGGATAGAAAATGGTGCTTTCCGTGGACGACTTCGTCGTGAGACAAGGGAAGAATAAACTGTTCTGAGAAGGCATAGAGGAGGCCGAAAGTTAATTCATGATGGTGATATCTTCGGAAAAAGGGATCTTTACCAAAATAGCGTAGCGTATCATTCATCCAACCCATATTCCATTTATAATCAAAACCCAGTCCTCCGAATGCAACAGATTGTGTGACTCCTGGAAAGGAGGTGGACTCTTCCGCGATCATCATTGCCCCTGGAACCCGCTGGTGCACGATGGAGTTAAGATGTTTAATGAACTCAATCGCATGCAAATTTTCTTTTCCCCCATACGCATTAGGAATCCAATCCCCTGTTTCTCTCCCATAATCCAGATAGAGCATCGAGGCGACTGCATCGACCCGTAATCCATCAACATGCATCGACTCTAACCAAAATAAAGCAGAAGAAAGCAGAAAATTTGATACTTCTGGCCTACCATAATTAAAAATCGAGGTATGCCAGTGGGGATGATAGCCTTGACGGGGATCAGCATGTTCATATAACGCGGTGCCATCAAACTGGGATAGAGCAAAGTCATCTTGAGGAAAATGGGCAGGCACCCAATCTAAAATAACTCCGATTTGGTTCTGATGAAAATAGTCTATAGCTGCTTGAAAATCAGTAGGAGAGCCGTGTCGCGCAGTGGGACTAAAATAGCCAGTTACCTGATATCCCCATGATTCATCTAGTGGGTGTTCCATAATAGGAAGAAATTCGACATGGGTATATCCCATATAGTGACAATAGGCGACGAGGTCTACGGCAATCTCTTGATAATTCAGCCGATGAGGATCGCGTTGCCAACTTTTCAGATGTACTTCATAGATATTGAGAGGACCTTGTGTTGCACTTCTTGAAGCCATCCATAATGCATCTTGCCACGGATGAGTCAGACGGGCCAACACGGAGGCTGTCTTAGGACGCAGCTCGCAGTGTATCGCATAAGGATCTGCCTTACAGAGTATCTTCCCTTGCTGCGTCAGGATCTCAAATTTATAATGTTCCCCTTCACGCAAGCCTGGGATAAATAGTTCCCAGACCCCTGAGCCGCCCATCGAACGTAGGGGGTGGATCCTACCATCCCAGTGATTAAAGTCCCCTATAACAGATACCCGCTGCGCATTAGGGGCCCAGACGATGAATGAAAAACCCTCGATCCCATCCACATGTTTGTATCGAGCCCCCATCATATGATGGAGCTCGTAATGAACCCCCCTTCCAAAGAGATGGCTATCCCACTCTCCCCAAGTAGGGGAAAACGCATAGGGATCGTGTACCAATACCCCATCTTGGAGAAAGACTCGATAGTCTTGCTTTTTGATTCTTTTAGGCACCACCAGGTCGAACATCCCCTCTTCGTGAATACGACGCATCGGATGGATTTTCCCCTCAACCTCAATAAACAACTGTGTGGCTCCAGGACGAAAGAGGCGGATCACGCTATGGTCGTTAAAAAAAGGATGCAATCCCAGAAAACAATGCGGATCCCAATGTTGTCCATAGAGGATGCGATGCATATTCTCAAGAAAGCGCGGATCAGAAGTTTTGAGAATAGGTAGCAGCATGAATGCCTCCATATAGAAGAGAGCAATAACTGTGCCAACCCTAGGATACAAACTGATCTAAAAGATAGGGAATACCCTGAGAAAGCACCAGTGGGCTCATGGAATCCATACGCTGTGCTGCCCGTTCCCCTCGAGCTCGAATGCGATAGGAACGTACAGAGGAAGGAAAATGGAGGTGTATCTCTCCTGATTGTGAGGGGTAGATCTCTACTTGGCGAATCATTTTTTTCTGCCATGCTAACGAGATCTCCCCACAACCAAATCGTTCTCTTACAATCCTTCCAGAAACCAAAGGAGAAGGAAGGTGGGGCAAGAGGGTCACATGATTTCCTTCCGTATGAAGAAACAGCGAACGGAGACAGCTAGCTCCTTCTTGGAGAAGGTAAAGAGGGTCGTTGATGGAGGGTCCTATTTCTTTGGGTATAATTCCTTGGAAGTCTGTATCCTCTGCTCTAGGCACCATCATCCCTTCAAAGCCTACTAGGAATAGATCTCGTAGCAGAGGAAATAGGGCATCATGGTGTTTGCATGCCACTAATTCTTGCAACTTCGCTAATAAAGAAAAACAACCTTGGGAATCCAAAGGAATAGCTGGGAGAGAAAAACCTTGACCAAGTCGTATCCATAGCGGGATCATTTCTCTCACGTCGCAGCGCTTCCGTAGCGATTCCATTTCCAATTTTTTAGAAGCGCCAAAATCATAACGAGGCCCCTGAAATGTGAGGCTATGTGGATGTTTTCCAAATATGACCTGTTCATCTGGCAGAATATGACATGTCATATGGCGATGAAAGACCGTGACACAATCGCGCTCAAGATCTTGCACTACCGTGAACCCCTCAACTCTCCCTTCATAAGGTAAATAGATTTCCCGACTCGGCAAGATGAGGCGAGTGGGATAGCAACGAACGACGCCTCCACTACGAGGCAAGAGGCATCGTATACCGGGCTGGTGAGAAAAAGGGCGCAGGCGGCTGCCAATCTCAATCATAGGGGGGTACCGACGAGTCCTGTGGGTCTATTTTCTATCAGTCGCACCCATATCCTTTCATTTGGTTGGGCTTGCACATGAACAGGCAGGAATTCACGAGTATGCCCCATCTCCCCCCCTTCTACCAGGACCTCTACCTCTCTACCCAGCCAGCGCTCTCGTAACGCAAAACTCGTTTGTTCGACTAGCCGAAGTGCCCTTTGTTTACGTTCCTGTAGGATAAGGGGAGGTACAGGCGGATACAAAGCAGCCCTCGTTCTTTCTCGAGGGCTGAAGGGGAAGACATGCACCTTAGCAAAAGGCACGGCTTTAAGAACACGTAGGGTATCTTCAAAATCTTCTTCTGTTTCTCCAGGAAAGCCTATGATCACATCTGTCGTAAAGGTAAAATCAGGATATCGATCGAGGAGTTCTTGCACTTTCTCTGTAAACATCCGAATCGTATATTTACGATTCATCCGTTTGAGAATGGCATCGGACCCTGACTGAAGAACGAGGTGGAGAGAAGGGCAGGTATGGCGCCCTTCAAGAATGGCATCGATGAGATCCCGATTGACCTCATCAGGATCGATGGAAGAAAGTCGCACTCGTGTTAGACCGGGTATGGCATCTACCTTTCTGATCAAGGCAGACAAACTTGGTTGGTAATCTCCAACGTTGATCCCTGTAATCACCACCTCTTGATACCCAGATGTCACTAAATCTCCGATTTCCTTAAGGATAGCGCCCTCTTCCCTGGAGCGAGAACGCCCTCGGACATAAGGAATAATGCAGTAGGAGCAGAAAGAATTACACCCATCCTGAACCTTAACGAAGGCCCGAGTATGAGCTTCAAATCGATTGATTTTAAACTCTGGCCACGAAAGTTCCTCCGGAAACAGCTGTTCTACTAAGGTCTCTTTGCTACGATTGGGAATTACTCGTAGCTTGGGTCCGATTGCAAGGAGCCCTTCGGAATCTTTTTCGGCAGCGCAGCCTGTGACTACAATGGAAGCATCTGGATTTTCTTTTGTCAGGCGTCGGATTTGGGAGCGACTTGATTGATCTGCCTGCGAGGTGACCGTACAGGTATTGATAATACAGAGGTCGGCTGCTTGTCCTGATGCAGCCTCACGCCACCCCAACTGAAGTAGCTGCTCACGATATGCCTGACTTTCATACTGATTCGTACGACAGCCCAATGTATCGATGCGAAAGGTTTTACGATCCACTCCAAGCCCTTGATGAGGATCCATTATACTAAGCTAGACTAAAAAAGATCTATTTTTTCTTAATCTGGCTCTGGTCCTGGTCCTGGTCCTGGCTCTTCTTGCATAGTTGAAAGTAGATGTTGCAAGCTCTCTAAACATTGTATAACGGATTTGGGATTTCCATCCGCTAATGACTCGAGTAGAGGTTTCGCCTGCTTCTGATACCAAGACAATATAGCTTTAGACTCCTCTGTTGTATGAGTTAATGACCTTTTAACCAAGCAAAGAACTCCGTGCAGGAGGTCATCAAAATAGCCTTTAGGCAAAGCATCTAATTCGTCATATAAAGCTGGCACTCGCTCTCTCATTTCTGATTTTACTCTGTCTAGAGCGATAATTGCACTGTCTTGTATATCCATAGGTAAGATGTCTATTAAGGGTATCAAGCCCTCTATACGCAGCAGCGTGATCTTATTGATTATAGTATCCCAATCCAATACCTGTGTAGAATGTTTGATAATGATTTGCTTTTTGTTCTTCACTAAATCAATCTGATCCCTTAGAAATGAAAGTTGATTGGCATAATACTCTCCAAGTGCAGATTGTGTATTCTTGAGGGATTTAGCCTTTTCACATAAACCTTCTAATTCTTCGCTTGTAAACAGCTCAAACTGTAGTAATCCAGCTTCTTTTTCTAGATTCTTATATGATTTCTGCTTAGTGCACTTTAGAACAGTAGCTCCTGGTAAATAGCGATTTACTATTTTTACCTCATCGAGAGCGAATCTTGGTCCGGAGGTTATTACGGGGAAAGAAAAGTTGCTTGGACGCGAATGATCCCATTTTTTATTTAATAGTAAATAATCTAGGATCTGAAGTAGTGGAGGAATAGAATGTACAAGTATGGCTCCGAGTATCTTTTCATGATATGCACGGCTCCACTCTATACATTGCATAGAATCAGATGGCAGGGTATGCTCACTCGGGCAAGCAAGATGAGGAGGAACTACTCGATCCTGATTGCTAGTTTGCGCTGTTCGATCCCTGATATAAGCGTCCAACAAGGCTGTTCCTTCTGGATCTAGCTTCACCTGATGAAGGACGCGTTCTTCAATGCCCTGTTGCTCCACCCATAGCCACTTTGCGTATGCGATTAATGCAGAATCCCACCCATAATTATCCTTGAGCATAGCATAAATCTCATCATTGGTTCGAGGAGCTAGGCACAGCCCGTGGAGGGATAAAGCTGCAAGCGCAGGTTGAGATAATCCCGCATCCAATATTTTACTCGGAAGTAAGGACATCGGAAGTAAGGACGTTATATTGTTATCTTTAATGCCTCGGATAAGTGATGACAAGAGGGGTATCAGTGGAACAAAACAAGTCACCACTGAATTAATACGCGATAGGCGTGTAGCGTTGGGATGAGCTGCGTTTTGAATGGGAGATAAAATAATCGTTTGGATGCGCTCACTGAGCTTTGCAAGTAGCCCAAATACTTTGGAAATAGATAACCAGGCCTCTGCCTGAGCTGTGCACAGGTTGGTTACAGCTTTGCTATATTCTGTGCTAATTGTAAGAATATTCGATAACGATACTTGTTGCGTACGAAGACCTTGGAATGTGACTATATTACTTTTTATGCGTTCAAGTGAAGTCTGTAGGGACTCCAAAGCAAGAATGAACTCAGCTCTATTGGAAAATATGCGATCCTGATCTGCTGGAATATATCTCAAAACTCCAATCAAACGTGAGAGTATCTTTAGAACAGATTCTAAAGATTCTAAAGAGCTATTCAGATTCGTAAAACGCATTTGTAATGCAATAGTCTCGTCTTGAGACTGGTTCTGTTGAGGAATGGCAGCAACAAGGTTTAGCAGCTCCAGAAGCATTTCAGACATTTCTTTTAAAGGATCAATCAATCTATTTAATGATTCTAAAGCAGCCGGCCGCGGCAATTTATTATGTGAATACAACAAAAATAAATGGTCTATAACCTTATCCAGCTTCTCTATGCCATTTTTAGCTATTTTGTTACCGAGCTCTGTAGCTTGAGTCAGAGATTTTTGTGAATCAGCAGGTTGAGCTGGGGATGGAGCTAGATGTTGAGCTGGATCTTGGGGTGGAGCTGGGGGTGGAGCTGGGGGTGGAGCTGGGGGTGGCTGATCATAATTATAACGGCCAGCTATG
>CAYLUD010000028.1:0-19760 GCA_964386785.1 uncultured bacterium | reverse complement strand
CTTGGTCCAGCACAATAACAGCATGTCTTCCCGCAGGAATATGCATGGCAATATGATCTAAATGCATCAACATCGCTTCTGTATTTGCGACTGGCAGCACAAGTCCAACCGCTTCATCTCTGGCGGACAGTATCTCTCAGATTTACTACTGAAGCTTTTTGTTTTTAGTGAATTGTTTTTCTCTGGAGTTTTGTGTTATATTTATTTTTTAATGAAATAAGAATGGGTAATGCATTTGTTACATCACGCCACTAAGTTGCATACAATACCCCCACTGGTTCTTATATCGGGATTGCTATCCAATCATACTGTTTGGAAACATCAGTTGCATCACTTGAAGCAGTTGACTTCCATTCATATTGTTTCTCCTAGAGAAAATACCCCTGAAAATATGGTACAAGAAGTGTTACGACAAGCCCCCCCTAGATTTGCTATGGCTGGTCATTCGATGGGAGGATGGCTATGTTTAGAAATCATGCGGTTAGCTCCGCATCGGGTTGTGAAACTCTGTTTATTAAACACAACAGCAAGAAGTGATTCGGATGAAAAAAAAGCAAAACGAAAAGAAATGATCACCAGGGCACAACAAGGATGTTTTCATGAAATTGTTGATGAGATCACTTCTTGTTTTGTGCATGTTGCTGATGTAAAAGAAGATGTAAAAAATATGTTTTTGCAAGTGGGAAAAGATGTTTTCATTCAGCAAGAAGAATCCATGATAAGAAGACAAGAGTCTCTCTCGATTCTACCGACAATTGATTGTCCTACTTTAGTGATTCATGCTGCACAAGACAACAATTTTTCTCTCGTAGAGCATGAAGATTTAGTGGCTCAGATTGCACGTGCAACACTTGCAGTTGTTGAAGATGCAGGCCATATGAGCCCTATGGAAATGCCGCAAGCCGTGACAGCATTGCTACGGTATTGGCTCACCTGGTTTTGAATCTGAGATTTCTAAATAAAAATAGAATCCTCCAGATGAGTATCTGTTATAACAAAATAGTCTTGATCTACTATGCGATGTCTATCTATCAAGAACTCTTTACAGTTAAAGAAAATTATTAATTTATCAAGTCGCTATACAACTGGCGAAATGTACCCAATCTCTTGCCCAATGGGGGAACTTGAAACTGTTGATTCTATAGGAATCTATCAAAATATGAAAGAACGTGGGGGTATACAGAGGTGAGAAAGGTTGGCCTTAAGAAGACTATGATGAGTGGGTTGGAAGACCTTATTGGATGGTAGTTATGAGATGTTGCATGATGATTCCAACTCTGTATGCTCCTTACGATCAGGAGATCGATCTGCCGCAATAAACATAAGAAATTCATAAGGCAAAGAGGTACCAGGAACATACATGAACAGCACAGGTTCTTTCGCTAACATATAAGATTCTCGATCAAGAATGGATAGCTGATATAGTCTGTCTTTACAAGATTGATAGAATAAATATTTAGACGTCACTCCAAGAAATCGAGCCTCTTCTTCTAGCTGTATGGGATTCGATGGATCATCAATAGGGTAAAAGTACGTGATATGCTGCGAATTGGATGCCCATATCCCCATTAGGAGTTTCTTGAGAGTAGCCTCTTCGGTTTGGTAGACTGGCATGAGCTTGTGTATCTCCTGAGGGCAGCTAGCCCATTCCGTAATCTGGTTTTCGGTCTTTCCTGTGTTGTCTGCATTTTGACAATTGCGGCATACCAAAATGGATTGATTATTAGTATAATAGAAATCCTCATGATCCAAAAAGAAGCAGTTTTTAGGAAGAGGATTACACGGAGCGTTGCTGATAGCATTGCTTTCTATGTCATATACTTGATTCTGATTCACAAAGAGAAGGCGTTCGCCTGACATCACAGGGGAAAAACCAGTTTCTATTGTACCGCATAGATCATTGAGAAGGGATTTTTCCTCCTTCGTGCAATCAGAGTTAAGATCCGAATCCTGCGGATTAGAGTGTGTCGCGGATTCCGATTGATGTATATCAATATGCATCAATCGTATAGAAGAAGGTTGCGTAATTTTACACCCTTCCAAAGCATGCAATAATACGATGTCCAGGGATTGGTTCTTGTCATCTAATATAAACAGCAGACGTCCTAAAAGCACAACTTGGAGATCAGTATCCTCTTGTTTGTGTGCTTCATATATCTGAGTCCATGGTGTTTTTGAGGATGCCCTGCTCCAGATAGTGTACAGATTAAGTAATTGAGCAAAAAAAAGATGCGTAGTGAGCATCTTCACCCGGGTCACATGAGAAACACGCGAATCATATAGCCGCGAGAATTTGTGAGGAGGATGTACGCCTGTTGCACTGGCCATATTCGGAATAGTAAGGTTTAGTAAAGGTTGTGTGGAATGGTTTTGTAGCCATATCCTGCGCCCATTCATCACATGTTATGCAGCAAGAACAGGCAATGAAGATATTGCATCAGATCTTGAAATTGCGCAAGAGCAGTTGACGGGTATTGCTGATTGGATAGATCCATTTGATCCTCTCAGATACAGACGTTCTATATCCGAAAACACCATACGAATCGATGTAGAATGGATCACATAATCAAGATGGAAGCTCAAACCTGAAGAGCGATTGTAGATGGTTCTATCTCCACAGAAGAATAGTCTGGTCTATATGCATGTTGTTCGATCCAATCTTGAATGTTGTGGGGGCGTTGGGTACGGGCTAGGTTTTGATCAAAAATATTCTTGGCCACTTTAGCTGCTGTTCGGAGTTCTACGGATATCACATCTGTTTGTAACGGGTATAAGCATCCTTGAGATAAGAGCTCTGTAGGTACTTCATCTGCTATAGCGTAGGCCGCTTCGATAAACATCGCATCATTCACTCGAGTTGCTTGGGTGGCAAAAATAGCCATACCTACTGCTGGAAAGATATAAAAATTATTAGCTTGTCCAGGAAGATGAGTTCTGCCCTGGTATTGGACAGGATCGAACTGCACTCCTGCAGCATACAGGGCCTTTCCGTTTGACCATTCATAAGCTTGTTGCGGTGTACACTCAGCGTGCTCTGTTGGGTTAGAAAGCGCAAAAATGATGGGGCGCTCATGAAGCTGAGCCATAGCTGCAATCACCTCTTTTGTGAAGGTTCCTCCCACAGTACTTACTCCTATGATTGCTGTAGGTTGAAACTGATGAATCGCTTGTACCAAATCTTGTGTAGGGGTAAATGGATGAGCATAAGGTTTCTGAAAGTCAAGAAGATCATTACGTGTATCTTCAATCAAACCATGAATGTCGAATAGAGCAATTTGTGCCCGTGCTTGTTCCAAGGATAGCCCTTCCTTTACCATTACAGATGTGATCAGATTGGCGATGCCGATACCAGCCGATCCCGCCCCAAAGAAGAGAATTTTTTGTGTGCTGAATTGTTCCTGTTTTACCTTCATTGCGTTGACTAAACCAGATAGGGTAATCGCGGCAGTGCCTTGAATATCATCATTAAAACAACAAATCCTATCTCGATAACGTTGCAGTAGATTCACCGCATCGATCCCTGTCCAATCTTCAAAGTGAATGCAACAGAGAGGGAAAAGCTCTTCTACAGCTGCGACAAATTCATCAACGAATGAGTAGAGCTCCTGTTGGGAAGGACGTTTTTCCTTGATTCCTAAATATAGCGGATCTTGTAACAAGGAATCATTATTCGTTCCTACATCGAGATAAAGGGGCAATAAATATTGAGGAGGTACAGCTGCTGCTGCTGTGTAGAGTTGTAGCTTTCCAATAGGAATACCCATACCATTCGCACCGAGATCACCCAAACCTAAGATTCTTCCACCGTCAGTGACACAGATAAAACGCACATCTTGTCGAGGCCAATTCTTAAGTATTTGTTTGATCCTTCCACGTTGTTTGATCGATACATACATGCCTCGTGTTTGACGAAATCCAAGATCAAATTTTACGCAAGCTTCTCCTATCGTAGGATCGTACACAATAGGTAAAAAGTACGTGGGATCGGACATGATGGTCTTGTAAAATAGGGTTTCATTATGATCTAGTAAATTCATTAAAAAAAGATATCGATCGTAGTTTGTTGTTTTGTGTTTAAGTTGCTTTAAAACTCTATTAAGTTGCGTTTCGATAGATTCAATAACATCAGGAAGTAGCCCTTCAAGGTTGAGTTGAGCGCGCTCTTCTGTAGAAAAGGCAGTGGATTTATTGTAAGAAGCAGATTCAAGAACGCGAATACCAGAAAGACGGGTCATGTTTTTCCTCGTTTTTTTTGTGGATGGCACATATGTATAGGATTCACTAGGGAATCAAATTCTTTTTCCGTAACAAAGCCTAGTTGTAAGGCGGCCTCTTTTAGCTTTAAATCGTGATCTAATGCAAAATGAGCAATTCGAGAAGCTTTGTCATAACCAATTGCAGGACTCAATGCTGTAACAAGCATGAGAGAGTTCTCTAGATCTTGTTTGATTCTCTTTAGATTAGGCTTTGTATTGCGAATCAGAAAGATTTCAAAATTGCGACACGCATCACTCAAGATCCTAAGCGAGTGAGTAAGGTTATAGATAATAAGTGGTTTATATACATTCATTTCTAAGTATCCACTAGCATTTCCAAAGGAAATAGCCGTGTCATTAGCCATGACTTGCACAGCCACCATGGCTAATGCCTCGCACTGAGTAGGATTAACCTTCCCCGGCATGATGGATGACCCCGGCTCGTTGGATGGGATCAGGAGCTCGTAGAATCCAGCCCTGGGTCCACAGGAGAGTAGCCGAATGTCATTCGCAATTTTATATAAAGAAGTGGCGAGACCCTTCAGCGCCCCACTTAACTGGACGAGTGCGTAGTGTTCACCCTGGACAGCAAATTTGTTCTTAGCTGTCACAAATGGTAATTTTGTTAGTTTGGCGATTTCTTTGGCTACTAGCACATCGAAACCCTCCAAGGTATTGATTCCTGTGCCCACAGCAGTGCCTCCAAGGGCTAATGCATACACCCCTGTAAGGGAGGATTCGAGATGGTGAATATGGTCATATAACGTTGCTGCATAACCTGAAAACTCTTGTCCTAAGGTTATCGGGGTCGCATCCTGTAGATGGGTACGCCCCAGTTTGACAATGTGATCCCATTGCTTTGCTTTTTTGTTGATTGATTGCACTAAGGTGTTAAGTATGGGAAGTACTTGACGGTGAGTTTGGATAGCTACCGCGATATGCATTGCTGAGGGAAATGAGTCGTTAGAAGATTGTGATAGATTCACATCATCATTGGGATGTACAGGAAATTTGCTGCCTAGGGGCTGTTGTGTAAGTTGAGAACAGCGGTTGGATATCACCTCATTCACATTCATGTTGAATTGCGTGCCACTACCTGTCATCCAGACATGTAGGGGGAATTGGTCTTGGTGATCTCCCAAGAGAATTTCATCACATACCTGGATAATCAAATGGGCTTTTTCTTTAGATAGTCGCTTTTGTCGCCAGTTGATTGTTGCGGCAGCTTTTTTGAGAATCGCATAGGCCTCAATCAACTCTCTAGGCATCAGGTCATTGCCAATGCAGAAATGATCTAAAGATCGTTGTGTTTGCGCTCCCCAAAGACAGTATTTAGGTACTTCTACCTGTCCTAAACTATCGGACTCTAATCTGATGTCTTTCATATGAGTTCTATCTCTAGATTGAGTCAGAAAATTGTATCGATAATTTATTGTTTTATTTATTCCAACACATTTTTTCTTGATGCGGAAGAGAGAATCAATCAGGAAATAATCGCGTGCGATTCCGTCTGCGATAGTAGAGTATTGTGAGCGCGATGGAAGTGGTCACGATACTCCCTATAATCAGATTGGGTAAAGTGAACCAGGGGGTCACGGGTTGAGGAAGCGCGCCGATGCGTGTACTCAATGGCCAAAATGTACAGAGAGCGCCACCTCGTAAATTTTTTATAGGCACGAAGCCAAAACTTCGACAGTCTTCGCTCATTGGATAATTATCTCCAAGAGCCAAAATAGCATCGTCAGGGATATGAAGGCCAAATGCGAGAATTTTATCTACGTCTAGAGTTCCATCCGGTTTCAGTGGGGGACCACGATCTACAAATCCAATGTAGGGCATGGCGGCCGAGGCTTGCGCTTCTTTACGCTGTTCTTCTTTCAGAAATGCCTTCAGTCGTTCATCCTGTTGCGTCAGGATTGGAGCCCCCATGACATAAAGATTTCCATCCCGGAAGTAGGCATACCGATGGGGGTGATACGGCTGATAGGGGGCTAACGTCTCATATAGTCGATTCCATCCTTCCCCTGCATTGAACAAGATGGGCAGGAGAGATAGATCGTATAACGGATGTTGCATGGATAGCTTTTTTCGCCATCCCCCCCAGTAGATACGGTAGGCGGTCCCTTGGTCCCACTCATAACAACCATCTGGCACCTGTGGAAGAGAGATGTCGAATTCTTTTGGTTGGGGTGATGCGCGCCCCTTTTGGTAGGGGAAGGCAGATCCCTTTTTCACACAGAAACGAGCGGTGGATAGAGCATGCTGTAAGGTCTCTAACTCTTCGCGCCCTAAGGGCAACAGTGCTGTGAAGGGTGAGATCATAGGATAGATCTTGCCCTGCTGACCCATCCGTAGAAGAGGGGGCGGTGCAGTTAGGTTCGGTGTATGGTGAATTTCAAGAAACAAAGGAGCTTGGGTGTCGAGTTGTGGACCATAAAATTTGTGTGTTTCCTTGGCAGATAACAAGCGCACCATGGCATAATTGCCTAATCCCCACAGATCACTATACGAAACAGGAGAAGAGTGAGCGAATCGTAGTTGTTCAGGGTGATCGGCGACCCACTCATGGCCATTAAAAAACTTCGATTCTACCTTGCCCTTGGATACGATCTCGATAGAGGCCACGGGTAGATTCATTTGCCGAATGAGAGTTTTACGAAAAAAACCTTCTGGCGTAGGCAGACTCCATTCTGATTTTCCCTGGTACGTGATGTAGGGTACATGATCTAGGTGTTCCAATCCGTAACGATGAAGAAACTCTGTGTCTGTCCAGGACGTAATGGGTTGTCCTTCTGCATCAATTCCATAGATTTGCCCTCCATAAAAATAGAGAGTATCCCCAGGACGACTGATCGCTCGTTTTACAAACCTTTTGTTTCCCGTAATTAAATGAAAATATCGATATGTAGAATCTGTGATCCCCATTCCCTCCGAGGTAAATGTAATGATGGCACCACGTTGAATGCGATCTGGATGATAGAAAAGGCGAGAAGAACTAAAAGGGATAGGGATCCCAAAGGTGGTTTTAGATACAGCTAAGCGGTCTAGCTCCATAATGGTTGGGCGCATCGATCCAGTGGGGACCTCGTATAATTCAAACCAAAAGAGCCGAATCGCTAAAGCTATAAGTAATGCAAAGGAGAGAGAAAGGAATAGGTCGCGCCCCTTATCTTTCCAGGATCGGATCCCTTCTTCTTCACAAAATTGGACGAGTCGCTTGGCTTCCTTTGATGCCTCTGCTTTTTCTTTTTTCCAAATGAACGTTTCTAATCGTTTCAGTTGTAAGAGAAACGCCGCAGATTGTCGACTACTGAATTGTTCTTGTTTTCTTCGGTACAAGCGAATGTACCGATGAAATAACGAGCGAGACTTTCTTAGAGAATAGTGACGAAACATAAATGGAAATCCCAGACACGCCCATCGTATCAGGTCTTACATTTCATGATGAGGATTTTTCATGGAAATCGACAACCCATCTCGATGTCACGTTAGAAGCGGAATGGCTGAGATGAGACAAGGAACATACAAGAGTCATAAAATTGGTGATGGAGGTAGTGGCTGGGCTTTTGGTGTCGATACAATAGCAAGGCGCATCGCTACCTATAAGGAGGTTACAGTCCTGAATTTCTGAATTGCAACCGCGATGATCACAGGAGACTTTAGCCTTGATTCAGGATCCCGCTTTCTACTAATCGAAGTTTGGCTTGTCCAAGGCGCCCTTCCACTTCCATCCAATAGGGAAAAAAAGTGAGATAAGGAGAGTTGGCTTCCGGTAAGTAGATCTCTATCCGACGCCCTGCCAAGTCACTCTGGTCCTGTGGCCATCGGGCTACATATGCTCGAAATGGTACTCCCTGTACTTTTTTACCCTCCCAACATATAACCGGTGCCCATAAGGAACGGGTGTCTGGTTTACCTCGAATAGGAAGGGGGCCTATTTTTTTTCTTTCTGGCTCTGGAATTTCATAAAAGGAAAGTTGTAAAAGAGTAGTGAGAAAATTAGAGTTAGAGGGTAGGGCAATCCACGCTTGTTGTGTAAACGAGTAGAAGCGATCACACGATAGATTCTGGACCGAAATAGGAAGAAGATTCCACCCACTGTGTTGAGGGGCGCCCCGAAGAAGCCAATCCCGCCAAGAAAGAGATAACCTGGAAAACAAAGAAACGGGGATATGAATCTCCTCAAGCCAGATTCCCTCAGAACTGCTGATATTCTTTACGTATAGGAAGGTATAGGTTTGGCCTTGTTGCAATACCGCATAGCTTCCTATGCGAGCTTCCAAGAGGATCTCTTGTAAAATGGGCTGACTCTCTGGCTCTGCTAGTAGCAGAGGGCCACACAACAAGAAACAACCAATAATAAGGCGAAAGAACATCAAATCTTTTAATAAGAACCATAACCCAAGCGCATGGGAAAATCTATTCTTTTCTTAGGGTTCTCCTTGTCTTTTTTAGGAATCTAGGATATCCTCCTCCGAGGAGAATATAGGGAGCTTATTTTATGAAAAAAGGCATACATCCAGAGTATCAAGACATTCTTTTTGTGGACACCACAAACGGGGCAGAATTCCTGATTGGCGCAGCATTACAGCCTTCTGCTTATAAAGACTATAAAGGCGAACAATACCCCACATGCTCAGTGAGCACTTCCTCCGCATCTCACCCTTTCTTTACAGATAGTCAAGGTTTTGTAGACGCAGAGGGTCGAGTGAAGAAGTTTTTAAAGCGATATGGTAAAGAATAGTCCTTTTCGCGATCTTCCATGCAAGAAAAAATTGAAAATTTTCGTCGTCGTTTCCAGGAGTTAGAGGAATTTCTCAGTCGTGGAGATTCATTTGATGATCCTAAAAAATATCGTGAATCGGTCAAAGAACATGCTGATTTAGGGGATATTCTTGAATCAGCAAATCGTTTGACGAGCATCAAGCAGACGCTGGAGGAAACAAGACAGCTCCTGGATCAAGAAGGGAATGAGGAGATGAAACAGCTCCTCATAGAAGAGATCGCGATTCTGGAGACGCAAGGACAAGAAGCCGCGGTTCAGTTAGAATTGTTACTGGTGCCTCCTGATCCTACAGATGATTGCAATGTCATCATGGAGCTACGAGCGGGAACAGGTGGGGATGAGGCTGCACTGTTTGTCGGTGATTGTGTTCGTATGTATCAGCTTTACGCGGCTGCGAAGGGGTGGAAATGGGAACCCCTTTCTTCACACCCATCAGAATTAGGTGGATTCAAAGAATATATCATGGCCCTTTCAGGGAAAGGGGTGAAGCGCCTTTTGCAATATGAAGGGGGGACACATCGCGTGCAGAGAGTGCCTAAAACAGAGGCACAGGGACGTGTGCATACTTCGGCAATTACCATTGCAATTATGCCAGAACCGCTCGAAGAGGAAGAAATTGATATTCAAGAAAAAGATCTTCGAATTGACACCTATCGCTCCTCCGGTGCTGGAGGACAGCATGTCAATACAACAGACTCCGCTGTCAGAATTACTCACCTCCCCACAGGTGTTGTTACCTATTGCTCTGACGAACGTTCTCAGCATAAGAACAAAAGCAAAGCGATGAGACTTCTTAAGGCAAAGATTGCCGAAGCGGAAAGAGAAAAGCGAAAACAGTCCGAAAGTCAAGCTAGAGCCTTACAAGTAGGGTCAGGCGATCGTTCAGAACGCATCCGCACCTACAATTTTTCTCAAAATCGGATTACCGACCATCGTATTAATTTAACTCTCTACTGTCTAGATCGCGTGATGGAAGGGGATCTGGACGGAGTGACAACGGCTCTTGTAAAATATTTCTACGAACAACAACTTGTTGGATGATACCCTTACTTTCTCTTTTGCAAGATGCTCAAGCCTTTCTATCTCTTTCTGGAGTTCAGAACCCTCGTCGAGAAGCTGAGGATTTACTTGCCTTTGCATTAGGATGCTCGCGTCTAGATCTTTTGTTATGGCGTGATGAGGAGTTGAATCCTAAGCAAATTGCGCATTTTTTGCAGCTTGTGCGTGATAGGGGCCAGCGTATTCCTTTCGCATATTTAACCAAGCAAGTGGACTTTTTTGGGTTGCAATTTGAGATTGATTCCAATGTGTTGATCCCAAGAATAGAAACAGAAGAGCTAGTGGAAGCGATTGTGAGGTCGAATCCTCAAGGTCGTTGGTTAGATTTGTGTTGTGGAAGTGGAGCCATAGGCCTTTCTCTAAAGCATGAGTGCCCTCATCTAGATGTCACCTTAGCAGATATTTCACCAGCAGCCTTAGAGGTAGCGCAACGAAATGCTCAACGCCAGCATCTAAAAGTCCACTTCGTGCAGTCAGATCTGATGAAGGACGTACATGGACTATTTGATGGAATTGTGTGTAACCCTCCCTATTTATCTGCACGAGAGTGGTTCTTGGTAGAAGAGGAGGTCCGGCAAGAGCCAAAACTGGCTTTAGTGGGAGGAGTGACTGGATATGAGTACTATGAGCAACTAGCTTCTACAGTCAAAGTGTCTCATGTATGGTTAGAAATTGGGGCGAATATGGGATCTCGAGTGTTACAGCTATTTCTAGATCAAGGGTATCAAGGGAAAATATTTTTAGATGCATTTGGTCGCGAACGTTATCTTTACTTGCAGAGATCGTGATTTTTTTTTACTCTGTTTGCTTGCATGTTTGATTCTATTTCAAAGAAATTTACTTCCCTATTTTCTGTATTATCTCGCAACAAACAGCTTACGGAACAGAATTTGCAAGATGCAATTCGTGAAATTCGTGTAGCCTTATTAGAGGCTGATGTTGATTACGAAGTAGCAAAAAAAATCATCCATAGAGTCAAAGAAGAAACTCTAGGGCAGGCCGTGCTGAAATCGGTAACACCGGCTCAACAATTCATCAAAATTGTTCATGATGAAATGGTTCGGGTAATGGGAAGTAAGGAGAGTGAGCTTCTATTTAGTAAGCCTCCTTCTGTCTATCTATTGTGCGGACTGCAAGGATCTGGAAAAACCACGCAAGCAGCGAAATTGGTGCATTTTCTTAAGAAGTCGCCTAATCCAAAAAAGGTGTGGCTGGTTGCGTGTGATTTGCAGAGGCCTGGAGCTGTTGAACAACTCCATACTCTCGGACAACAAGTAGATGCCCCTGTTTTTTCTATTCCTCAGGCAACTGATCCAGTTCAGGTGGCAGAAGAAGGAGTTCGTCGAGCTAAAGCTGCCGGTGCCGATGTGGTGATATTGGATACAGCTGGGCGATTGCAAATAGATCAAGAACTGATGCTCCAGCTCAAACAAATTCATCAGAATACACAACCCGTTGAGGTATTGTTGGTGGTGAATGCAGCGCTTGGACAAGAAGCAGTTCAGGTGGCTCGTTCTTTTGATGAACAGTTAGGCATTACAGGTTGTATTCTGACCATGTTAGACGGAGACGCTCGAGGAGGGGTTGCTCTTTCTTTATTTGAGGTTACTGGTAAACCCATAAAATTTGAAGGGGTTGGAGAAAAAATTAAAGACCTTCGATATTTCAACCCCGTATCTATGGCAGATCGTATCTTGGGGATGGGGGATGCGATTAACCTAGTAAAGCAAGCTCAAGAGGTTTTTAGTGAGCAGGAAGCTGAAGATCTAGAACAAAAGCTGAGGAAGTCAACTGTAAGTTATAATGATTATTTAAAACATCTCCAGTCGTTCAAAAAAATGGGACCTTTCAAGCAATTACTTAAAATGTTGCCAGGAGCAGATTCTTTACCAGAGCTTGCAGAGAAAGAAAAGGAGTTTTATACTGCTGAGGCTATTATCCTTTCGATGACCCCAAGAGAACGGATGGAGTTAGACCCCTTGGAAGTGTCGCGTTGTAAGCGTATTGCAAGGGGTAGTGGGACGCACCTAGATGAGGTGTATCGATTGAGAAAAAATTTTCAGAAGATGAAGCAGTTTTTCAAAAATATGCCGAACGAGAAACAGCTAGAAAAGTACATGGGAGGAAAGTCATGGCGTTAAAGATTCGCTTGCGTCAACAAGGAAGACATAACTTGCAAGTTTATCGCCTCGTGGTCACCGATGCTCGGGCACCAAGAGATGGAAAATACCTAGAAATGGTAGGTTGGTACGATCCCAATCGACCAGAAGGTTGTGTGCATGTAGAGGCAGATCGCATTCATCATTGGCTTGATCAAGGAGCGATTCCTACAGAAAAAGCACAGAAACTCATTCGTGATGTCGCTCCTGATGTTTTGAAAACTTGGAAAGAGAGACAGCTTGCAGTGAAAGCTAAACTTTGTGAAAAAAAACGTAATCGACGCAAAGAGAAAGCGACCTCTTCATAATACGAATGCAGTTCGATGTCCTAACCTTGTTCCCAGAATTTTTTGATGGCCCGCTGCATGTCAGTATGATGAAGAGGGGCATTGAGCGCGGAATTGTATCCGTTCGTTGTGTACAGGTTAGGGATTTTACTCAGGATAAGCACCACAAGGTGGATGACCGCCCATTTGGTGGGGGGGCAGGGATGGTCATGAAGCCCGAACCCCTCACGCGTGCTATTGCATCTTGTCGCCAAGAACATTCGCATGTTATTTATCTCTCTCCACAAGGAAGCCCCTGGACAGCCTCCCGTGCAAAAGAATATGCAAAAAAAGAACATATTATCCTCCTCTGCGGTCATTATGAGGGGATCGATCAACGCGTAATTGATAGCCAGGTGGACGAAGAAATCAGTATAGGGGATTATATCTTGATACATGGGTGTACTCCTGCCCTGATTTTGATGGAGACCATCTGCCGATTTCTTCCTAATTTCTTAGGCGATGAAGAGTCTGCGAATCAAGAGTCTTTTCAACGATCTAGAGAATTTGATTATCCGCAGTACACACGTCCAGCGATATTTCAAGGAAACTCTGTGCCAGATGTCCTGCTGCAAGGTAATCATCGTGAAATTGCTTTGTGGAGGGAAGAGAAGGCAAGGGAAAAGGCGTTACGAGTACGGCCAGAGTGGTTTGAGGAATCAGAGTCCCCGCAGATAAAATCAGGCTCTATCTAAAGAACCCATCATGTTCGATATATTTTCCTTCATGAAAAAAGTCGCAACATGTTAAATTTCTCCCTCCGCTCCGCCAGGATATGGACCGCTCATGCTAGGGGTCCTCTCGCTCCAGGTAAGGGAATGCAAGGTAAGGATGGTTAATATATGAAAAATTTCATAGATCAGCTCGATGAAGAGTTGCTCAATAAAGAGATTCCAGAATTCGATATTGGGGACACAGTTCGTGTTTCCATGAAGATTGTCGAGGGAGATAAAGAGAGGACTCAGACCTTTGAAGGCACAGTGATAGCTCGCAAAGGGAAGGGGATCGCTGAGACGTTTTCTCTGCACCGAGTCTCTTATGGTGAGGGAATGGAACGGGTTTTTAACCTGCATAGCCCTAGAATTCGCCTTTCGGTGCTCAGAAAAGGTAAAGTGCGTCGAGCTAAATTATATTACCTCCGTGGCACCTCAGGTAAAAGTGCCAAGGTGGAAGAGAACATTGGCGCCTCGAAAGCTGCAAAAAAAGCACGATCCCTACCCAAGGAGTCTGAAGGGTTGGTGGCCGTTGCTCAACCATCAAGTTGAACAAGCTCTCCAACAAGCTGGGTATTGCCGGCTTGCAGGAGTAGATGAAGTGGGAAGAGGCTGCTTAGCGGGACCTGTTGTAGCCGCCGCATGCTTATTTCACAGTGAACCCCCACTAGATCGAATTCGAGATAGTAAAGTTCTTTCTCCAGATCAGAGGCAAGAGCTCTTGCCTCTGATCTTGCAAACAGCCTATTGCGCGATTGGTGTCGTTTCGGCTTACGAGATAGATCGAATCAACATCTTGCAAGCTACGCATCGTGCGATGCGTTTAGCCGTTCGAAACCTCCCTATTCGTCCCGATTGTGTGCTCGTGGATGGGCCGTATGTCCCAATGGAAGGGATGCCTTCTCTTGGTATTTTCCAAGGAGATGCGTTATCCTATACCATAGGAGCTGCGTCCATCGTAGCAAAAGAGTTCCGAGATCAACTCATGAAGAGCTATGCACAAGCCTATCCTCAGTATGAGTACGAGGTGCATAAAGGGTATCCTACTAAGGGTCATATTCAGCGATTAGCATTATGGGGAGCTTCGCCTATTCAGAGAGTTTCATTCCGATATACGTTGCCTGGTAGCCTAGAAGAGCAGGCTTCGACTGCATCTAAGAAAATGGATTGAATAAAACGAGGATTTTAACTAGAATTTAGTCTCAATTATCTGGTTGTTTTCCTCTATGCCTGCTTGTCACGATGCTGCACGTCTCTCTAGCATGACTGCTTTTGGCCTTGCAGAGGTCAAAAATCTTCAGGAAAATTGGGTGTGCGAAATTCATAGTGTGAATCGACGTCACCTTGATATTCAAATGCACGTACCTTCTTCTATAAGAAGATTCGAACATGCGATACGAAAAATTATTCAAAAAGTGGCTGTGAGAGGGCAGGTGACCTGTTCTATTCGTAGAGAAGGAGCCACTGCTGGATCCTATAACCTGGATATAACGAACCTAGACCAGATGCAGATTTTGTGGGATCAGCTTCTAACGAAGATTGATGGGCCTACCAAAATGCCTCTAGAGTTTCTGCTAGCTCACAAAGAGATGTTGTGGCCGATGGTGTATGGGGAGATGAAGGAGGATGCTGTACTGCAGTTGGTGTCGAGCGCTGTCGATGCATGGGCCAAAATGAAACAAGAAGAAGGGCTGCATCTGCAGATGCAAATGAAACGCCTATTGGACCAAGTTGCAGAGCACGTACGTCGCATCGCATCTTGGCAAGAAGAAGTTATAGCCCATGGAAAATCCAAGATCTCCACTAGATGGGAACAGTTTGGATTACCGGTACTAGAACCTACGAGCTGGGTTGCTGATGTGTTACAGTTGATTGATCAGCATGATATTTCTGAAGAAATTACTCGATTAGAAAGTCACTTGATGCAGATCAATCAGCTCTTGCAACAACCTCTGTGTGAGGGAAGAAATAAAGGAAAAAAAACGGAATTCCTCTTGCAAGAGATGGGTAGAGAAATCAATACATTAGGTGCAAAAGCTTGTTTTTTGGGTATGGTCCAAGAAGTCGTAGAAATTAAGACGTTATTGGAACAGTGTAAGGAGCAAATTCAAAATATTGAGTAATCCTTATGAGTAGAGTATTGAAGAATCATCAATTGGGGCGTATTTTTGTTATCAGTGCTCCTTCAGGCACGGGAAAAACGACACTAGCCCGTTTATTGATTCAGGAATTTCCACATGACCTGGGGGTGAGCTGTTCTTGCACGACGAGACCCCCACGACAAGGAGAGGTGGATGGAGAACACTACCACTTCCTTTCTGAAGAAGAGTTTGCAAGTTATCGACAGGAGGGTGCTTTTTTGGAAGAAGTGCATCTATTTGGATACTCTTACGGAACACTAGAACAAGAGGTCGCAGCACTACACGTCGCTGGTAAACATGTCATTCTCACCCTTGATACACAGGGGTTACGTCAGGTGAAAAAGAGGTTTGACCAGGTGGTTTCTATTTTTATGAGCCCACCTTCAGAACAAATCCAATTAGAAAGAATGTTACAAAGACAAACCGAGCAAGAAGAAACTGTCAGGCTACGGCTAGCCTATACCAAGTGCGAACTTTCCTGCCGATCTGAGTACGACTATCAGTTTGTAAATCAGGATCTGATGGATAGTTATCAAATTTTAAAAAGCATTGTAATTGCAGAAGAATATAGGAGGAAAGATGTCCCTTAGAGGTACACTAACAAATGAATGTCTCATTCAACAATTCCGCAACCCTTTTGTTCTTGTAGAACACGCTATTACGTTGGCGCAAGAAGCTGTGGCACGGGGAGAGGGGACACAAATGTACTTGGCTAGCGAGGTGTTAGAAGAGATTGCTCTAGAGAATAGGCCCTCACTAGAATCGGATGACATGGATGAATAGAGAACGTGTTCTCATTACAGCAGCACTCCCTTATGCGAATGGAGTGCTGCACTTTGGTCATTTAGCTGGAGCTTTTTTACCTGCTGATTGTTATGCACGCTTCCAGAGATTAATTGGAAATCAAGTGCTCTTCATATCCGGTTCTGACGAATATGGAGTAGCGATTGCTCTCAGTGCGGAATTGGAAGGGACCTCGCCAAAAAGGCATGCGGATACATATCATTCCATCAACCACGAACTGTTGAAAAAATTTCAGATTTCGATGGACTATTTTTCACGCACTACAAATCCACACCATGCTCCCCTAGTAGATGCTTTCTTCCAAGATCTTTTAGGAAATGGATTTATTGAAGAACAAGAAAGTGAGCAATTGTATTCAGAGCAAGATGGTCGTTTTTTAGCAGACCGTTACGTGATCGGCACGTGCCCTCGTTGCAAACACCTAGCTGCCCGTGGAGATGAGTGTAGCAAATGTGGAGCAAGTTATGAAGCTTCGGATCTCATAGAACCTCGCTCTAAATTGACGGGAGCTCCCTTAGTTCGACGTCTCACCTTGCACTGGATTCTCCGTTTCGATCGATTTAAAGAGTCCTTAGAAAAATTTATTTCGGTCAAAAACTGGAAGCCTAATGTAGTGAATTTTTCCCGCCAGTACGTAGAAGACTTATTACCTCGAAGCATTACAAGAGATTTAGAGTGGGGGGTACCCGTTCCTTTAGCTAAGGCTGAAGGGAAGGTGTTTTATGTCTGGTTTGACGCTCCAATTGGTTATATTAGCGCTACCCAGGATTGGGCTACACAACAAGGTGCACCGTCAGCCTGGGAAGAGTATTGGCTCAATCCAGAAACTCGGTATGTCCAATTTCTAGGTAAGGATAATATTCCTTTTCATGCAGTCTTTTTCCCAGCTATGATCATGGGACAAAATCGTCCTTATAAATTGGTTGATGATTTGGTCGCCAATGAGTTTTACAATCTTGAGGGAAAAAAATTTAGTAAATCAGATGGCTGGATGATCGATTTAGATCGTTTCTTCCAAAAATTTACTGTGGATCAAATTCGATATACGATTGCTGCAAATGCTCCGGAAACAGCCGATTCAGAATTTACTTGGAAAGAGTTTCAACAACGATGTAATGCAGATCTTGTAGGGAAACTGGGCAATTTTGTGCACCGTACACTGACCTTTATTACAGATCGCCTAGGGGGAAAACTCCCAGATTTTCCTGAGATTACCAAGGTCGAACCTGTGCTGATCCAGCTTCGAGAACTCATGGGTCAACTTAAGGAGCATTATAGTCAATACCGGCTCAGAAAGGCGACCTCTTTGATTATGGAGATGGCTCAGGTAGCCAATGGTTATTTTGACCAGCAAGCTCCATGGAAAGCAATCAAAACAGGCCAGCACGCTCAAGCAGAACATACTTTAGCTGTGTGTTGGGTAGCTGCAAAATATCTCGCTTTGGCATCGAGCCCCATCATTCCTGGCGCGGCACAGACGATGTGGGAATTGCTAGGAGAAGAGGGTGTGTTAGAGTCCCAATCCTGGGATCAGATTCTGCATGCTCCTTTCCATATGGGTATTTTGCCCAAACCCTTTCCCATATTTAAAAAAATTGAGGACGATATGATCAAGGAAGAGATCACTTTACTTCATGCTACTCAAAAGACACCGGAAACACCTGTGGCTGCGACTAACCCTACTTGTAAGCCGGAGATTTCATACGATGTGTTTGATGCGATCGACCTGCGAGTCGGTACGATCAAACAGGCTAAAAAAGTGGAAAAAAGCAAAAAATTGCTTGAACTTCGAGTGGACCTAGGGTGGGAAGAAAGAACGATTGTTTCTGGAATTAGTATGCGATATACACCGGAAGAATTAATCGGTCGGCAGGTGATTGTAGTGGCCAACTTAAAACCTACGAAATTGATGGGGATTGAGAGTCAAGGAATGCTATTGGCTGGTCATCTCGATACGATGTTGGAGTTAGCTTCCATACCTTCATCCTTACCTCCTGGATCGCCAGTTACATAATCCCGATGTAAATGGACGATACGATCTGTGGATTTAGTTGATTGTTTCCCACCATTGCAAGACCGGAGCCTAGCTCCGGTCTTTGTCTTGTACGAAGATAACCACTTGTTAGCCATTGACAAGCCGCATGGGTTGTTGACTCAGCCGAATGCAAGTCGTGCAGATAGCGTAGAGGGGATCTGTAAGGAGGCCATTCGGCAACGGGATCACAAATCAGGCCAGGTATTTCTTCATGCCATTCATAGGCTAGATAAGCCAGTGGGAGGAATTGTCCTACTCGCCAAATCGGCTAAGGCACTTTCCAGAATGAACGAGCAAGTAAGGCAACATCGTATTATCAAGCGATATACAGCCTGGGTTCCTGGTGGAGTCGTGGCCTCTTCTGGAATATTACAACATTTTCTTGTGCATGAAGAGCATCACGCTCTTGTGGTAGAGAGCCATCATCCCCAAGCCAAACTAGCCGAGTTATCGTATCGTATCGTGCATTCTATCCAAGGATTTGATCAGCTCGAAATTACACTCATCACAGGTAGGTACCATCAGATTCGAGCACAGTTTTCTGCAGTGGGAGCGCCCATTTTTGGAGATCAGCGCTATGGAAGCCCCTATCGATATCCTCAGGGTATTGCCTTGCGTCATACATATATGGAATGTATCCATCCCACGCTCCGCACGTCATTAGCTTTTGCTAGTAGTAGAACATTTCGATTATCTCTAGATAAATAGCTAGAGGTATTTTTTGTATTCATGTGAATTATTCAAAAATATAGAAAGGCTCGATCCTATTGATAGCGTCTGTGGCGTTGTTGCACAATGTGACCTTGCCCCATTTCCAACCCTCTTCTTTACTCAAAACATAGCTATTTCGACTAGCAATCGGCGATGATAGCCAGTCAATTTTTTTCACAATTTTCGCCCCCTCTGCATTGCCTTCCAATCCTTTGATCTCAGCAAGAGACGTCTCGTTCTCTTTCCCAGCCATCCTTGACTCTCTTGTACACTGCATTCCTAGGAGGAGGGCTATCATCTTGGCACCCTTTGAAATGCCAGTTTGACATAAGAAATCATGACGCATACTTTATGGATGCAAACTCTAGCTCTTCTTTTGGGAAATAAAGCCTAGGAATGATCCAAGCTGTCTACAAGCTTCCCTTCCGAGCGTTACGAGGTTTCATGCTTTCGATGATGGGTTTGCTTGGTCTCTGTCTTAAAGTGCCTTGCTACACTAGAATCTGCAGAAGAGCCTGAGAGCTTGGGCAAGAGATCAAGCGATTTGGAGACAAGACAATCACGGATATGGTGTTGGATTCCTCAGGACTCAAGGTCTATGGCGGGGAAGAATGGAAGGTGAAAAAACACGGCAAAACCAAGCGCAGGACCTGTAGAAAGATGCACGTGGCCATGTGTCCTGGGAACCAGGATATTGTCATGAACTATCTAGGAGAACGCCAGTTTGACATAAGAAATCATGACGCATACTTTATGGATGCAAACTCTAG